>CAZDOW010000035.1:0-34093 GCA_964507115.1 uncultured Maribacter sp.
TCTTGCCTGCCAGGCAAGCGCTCTAGCCAGCTGAGCTAATCCCCCATTTTTGGCTGTCGCAAAGAAAAAGCTTTTTCGTAAGCTATCAAAGAAATCTTAATCTTTGTTAACGCTTAATATTAAGACTGGAATCGATGCCGAAAACTCTGCCTTCAAAATAGTGCTCTTTTCCCATAATTTTTTAAAAAATCCTCTTTTGCGTCTAAATACACACAACAAATCTGGTTGTTTGGATTGAAAATGTTCCAAAACACCTTGGTATGCAGTTGCATTTTCGCTAATAGTGAGTTGTGAGCAAATATCCATTAAGGCTGTATTTATCTTTAAATCATCATCAGAATAACCAGGTGTTTTTACCAGTAACAAGTTTACCTTGGGCCTATGTTTCTTGGCAATGGTAACCAATGGGTCTAAAATTCTATTTTGCTTTAATATGCCCGACTTAAATGCGACCAATACATTTTTAAAGCTGGCATAGGTTGTTCCTTTCGGCACAACCAAGGCCGGGATGTCTGTACGTTTAATAATACCACCAGAAGTACTTCCTAAATACAGTTCTTCTCTAATATCGTGACTTCGCGGGGCAAGAATAATTAGATCTAAGCCTATCTCCTTATTAATATCATTTAGTCCATCTACTAACTCCCCATTATAGGTGACCACCTTAATAGCTACGCTTTTATTGTTTATTTTAGATATAACTGCTTTTAAACGTTCTTTCCCGCTTTGGGCTATTTTTTCAGTTACGTTTGCCAAGGTACCGGCTTTGGAGGTTACGCTAAACACTTCCATCACATAAATATTGGCGCCAAAGTCTAAAGCAAAGTCTACTGCATATTGTAAGGTTTCATGCGCATCCGCAGAGGTGCCTATAGGGACAAGGATATTAGTCATAATTAGTTTATTGATTATTACTCTAAATTTACAATTTAATTGAATTCCTTTTATGATTGAAAGCGCAAAGATATCCGAAATTCTAGATATTCTTGGATTAACCCATGCTTGCCGCAAGCATATGGAAGGCAGAGGCATTTATCAATGGACCACTGAATACCCAAGTAAAAAGCAGTTTATAACGGATATAGACCGTAAAGAATTGTATGTGCTAAAAATAAATGGCAAGCTTGTAGGATGTGTAGTTTTATCCGTTTTAATGGATAATGAATACAAAAACGTGTCCTGGCTAACAGAAAACAAGAATAACATCTATATCCATCGTTTGGCGGTACATCCACACTATCAAAGCCAAGGCTATGCACAACAATTGATGGATTTTGCTGAAAATCATGCGCTTACCAACCATTGTACTTCGGTACGATTGGATACCTTTAGCCAAAACAAACGAAACCAACGTTTTTATGAAAAACGAGGGTACCAAAAATTAGAAGACATCTTTTTTCTAAATCAAAGCGAACACCCGTTTCATTGTTATGAACTGGTTTTATAACTACTTTTCTTGAAAACAGCTATCAATTTTAAAAACATCAACAAACTTGCTATTCCGGCTACTATTGCTGGTATTGCAGAACCTTTATTATCTATAACCGATACGGCAATTGTTGGCAATATTTCGGTAGATGGATTGGAATCTTTGGCCGCGGCCGGCATTGTAGGATCATTTTTGTCCATGCTTATTTGGATTTTGGGACAGACCCGTAGTGCTATTTCTGCCATTATATCACAGTACCTTGGCGCAGGCAAGTTAAACGAAGTGAAAACACTACCTGCACAGGCTATTTATTTGAATATTGCATTAAGTATCCTTGTCCTGTTATCTACCATCTTCATTATTGAGGAAATTTTTGTTTTTCTCAATGCTTCCGGCAAAATATTACAGTACTGTATTAACTACTACGCTATTCGTGTTTGGGGTTTTCCATTGACCTTATTCGTTTTTGCTGTTATGGGGATTTTTAGAGGGCTACAAAACACATATTGGCCCATGGTCATTGCGATTGTAGGCGCTCTTCTAAATGTAGTTTTAGATGTGATTCTTGTATACGGGATTGAAGGATGGGTGGAGCCTTTGTATTTAGATGGCGCCGCTTATGCCAGTCTAATTGCACAAGCAGTAATGGCCATAATGGCCTTTGTACTGTTGCTTACTAAAACAGATATAAGCCTTAGATTTATATTCCCCTTACACGCAGAGCTAGGCAGACTAGTGGTAATGAGTTTAAATCTTTTTGTCCGCGCCATAGCCTTGAATACTGCAATGATACTAGCAGTTAGGGAGGCAACGGCAATGGGGGACAGGTACATTGGAGCGCATACCATTGCCATTAATATTTGGCTTTTTTCAGCATTTTTTATAGATGGGTATGGTGCTGCAGGAAATATTATGGGAGGTAGGCTCTTGGGTTCTAAAGATTATTCTGGATTGTGGGAACTCTCCAAAAAAATAGTGCTCTATGGTATATGTGTTAGCTTGGTTTTAATGATTGCCGGCTTTGTTTTTTACTATCCTGTTGGTAGACTTTTCTCTAAGGAAACCATAGTATTAGACGCCTTTTATGGTGTCTTTTTTATAGTGATACTTGGCTTGCCTATTAATACTATAGCCTTTGTTTTGGACGGATTATTTAAAGGTTTGGGTGAAATGCGCTATCTTAGAAACACCCTCTTGGCTGCCACTTTCCTAGGTTTTGTTCCTGCATTATTTTTGGGTAAGTATATGGGTTGGAATCTTACAGGAATTTGGATAAGTTTTACTGTTTGGATGTTTATTAGAGGCGGTGCCTTAGTATGGAAGTTTAGGAGAAAATTTCGACCCTTACTACAAAATGGGTAATTTTGAACAAGAGAATATAGTACTATGGTGCTATTTTTCTTTTTAATACTTTAACTTTTTTCATGGGAACCAATAGAGAAAACGGAAGTCTGTACACCAAAATTGACCAGCAAATGGCAACGATAGAATTTGGTCATCCGGCAAGTAACTCTTTTACGCTAGAGCTGCTAAACAGATTAACTACGGAGTTAAATACCCTTTCAGAAAACGATGAGGTTACCGTAATCGTGCTGAAATCTGAAGGAGATAACACCTTTTGTGCGGGAGCTTCTTTTGATGAATTGATGCAGGTTTCCAATATAGCGGAGGGTAAGATTTTTTTTAGTGGCTTTGCCAATGTAATTAATGCTATGCGACGCTGTAAAAAAATAATTGTGGGTCGCGTTCAAGGAAAGATTGTTGGCGGCGGCGTAGGTTTGGCTTCAGCTTGCGATTATGTATTTGCTTCGGTAGATGCGTCCATTCGCTTATCAGAATTAACCATAGGTATTGCGCCTTTGGTCATCGAACCTGCCGTAGCGCGTAAAATAGGTACAGCTGCTATATCAGAACTGTCACTTTCCCCAACCGAATGGAAAAATGCGTATTGGGCGCAAGAAAAGGGCTTGTTTTCAAAAGTGTTTGATACTATGAAAGCCCTCGATAAAGATTTAGAATTCTTTGTGGTAAAACTATCGGCGTACAATCCAGAAGCACTTGAAGAATGGAAAAAAGTGCTTTGGAAAGATACATCTCATTGGGATACACTTCTTGTTGAGCGTGCTGCCATTACAGGAAAATTAGTACTCTCTGAATTCACTAGAAATGCACTTTCTAAATTTAAAAAATAATAAGCACATCGTTTTTTCGTTTTAAACTACTAACTCGATTATTAGCACCATGGATATGTTAAATTTACTCAACGGAGATCTTGTTTTTCCCGTTGTCGCGCTTTTTGTTGTTATTATTTACGTCGTAAACCGTATCAGATCACAGCGGAGATTTAAGCGTTAAATGAATTGGAACATTGTTTCTGGAATGCTATCCAATAAACTGCTTCACACTTTGGATGGCCCTATAAAATAGCAGATCCGTTTACTTCGTATAGAAGACTATAGTCAGAGCACCAGGCGTTGCGCAACTTCATTTCTATAAACTTATTTTAAGTTCTTTATAAGTATAGCCATTAGTCTTTTTGATGATGCCATAAAATCAGGTCGCTGTACTAAAGAAGCAAGCATTCTTTATCAAACGATAATTGTGATTTTAGGAAATAAAAGTTATTGGAATAGTCTGTCTTCCAAACCAATATTTAAAAGTCCTATCTTTACTTTTGACTTTAATTTGGCTAGTCCTATGAAAACCCTTAGAATAAAATACACGCTTAGTTTACTTATTTTGATCATAGCCATAGGCTGCGGTGAAAGCAAGTCGGAAGCAGAAAATGATACCGTCCAAAAATGGTATAAAGGGAACTTACACACCCATTCATATTGGAGCGATGGGGACGAATTTCCAGAGGTTATTTTAGATCGTTATAAATCCAACGGGTATCACTTTATGGCCCTGTCAGACCACAACATAATTGCGGAAGGTGAGAAGTGGATAACTATTGCTGAGGATTCAATTTATAAAAATGCTTTTCAAAACTATCTTACAACGTATGGACCAAATTGGGTAGAATATAAGATAGACTCAGGGCAGACCTTGGTAAAGTTGAAAACCTACGAAGAATACAGGCATAAATTAGAAGAGAAAGGAGCATTTCTAGTAATCAAATCAGAGGAAATCACCGACAGATATGAAGACAAGCACATTCATATGAATGCTACTAACATTCAAGAAAAAATAGCCCCAATGGGAGGCACTAGTGTTGCAGAGGTGATGCAAAACAATATAAATCAAGTTCTTAATCAAAGGGAGGAAACTGGTGTCCCCATGATACCGCATATCAACCATCCAAACTTTCATTACAGCATAACGCTGGATGATATGATTTCATTAAACGGAGAGCGTTTTTTTGAAGTATACAATGGGCATCCCATGGTTCATAATATGGGAGATAGTACGCGTATTTCCACAGAAGAAATGTGGGACCTTATCAATGTTTCGTATTTGAATAACAACAAACCACTTATGTACGGTCTTGCTACAGATGATTCGCATCATTACCATAACAAAGGAAAATCTTGGAGTAATGCGGAAAGAGGATGGGTAATGGTTCAGGCAGACACACTTTCTGCGGTAAGTTTAATTAATTCATTAGAAACGGGAGACTTTTACTCGAGTACAGGAGTTGTGCTTAAAAAGTTGACATATGACAAAAACATACTTTCCGTTGAGGTAGAACCGGAGACTGGAGTTACCTACGAAATAAGAGTCATTGGATGTAAAAAAGGACAAACGCAGACCGATACGTTAATGGTAGTGAACGACATAGCAGCAGAGTTTAAGGTGCCTGAAGACTTGCTTTTTGCCCGATGCAAAATCACATCGTCTAAATTACAGGAAAACCCTATTGAAAATATACTGTATGAAATGGCCTGGACGCAACCGGTAACACCAACCGAATAAAACAGCAGATCAACACCGGCATATTGGCAATTTCATTTTAAAGAATCCCTACCTTTGCCACACAACAGTTGATTATGAGTAATATTCGCATCACCAAGCAATTCAATTTTGAAACCGGCCATGCCCTATATGGGTACGATGGAAAATGCAGAAATGTGCACGGTCATAGTTATAAGCTTTCGGTTACCGTTTTTGGGAAACCCATCACCGAAATTACGCATGTGAAATTGGGAATGGTGATTGATTTTAGTGATTTAAAGAAAATCGTTAAGGAGGAAATAGTAGATAAATTTGACCATGCTACCGTTTTTAATAAGAACACCCCGCACGTTGAACTGGCCAAGGAATTAACGGACAGAGGACATAGTGTAATTCTAGCAAATTACCAACCAACTAGTGAAAACATGGTAATAGATTTTGCTGCTAAAATAAGCGCAAGACTGCCTAAGAATATTCAATTACATTCCTTAAAACTTCAGGAAACGGAAACTTCCTTTGCAGAGTGGTATGCTGGCGATAACTAGTTTATAATTCATTGTTGGAATTCTTATATTTACATTTAAATGACAACCATTAATCTTCCAAAAGGCAAAAAAGTCTATTTCGCTAGTGATAATCATTTGGGAGCACCTACAATGGCCGCCAGTTATCCTAGAGAAAAAAAGTTTGTAGCGTGGTTAGATGAGATTAAAGAAGATGCTGGCGCTATTTTTCTGTTGGGAGATTTGTTCGATTTTTGGATGGAATATAAAACCGTCGTACCCAAAGGATTTACCAGAACATTAGGCAAATTGGCAGAGATTTCAGATGCAGGAATACCAATCTACTACTTTGTTGGGAATCACGATTTATGGATGAATGGTTATTTTGAAGAAGAACTAAATATCCCTGTTTTTCATGAACCTCAGCAATACAGCATTAACGGAATCTCTTTTTTTATTGGTCATGGAGATGGTTTAGGACCTCATGACAAAGGATATAAACGAATGAAAAAATTATTCACCAATCCTGTAGCTAAATGGTTCTTTAGATGGCTGCACCCAGATTGGGGAGTGAAACTGGCACAGTATTTCTCCGTTAAGAACAAACTTATCTCAGGAGATGACGACGCAAAATTCTTAGGAGAAGATAAGGAATGGCTAGTGCAATATGCCAAACGAAAATTGGAAAGTCAGCATTACGATCATTTTATTTTTGGGCACAGACACCTTCCTTTAGAAATAGAATTAAACGAAAAATCAAAGTACACCAACCTTGGAGATTGGATTAAGTATTTTACCTATGCTGTTTTTGATGGGGAAAAGTTAAGCTTAGAGAAGTTGAAAGACTAAACCTTCGCGCAGGTATTAACATAAATAGCCACTACCAAATTTTGGTCGTGGCTATTTATGTTTTGGGGTGTCTTCTTGTTACTATTTGATAGCAGCCTGTGCAGCAGCTATTCTCGCAATTGGCACGCGGTACGGAGAGCAGCTGACATAATCCATTCCAGAATCATGACAAAAGGCTACCGAAGATGGTTCGCCGCCATGCTCACCACAAATGCCAATTTTTAAGTTTGGCTTGGTGCTACGACCAAGTTTAGTTGCTAAATTGACTAGTTGACCAACACCTTCCTTATCCAACACCTCAAAAGGGTCATTTTTAAGAATGCCTTGCGCTAAGTAAACGGATAGAAATTTACCTGCGTCATCTCTAGAATATCCAAAGGTCATTTGGGTAAGGTCATTAGTCCCAAAAGAGAAGAAATCGGCTTTCTCAGCAATTGCATCGGCAATAAGTGCGGCACGAGGCACTTCAATCATCGTACCTACAGTAAACTCAACCTTATCTTCATTTTCTGCAAAAACTACTTCAGCGGTTTCTCGAATGATTTTGGACTGACTTTCAAACTCTGCTACGGTTCCGACCAAAGGCACCATAATCTCAGGCTTGGTGTCAATCCCCTTAGCTTTAAGGTTTAAGGCAGCCTCCATAATGGCTCGGGTCTGCATTTCTGTTATCTCTGGATACGTAATGCCCAATCGACAACCGCGATGCCCAAGCATTGGATTGAACTCTTGTAACTCTGCCACCTTATTTTTAACGGCTGCCAATGAAATATGAAGATCATCCGCTAACTCTTTTTGAGTAGCCAACTGGTGGGGTACAAACTCATGCAAGGGTGGGTCTAATAACCGAACCGTTACAGGATAGCCGTTCATAGCTTCAAAAATACCTTCAAAGTCGCTACGTTGCATTGGTAATAGTTCTTCTAAGGCTAGCTTTCTACCTTTAACGGTATCTGCCAAAATCATTTCACGCATCGCTTTGATTCGGTCCACTTCAAAGAACATGTGCTCTGTTCTGGTAAGGCCTATGCCCTGTGCTCCAAAATTTCTAGCGATCTGAGCATCTTTTGGATTATCGGCATTGGTGCGCACCTTCATGGCAGTAAATTTATTTGACAATTCCATCAACTCCCCAAACTCACCACTTAACGAAGGTTCCATAGTAGCAACTTTACCTTCAATAATATGACCTTTAGATCCATTTAATGAAATCCAATCCCCTTCATGATACTCCTGCTCTCCAACAGTCATCATACGTTTTTTATAGTTAATTTTTAAGGCTCCTGCACCAGAAACACAACACTTGCCCATCCCTCTGGCCACTACAGCGGCATGGGAGGTCATCCCTCCTCTTGCGGTAAGGATACCTTTAGCCAAATGCATTCCTTCCAAATCTTCTGGTGAGGTTTCAATTCGAACTAAAATGGTGTTTTTGAACTTATCGGCTTCATCTGCAAAAAAGACAATCTTACCTGTAGCTGCTCCTGGTGAAGCTGGTAAACCTTGTGCAATGACATTGGCTCGTTTTAGCGCTTTGGTGTCAAAAATAGGGTGCAACAGTTCGTCTAATTTATTGGGTTCTATTTGTAGTAAGGCTTCCTTTTCGTTAAGCTCACCTTCTTTGAGCAAGTCCATTGCTATTTTAACCATTGCGGCACCGGTACGTTTCCCGTTTCGTGTTTGAAGAATCCAAAGTTTTCCATTTTGAATGGTGAACTCCATGTCTTGCATATCATGGTAATGCTTTTCCAATTGTTCTTGATAGGCATATAATTCCTTGTAAATCTTTGGCATCCGTTCTTCTAGAGAAGGATATGCTTCAAATCGTTCTGTCTCTTCAATCCGCGCTAATTTGGCCCAGCGTTCGGAACCCATTTTTGTAATTTGTTGTGGTGTGCGTACGCCAGCAACAACATCTTCGCCTTGGGCATCAATCAAATACTCTCCGTTAAATTCGTTCACTCCTGTTCCTGCATCACGAGTAAAACAAACTCCTGTCCCCGAATTCTCGCCCATATTACCGAAAACCATTGCCTGAACGTTTACCGCTGTTCCCCAATCAGAAGGGTACCCATTTATTTTTCGGTAAACAATGGCACGATTGCCGTTCCAACTATTAAAAACGGCCACCACCGAACCCCAGAGTTGTTCCCAAGGATCAGTCGGAAAATCATGTCCTGTACTTTTTTTGACTGCGTCTTTGAAATCATATACCAAATCTTGCAAGTCTTGCACCGCAAATTGGGTATCGAGTGTAATGTGCCGTTTTGCTTTTAAACGGTCTATAATTTCTTCAAAAGGATCCTCATCTTCTTTAGTTTCTGGTTTCATTCCCAAGACAACGCTTCCGTACATCTGTACAAAACGCCGATATGAATCCCATGCAAAACGTTCATTCTTGGTGCGCTTTACCAGTCCTAAAACAGATTCGTCATTTAAGCCAAGATTAAGAACCGTATCCATCATACCGGGCATCGATACCCTTGCACCCGAGCGCACGGATAGTAACAATGGATTTTCAGAATCACCAAAATTGGTTCCCATAACCCCTTCTATTGCAGCTACTGCATTTTCAACATCTTCTTTCAACAACGCAATGACTGCTCGGCGCCCTATTTCGTTATAGGTGGTACACACTTCCGTGGTAATGGTAAACCCCGGCGGTACCGGAATACTCAGACTACTCATTTCTGCAAGATTTGCCCCTTTGCCCCCTAATAAATTCTTCATGCTACGATTCCCATCCGTATGTTGGGAGCCAAAATGATATACTTGTTTTTTGGTGCTTGATATTTTTTCCATGGATCCTATTTTTGCAATCACGTTTAGCCATCAAAATTAGAACCAATGGGTAAGGTATTTCATGATATAAATCATATGTTCCTAGTAATCAATAGGGTGAAGTCAAAGCTATGTGTAGAAAAGGCTAATCTTTTTCATGTTCTGCAACATCCTTGGATAAATCCAACTTTCTAAAAGTTGGTGAAACTAAAGCCGTTGTTCCAGCTGTTAGCAAGGTCATGCAGCCACCAAAAACCACTGCGGTGACAGTTCCAAAAAGTTTGGCGGCTACTCCACTTTCAAAAGCACCCAGCTCGTTTGAAGAGCCCACAAAAATTGAGTTCACAGAAGCTACCCTTCCTCGCATATTATCCGGAGTTTTTAGTTGTAAAATGGTCTGGCGAATAATCATGCTGACCCCATCTACTGCACCACTTAAAAAAAGTGCAATCACAGAAAGCCAGAATAATTCTGATAAGCCAAAGACAAGAATACAAATTCCGAAAGCGAACACTGCCCATAATAATTTACGTCCTGCATTTTTATGTAAAGGGAAACGGGTAGAACCCAACATGGTAATAGAGGCCCCAACTGCGGGTGCTGCTCTTAAAACTCCGAACCCTTCAGAACCTACGTGTAAGATATCTTGAGCATAAATAGGAAGCAATGCAATAGCACCACCAAAAAGTACCGCAATCATATCCAAAGTCAATGCACCGAAAATGGCTTTATTACTGAAAACAAACTTTAAGCCATCTTTTAAACTATCAAAAACAGGTTCTCCAATTTTGGGGTTTAAAACAGGTTTCTTAGGAATCTGAAAAAGCAGTATCAATGCTAGAATAGAAAAACCAAAAATGACACACATAGACCAATGCACCCCTATCAAACTAATAGAAAAACCTGCTAAAGCCGGGCCTAGAACAGAGGCAAACTGCCAAGTAGAACTACTCCAGGTTGCCGCATTCGGGTATATTCGTTTAGGAACAATAAGCGCAATCAAGGAAAAAATCGTTGGCCCCAAAAATGCTCTGACCAAACCACCTAGAAAAACCAAAAAGTAAATTCCATAGAGTATCATTTTTGTATCGTACTCCGCCTCAATAGCAGGTAAGCTTAACACGAACAAACCAAAACTAATAACGGAAAACCCAAGGATGCACTTTACCAATAGGTTTCGCTTTTCTTTTTGGTCAACAATATGACCCGCGAATAGCGCCATACCCACTGCAGGAATAACTTCCATTAAACCAATAATTCCTAAAGAAAGCGGGTCCTTGGTCATGGAATACACTTGCCACTCTATAACGATGAATTGCATGGACCACGCAAATACCATTGCAAAACGCACGCTCAAAAAAATATTGAATTCTTTAAAACGTAGCGCAGCATAAGGATCTATCTGATTACTCATATGCTACAGTGTAATTTCTATTCTATTTCCCTCTGGATCTAAGACAACACTTTCATAATAACCATCACCTGTAATCCTAGGATTTCCTACTATTGAAAAGCCATCACTTCTTAATTGATCGGTAAGCGCGTCCACTTTTTCTTTGGAACCCACGGATATGGCAAAGTGATTAATACCCAAGTATTCTTTTGGCCTATTGCTTATGGAAGGTATTTCTGGTTTCTTCATCAATTCCAATCTAGGGCCAACACCAAAACTTAGGAAGTAAGACGAGAAATTTTTTGATTTGTTGTCATACTTTTCTCCCGCGATTGCTCCAAAATAAAGCTCATAAAAACTACGCATCAACTCTAATTCCGACACCCAAATGGCCAAATGCACTATATTCATTTAATGTCTCTTAATTTCAATTGAAGGCTTATAGTACCTTTCCATTCGTTCTCGTCTATAGAAAATACAGCACTGAATGGTTTTCTACTGGTAACTAAAGGTAATTTTTGCCCCAGATTGAAACCGATGCCATTTATTTTGTACTGATCGTGTTGTGTAACCGAAATTTTTAAGTGTGCATTCTCCGCGCCAACCCCCTTTGCATAACCGCTATCTATCAGATTTTCAGCCATAAAGACCGGACTCATATTTCCAGGCCCAAATGGTGCGAATTGTTCTAAAATACGCAGTAATTTTGGGGTGATATCCTTTAATTCTATTTGGGTATCAACGGTAATCTCTGGCACCAACAATTGCGGGTCTATGGATTCCTTAACTACCTTTTCAAATTGGTGTTTAAAGTTGTTATACTGATGCTCCAACAACGTAAGTCCCGCTGCATATTTATGGCCACCGAACTGTTCTATATAATCAGAACACCCCTCCAATGCGTTGTATACATCAAAACCTTTTACAGATCTGGCGGATGCTGCCAATTTATCTCCACTCTTTGTGAAAACCAAAGTAGGACGATAATAAGTTTCAATCAAACGTGAAGCTACGATTCCAATAACACCCTTGTGCCAAGTTTCCTTATAGACCACCGAAGTAAAACCATCTTCCTCTTGGTTTTCCTGAATCTGAACTAAGGCTTCTTGGGTAATTTTCTTATCCAGTCCTTTGCGGTCCGTATTGAACTTTTCAATTTCAGCTGCGAATTTTACCGCCTGTGCTGCATTGGTTTCGGTAAGTAGATTTACGGCATGCTGACCGTGTTTCATCCGGCCTGCTGCATTGATGCGAGGGGCTATCGTGAACACCACATCGGTAATAGTTAGGGTAGACTTGTTGAGTTGGTCAATGATAGCCTTAAAACCAGTTCTCGGAGCTTCATTAATAATTTGTAGACCATAAAAAGCTAGTATTCGATTCTCTCCAGTTATAGGTACAATATCGGCGCCTATCGCAGTAGCTACCAAATCAAGATATTGCGTTTGGTCGTGGATCGTTTCTCCCTTTCTAGAACCCAAGGCCTGTATCAGTTTAAAACCTACCCCACAACCGCATAATTCATCATACGGATACGTACAATCTGGCCTTTTCGGGTCCAGAATAGCAACGGCATCCGGTAATTTTTTACCGGGTCTGTGGTGGTCACAAATGATAAAATCTACTTTTTTTTCTTTGGCGTAGGCCACTTTTTCAATAGCTTTTACCCCGCAGTCAAGCGCAATAATTAACGTGAACCCATTATCCTCTGCAAAATCAATTCCGGTATAGGAAACCCCATAACCCTCATCATACCTATCTGGGATGTAGGTCGCAACATTTGGATAATAATTTAAAAGGTAAGAAGACACTAACGCCACTGCACTTGTCCCGTCCACATCGTAATCCCCAAAAACCAAAATATTCTCGTTGTTGGCAATGGCAGTTTCTATACGGTTTACAGCAATGTCCATATCCTTCATAAGGAACGGATCATGTAAATCTTCTAATTGAGGGCGGAAAAAATCCTTTGCTTTTTCATAGGTGTCAATACCTCTCTGCAACAATAATTGCGCAACAAGACAATCGACCTTTAGTGCTTTGGCCAACTGGTCAATTTGCTCTGTCTTGGGTTTTGGTTTTATGGTCCAGCGCATGGTTAAATACAAATACAAATGTCAAACTCAAATACAAAAATTGGTTTTAAATTAAAACCGCTAAAATCAACTTTTGTTCTTGATTATTGTGGCAATGATTCTTATTAATTGTTCTAACTCGTCTAACAGAGATGCTCTTTTAGTTTTATCTCCGTAATCTATTCTTGTAAGAATTTTCAAATTCATTCTGGATTCCTTTAATTCCTTAAGAGAAATAGCCGCTTTGTTTTTAAAATCCCTATCGGATTGTGCTCCCTGCATTTCTCCAAAATTAAGTGCAGAACTTCCTGAAGAGCGTAAAAGCTGATGATCATAATATTGACCCGTAAAGTCATTTGGAATTTCTTTGCAAAAAATAGCAATATCAGCTGCAAAATTCATCAATCTCTCTTCAAGGTCAAAGGGTTTAGTAGCCATTAAGATTGTGTTTGAATTTGAATTCGAATTTTGTGTTTATTTTTTATGAAACACACTCTTTATCTCCAACTCCGCAAATTTTCGGAACATTTCCATAACGCCACAATATTTCTCAACAGATAGATCAACTGCGCGTTGCAATTTATCTTCGTTCAGGTTGGCACCGTAAAAGTGGTATTCTAGAACGACCTTATCATAGTATTTTGGGTGTTCATCCGTTAGGTTCGCAATGGTTTCTATATGGAAATCATCCACGTCCAGTTTCATTTTTTTAATTAGGGAAGCAACATCCAAACCAGAGCAGCCTGCAAGTCCGGAGAGCATCAATGCCTTTGGTCTTAAACCCGCACCTTCGCCACCATCTTCTGGTCCAGCGTCAATAGTAAGTGTTTGTCCAGATGGATTTGTACTTTCAAAAGCCATTCCGCCTTTCCATTTCGTTGTAATATGATTTGTTGTCGCCATAATTTTTGTGTTTCTTGTAGAGGCACAAAAATACAACAATTTGATGCCTGTTAAAAGGCTTGTGCTGGCTCTAGATTATGAACTCACCATTCGTACTTTTAAGCTCTAACGTCTAAAATTTATAATATGCCCTTAGTAAACCCGCTTGATTCAAGTCACAGTCCCGAAACAGCCGAATTGGCCAAATTCTTTAATGAGACCTTGGGCTTTTGTCCCAATTCGGTCTTAACCATGCAACACAGACCTGCTATTTCTAAAGCTTTTATTAACCTTAACAAAGCAGTTATGGCGAATGAGGGCAGGGTGACATCGGCTTTAAAAAGAATGATTGCTTGGGTAAGTAGCAACGCTACCGGATGCCGTTATTGCCAGGCGCATGCCATCCGTGCTGCGGAACGTTACGGGGCTGAACAGGAGCAACTGGATAATATATGGAAATACAGAACGCACTCCGCTTTCTCGGAAGCAGAACGTGCCGCGCTTGATTTCTCAGTGCTGGCCTCCCAAGTGCCCAATGCAGTGGATGCAGAAATAAAAGAACGATTGTACCAACATTGGAACGAAGGAGAAGTTGTAGAAATGCTTGGCGTAATCTCACTTTTTGGCTACCTGAACCGATGGAACGACTCCATGGGGACTTCTATTGAGGATGATGCGGTGGATAGTGGCAACCAATACTTAGGAAAACATGGTTGGGAGAAAGGGAAGCATGACGGGTCTAAGTATTAGATGTTTGGTTTGAAACTGTATCATTTGAAACCCTAAGAAATACTATTTTTGTATTATGAAAAAGTACCTTGCTATTTTATCTCTTCTATTGTCTGGATGCTTTACCGGTATTTATATACCAAAGCTTACGGCTTACAATGTAGTAGACCGACAAGAGTATGTAGGGGATGTAGGTGATTTTGAGAAGATACAATTTATGGAAAAAGATCATATTTTGGTATCTGCAGTTTTTTATAGCCACGATTACAACAAGACAAATTCGTATTCCGTGACGGTGCGGGTACCGGCCAAATACAATCTAATGCAAGAGGTTAGGTTAAGTTCCAAATACTTTAGGGAATTCGCAATTGAAAGCAAAACGAAAAGTGTGTATAAGACCGATTTTGATGAGGTGAAATTCACCAGAGATATGGCAAAAATTACTCATAAAACTGAATTGGACTCTATCTATGCCGATACACTTAAACTGACTATTGGTTCTGAGATTACCTATCTTTTTGAAAAAGGATTAAAAGAAAATTAGACATCATCATATCGGACTAGGTCGCAATGAATTCTGTTTTTGAAATACCGATTGTACAATTTGCTTAGTTTCTTACAGCACTAAGAATAATCCTTAGGACAAATAATTTTTTAGTAAAATAACGCTTAGGCTTTAAGAATAGTTCCAACCAACTCTTTTAATTCTTGAACAACCTCATCCTCAAACCAAGGATTTTTACCCCGCCAAAAATGATTCACAGGCGAAGGGTGCGGTAGCGGAAAATACTTAGGTAAAAAATGGGAATAGTTAGCCACGTTTTCTGTGAGGTTCTTTTTGGAGTTGCTTCCCAGATACTGATCTTGAGCATACTTTCCAATTAGCAGTGTCAATTTCACATCTTCAAACTGTTCCCAGATTACTGGGTGCCATAAAGGGGCACATTCTTTTCGTGGTGGTAAATCCCCTCTTTTTGCCTTGCCGGGATAACAAAACCCCATAGGCACTAAGGCAAAGTTGTCAGGATTATAAAATTGTGCCTCGCTTACGCCTAACCACTCGCGTAGTTTTTTACCGCTTGGATCGTCCCAGGCTCTATTATTGTCATGTGCCTTTTTTCCCGGTGCCTGACCTACCAATATGATTTTTGATTTCTGAGTTCCAGAAACAATAGGGCTAGGTGGCAAAGGCAAATGTGCCTTACATACCTCACAACTCCTTATTTCAGTTAATAGTTTTTGCATTACTTCTTACCGCCAACTACAATAACAATTTCTCCTTTAGCCGGTTTGTCCGTGTAGTGTTGCAACACCTCTTCCGCAGTACCCCGAAGCGTCTCTTCATAGAGTTTGGTGAGTTCCCGAGAAACAGACACCTGTCTATCGGCACCAAAGTAAGCTACAAAATGAGCAAGTGTTTTAAGTAATTTATGTGGTGATTCATAGAAGATTATTGTTCGGGTCTCGTCTGCTAAAACCTTTAATCTGGTCTGTCTCCCTTTCTTTACAGGAAGAAATCCTTCAAAAACAAACTTATCGTTGGGGAGACCGCTGTTTACCAATGCTGGGACAAACGCCGTTGCACCCGGCAAACATTCTACGTCAATATCGTTTTCCAAACAAGCCCGCGTCAGTAAAAACCCTGGGTCGGAAATGGCTGGGGTGCCAGCATCGGAAATTAGGGCTATGGTCTCGCCGTTCTGTAATCGTTTTATAATACCATCAACAGTCCTATGCTCGTTATGCATATGATGGCTATACATTTGGGTAGCTATTTCAAAATGCTGTAATAGTTTTCCGCTGGTTCGGGTATCCTCAGCAAGAATTAAGTCTACCTCTTTTAATATACGAATGGCCCTAAGGGTCATATCCTCTAGATTGCCAATTGGTGTTGGCACCAAATACAGTTTCCCCATAGCGTTCAGATAATAATTCTATACAAAAGTAGTGATACTAAAACAGATTATTAAACTATAAAACCCAGCATAAGTGCCAGGTTTTATAGTTTGATATAGGAGTGTTTTTTTAAGCGAACCTCCGCGCTATCAATTCCATAAACCGCAGTTCAAACTCCTCTTTTCCTTCCCAATTTTTGTAGTCCGGCTTCACCATATTGGTAATAAAAGAAATGGAACGCTCTTCAGAATCTATCGTACTCAATTGCGAAAGCACTCGGTTATAATCTTCAGTACTGTTATTGAATAAGTGTTTTACAAAGGCCAATCTATTGTTTAAATCTACCTTAAGCTCTTTGTTAGACAACCGGTCGTTTAACGATTTTGGATTCTCTATTTTTTCAGTATTGGCAGGCATAAAGATTTCCTTATCATTCTTCATGAGTTCCGGATTTCCCATAAATTCGTTCAACACTTCATCCAAGCTTTCGGAACTTGGCATTTCGGACACCATATCCTTAATCGTGTCCATGCCTGGAATAATTATATCTTCTTGATGCGGATTACTTTCAGGCACCGAGGAATTTCCACTTAATACCGCATTCGCCATTTTTTCAAACTTCTCCGCAATAACACTTTTGGAAACATCCACTTGGATGTCATTCAGCTCTTCCTCAATAAACTTTAATACCGCTAATTTTTCATAGAGATTTTTGGCCGCTTCATACAATGCAGGAATATCGTTTATATCTCTAGACGTAATAATGTCGGTAGACATTTTTATCAATTCATCTTTTAACTTTTGTTTCATCTTTTACTTTTTCTTTCTATCAAAGGCGCACAATAGTCATTATGGTACAGCTTTGATTTATATTTTAAATCGACGTGACATCGCTTTCCACTTTCAAATTAATGTATTTCTGCGGAATACAGTGCGTTTTTTTAATAACTTTAGCATTCTATAAACTAGAACGAAAAAACATCTTATTTTCGTCTAAAATTACAAAATGTTTCTCGAAAATACCGTTAACCCCAAAGAACAGTTCGGCTGGATAGAAGTGATTGCTGGATCTATGTTTTCGGGAAAGACAGAGGAACTCATACGTCGCCTAAAGCGAGCACAATTTGCTAAACTGAAGATCGAAATTTTTAAGCCCATGGTAGATACGCGCTATGCTGACGAGTTGGTGGTATCCCACGATGCCAACCAAATACGGTCTACACCTGTTCCTGCCGCGGCTAACATCCGTATACTCGCAGACACATGCGATGTTATAGGGATAGATGAGGCGCAATTTTTTGATGATGAAATCGTGACGGTTTGTAACGATTTGGCCAACAAAGGGGTACGTGTTATTGTTGCCGGGTTGGATATGGACTTTAAAGGAAACCCTTTTGGCCCTATGCCAGCATTAATGGCAACTGCGGAATACGTAACCAAAGTGCATGCTATTTGTACGCGAACAGGGAATTTGGCTAATTATAGCTTTAGGAAATCCAGTAACGACAACTTGGTGATGCTAGGAGAAGTTGAGGAGTATGAACCCTTAAGCAGGGGTGCTTTTTATAAGGCAATGCTAAAGGAACGTGTAAAGAAAATCGACGTATCATCAGAAGAAATAAAAAGCAAAAACGAAAGTTCTAATGGCTAAGGCGAGAGAAACGGTCCTAGAACTGGATCTAAAGGCACTGGCCCACAATTATCAGTATTTGCGATTAAAACTACGGCCAGAAACGAAATTTTTATCTGTAGTAAAAGCCTTTGCCTACGGTACCGATTCCCAAGTCATTGCAAAAAAACTTCAGGAATTAGGAACGGATTACTTTGCCGTCGCCTACGCGAGTGAGGGGATAGCATTACGTGATGCAGGTATCACCACCCCTATTCTGGTACTACACCCACAAGAAGTGAGTTTTGATGTGCTCATAGAACGGTGCCTAGAACCTAGTATCTACTCCAAGAATATTTTAAATAGTTTTTTGGAAACGGCTAAAAAACATGGACAGCTTCAGTATCCGGTGCATCTTAAGTTTAATACAGGTCTTAATAGACTTGGATTCAGGAAAGAAGATGTAGGGTATATTGCCAAGGTCCTTCATACCAATAAGCACATTAAGGCGGTATCGCTATTTTCACATCTTGCGGCTTCCGAAGACCACTCGGAAAGCGATTTTACAAAACAACAGATTTCAGCCTTCCAAAGTATTGCCGATCAATTGGAATCTTTGCTCCCATATCGTCCTTTTCGCCATTTGTTGAATACTTCTGGAATCGTAAATTATCCTGAAGCTCAATATGATATGGTTCGCTGTGGAATCGCACTTTATGGTTATGGAAACGAAGCCAGCGTAGATCAGGAGTTGAAACCCGTAGCACGGCTAAAAACTATTATATCTCAAATTCATCACTTAGAACCAAACGAAACTGTTGGTTACAATAGACGCTTTGCCAAAAACAGCCCTAGGGTTTCTGCAACACTTCCATTGGGCCATGCGGATGGTATTGGCAGACAGTATGGTAATGGTAAGACCTTTGTAAGTATTCAAGGAAAGAAGGCGCCTATTATTGGCAATGTGTGTATGGATATGATTATGATTGATGTAACTGGCATTGATTGCAAAGAAGGTGATGAGGTCCTTATTTTTGGGCCAGAGCTATCGGCTGAGGAGTTTTCCGAAACGGCAAACACTATTTCTTACGAACTGCTAACAGGTATTTCTCAACGTGTAAAACGAATTATCATTTCTTAAAAGCTTAATTAACATTTCATTAAGAAAGCAATATTTTTAGTACATTGCCGTACTTAATATTAACCATTATTAAAAACACTAAATCATGTTAAAAGAATTCAAAAATTTTATAATGACAGGAAATGTCATTGATCTTGCTGTTGCGGTTATCTTGGCAGGTGCAGTAGGATTGGTAGTTAAAGGTTTCGTAGGCGATATTATGATGCCGATTATTGGTCACTTTGCTGGCGGTATAAACTTTGCCGATATGAAAGTAGTATTGGATGAGGCAGTGGTTGCAGCAGATGGAACAATTTCACTACCGGAAAATGCAATAATGTACGGTAATTGGGTAAACGCCATCATCAATTTGGTCATTGTTGGTTTTGTATTATTCATGATCGTTAAGGCTTACAATAAATCTAAAGCACCTGTAGTAGTTGCTCCAGAAGCACCAAAAGGTCCTACCACGGAGGAATTACTTACTGAAATTAGAGATTCCTTAAAAAAATAAGTATCAACGTTATTTCCTGAAATATTTCAGGACAGACCGCTGCACTTGCAGTATAATTTTAAACCGTCAATAGTTGTTTCGCTAACACTATTGACGGTTCTTTTTTTGGTGATAGTACATTCCGGATAAAATACGGGATTATAATAATACTGAACTGGTCTATCAAATAATGCAAAACATAAAATGTTAAGTTTAAAACTTTTTGTTATATTTTTAATATTTAAAATAATATTGATGATACACCTCTCGGTATTTCCTATTTTTGTCCCTCAATTCTAATACGTAGTAGATGAAAGTAGCAGTAGTTGGCGCCACGGGCATGGTAGGAGAGGTCATGTTAAAGGTTTTAGCAGAACGTAATTTTCCCATAACCCAGCTTTTATTGGTAGCTTCAGAACGGTCGGTAGGCAAAAAACTGTTTTATAAAAACAAGGAATACACGATCATCGGAATGGCTGATGCCGTTGCACATAAACCCAATATCGCCATTTTCTCGGCAGGAGGAGATACATCATTAGAATGGGCTCCAAAGTTTGCTGAGGCAGGTACAACGGTTATAGATAATTCTTCTGCTTGGCGTATGGATCCTAATAAAAAATTAGTAGTTCCTGAAATCAACGCTGACGAAATTACTGCATCAGATAAAATCATAGCCAATCCAAATTGTTCAACAATACAATTGGTTATGGCCTTAGCTCCATTACATAAAAAATATCAGATGAAACGGGTAGTGGTTTCTACCTATCAATCCGTATCGGGCACCGGTGTTAAAGCTGTAAAGCAATTGGAGAACGAGATTGCAGGCATCAAAGGAGAAATGGCGTATCCCTATCCTATTGGGCGCAATGCGCTACCCCATTGTGATGTTTTCATGGAAAACGGATACACTAAAGAAGAAATGAAACTAGCTCGGGAACCGCAAAAAATATTGAATGACCGTTCTTTTTCTATTTCGGCCACGGCAGTGCGTATTCCTACAACTGGTGGACATTCAGAATCTGTAAATGTGGAATTTCTGAACGATTTTGAATTGAACGAAGTCCGTCGTATTTTAAACGACACTCCTGGCATCACCGTACAAGACAACCCAGACACCAATACGTATCCCATGCCTATCTACGCTCATGATAAGGATGAGGTTTTTGTAGGCCGTATCCGCAGGGACGAAACACAACGTAATACCCTTAATATGTGGATTGTGGCAGATAACCTTAGAAAAGGAGCTGCAACAAACGCAGTTCAAATTGCGGAATATTTGATAAAAAACGAATTGGTTTAAATACTGGGACTAAAGAATGTTAAAACCTTCAAAACATATCCGTTTTGGAGGTTTTTTTATGGTAGTTTTAACCAGACTAATTTCAATACACCATGAAAAAACCAATTTTATGCCTAGTAGCACTAATTTTACTTGCTGCTTGCAAAACAGAAACTAAAAGAGAACCAATCGCCGTGACCTATCCTACTACTGCAAAAGTTGACACCGTTGACACCTATTTTGGAACCGATGTGCCGGATCCCTACCGCTGGCTGGAAGATGACCGTAGTGCAGAAACAGAGGCTTGGGTAGCCGAACAGAATAAAAACACCTTTGGTTACCTTGAGAACATTCCATTTAGAAACGATATTAAAAACCGTTTAGAAAAATTATGGAATTATGAGAAGTTGGGCTCTCCATTTAAGGAAGGTGATTACACTTATTTTTATAAGAACGATGGACTGCAAAACCAATATGTGGTGTACAGAAAAAAAGGAGAGTCTGAACCGGAGGTTTTTCTAAACCCCAATACCTTTTCCGAAGACGGTACCACTTCATTGGCAGGTCTAAGTTTTACTAAGGACGGTTCCTTGGCAGCATATTTAATTTCAGAAGGTGGTAGTGATTGGCGTAAGGCTATTATTATGGACACCGAATCAAGAACGATTAAAGAAGATACCTTAGTTGACATTAAGTTTAGTGGTATCTCTTGGAGAGGTAACGATGGTTTCTACTATTCTAGCTATGATAAGCCGGAGGGCAGCGAACTATCAGCAAAGACGGATCAGCACAAAGTATATTATCACAAGCTAGGTACCGAGCAAAAGGATGATGAACTCATCTATGGTGGTAAGCCTCTTGAAAAACACAGGTATATTGGTGCTGGGGTAACGGAGGACGACCGGTATTTGATTATATCGGCTTCCATATCTACCTCAGGGAATAAACTTTATATCCAAGACTTAGAAGATCCTAATGGATTGTTGATTCCTATTGTAGAAGACACCGATTCGGACAATTATGTTATAGATAATGTAGGTTCTACACTCTATATAGTTACGGATAGGGATGCTCCAAATAAAAAAATAGTGACTGTTGATGCGAGCCATCCAGAACCAAAATATTGGACAAATTTTATACAAGAAACAGAGCATGTATTAAGTCCCAATACGGGAGGCGGTTACTTTTTCGCAGAATATATGGTAGATGCTATATCTAAGGTAGACCAATATGATTACCAAGGTAACAAGATGCGCGAGGTACAGTTGCCCGGTGTAGGCAGCGCTAGTGGGTTTGGTGGTAAAAGAAATGATCGAATATTCTATTATTCTTTTACCAATTACAATACGCCAGGCTCTTCCTATAAATTTGATGTGGAGACAGGGAAATCCGAACAATATTGGAAGCCAGAGATTGATTTTAATCCAGAGGATTACACCTCTACACAGGTGTTTTATAGCTCAAAGGACGGCACCAAAGTTCCTATGATTATTACGCATAAAAAGGGATTGGAGCTCAATGGTAAAAACCCGACTATCCTTTATGGCTACGGCGGTTTTAACGTTAGTCTTACGCCATCTTTTAGCATAGTAAATGCTGTATGGATGGAACAAGGAGGCGTTTATGCTGTTCCCAATCTTAGAGGTGGAGGGGAATATGGCAAAGAATGGCATGATGCAGGAATTAAAACAAAAAAGCAGAATGTTTTCGATGATTTTATAGCTGCGGCAGAATTCCTTATTGACAATGAGTATACCTCAAAAGAATACCTAGCCATTCGCGGAGGTTCTAATGGCGGCCTACTTGTAGGCGCAACAATGACGCAAAGACCAGATTTAATGCAGGTAGCGCTTCCTGCTGTAGGTGTTATGGATATGTTGCGATACCATACGTTTACTGCAGGAGCCGGATGGGCCTACGACTATGGTACTTCTGAAGACGATGCAGAGATGTTCAACTATCTAAAGGGTTATTCGCCAGTACATAATGTGAAAGCAGGTACGTCGTATCCCGCTACACTAGTGACCACCGGAGACCACGATGACCGTGTAGTTCCGGCACATAGTTTTAAGTTTGCAGCAGAACTGCAGGAAAAACAGACTGGCAACAATCCTACCTTAATCCGTATTGAAACAAATGCTGGACACGGAGCGGGAACGCCGGTAAGTAAAACGATAGAGCAGTATGCAGATATTTACGGCTTTACGCTTTATAATATGGGTTATGATGAGTTGCCCAACAAAGCGGTCCTGAAAGAATTCAAGGACTAAATTCTTTTATCAATAAATTAATAAAAAATCCGTTCTATTTTAGAGCGGATTTTTTATATGCTATTTGCAAAACCAAATTATGCTTAGAGTAGAACATGTTTCTTTTGCCTATGACAAGGGTCTTGTATTGGAGGACATCGACCTTACTGTGTCTAAAGGTGAGCATGTCGCCTTGATTGGAGAAAGCGGCTGTGGTAAGAGTACCTTGTTAAAGATCATCTACGGATTGATGGACCTGGAACAAGGCGCTGTATTCTGGGGAGATGAACGGATTTTAGGTCCAGCCCACCATTTGATTCCTGGGGCTCCTTTTATGAAATACCTATCTCAGGATTTTGATCTTATGCCTTTTATTTCGGTAAAAGAAAACATTTCCCAATACCTTTCTGTCTTTTATCCAGAAGAGTTAGAGGCTCGGGCACAGGAGCTATTAGAACTGATAGAGTTAACGGAGTTTGCTAATAAAACAGTAAAGAGCTTAAGTGGTGGACAGCAACAGCGTGTGGCCTTGGCCCGGGTCTTGGCACAAAAACCCGAGGTGTTACTTTTGGATGAACCTTTTGGACATATAGATAACTTTTTAAAAAATAGTCTTCGGAGAAATATCTTTGCCTATGCAAAAGAAAATGAAATTACATGTATCGTAGCCACGCACGACCACAATGATGTACTACCTTTTATGGACCGAATGATAGTGTTGAGAAATAGGGATACCATTGCCGAAGGACATCCTATGGAACTATATAATAAACCTGGCAACTTATATGTAGCGTCACTATTTGGAGAAGCTAATAGCATAGCGATGTCCCAATTAAAATCCTACGCCCATTCTGACAGAACCATTATCGTTTATGCACATGAGCTTAAGGTTTCAAATACCTCAGGATTGCGGGTTACCGTCAAAGAGATCTATCCTATGGGAAACTATTACCTAACTAAGGGAGAAACATCAAACGGTACTGCCATCTTTTTTCATCATACTGTAGCATTGGATTTTGATACGCATATCTATCTCAATATAGCGCTTGAAACCATAAATCAAAGACTGCATTAGTTTTTGATTTAGAAAAGTTTCATTTTATCTTTGCAGCTATAGTTAACCCTTGGGTAATGACGTTTCCTAAAAATAGCGAGCTAGACGCACTGCCCACAAATTTTCATCGTTCAGGGTTAGGAATTTTAATTTTTATACCATGAGAAGAGTTCATCTTTTATTGACATTGATTGTATTTGTATTATTGCTTTTACCTGTATGCATCGGTTAAAACCTAGAGCGCTATCAGTTATCAATAATTTAGTTGGTTTGGTTACTTTTGTTCCAAAGCATTTTTTTGGACAGTAACCTTATTTTATCAGAACTTCAGTTTAAGGCCGTACGCAGTGGTGGCCCAGGTGGTCAGCATGCTAATAAAGTATCCTCTAAAGTGGAAGTAACTTTTGATATCCACAATTCTAAAGGTTTAACAGAAAGGGAAAGGAACCGGCTTGATTTAAAACTAAAGTCAAAGCTTTCCAAAAATGGAGTACTGCTATTGCAATGCGACGAATCTCGTAGTCAACATAAGAATAAATCTATAGTTGTTAAACGGGTATTCGCTCTGCTAGAAAAAGCACTGATTCAACCCAAAAGAAGAAAACCTTCTAAACCGTCTAGGTCGTCTGTAGAAAAAAGATTGAAATCCAAAAAGAAGGCAGCACTTAAAAAAGCGAATAGGAGCAAACCTCACTTAGATTAAATTAATAAGATACAAGCCTATTGTGGAGGTAGTTCGTAGAAAAATTGTGCCTTTTTAATTTGTCCGTTTGCTACTTCATATACACATAATTCGTCCATGTGTACCCGGCCTCCCTGTTTAAACGTCACATCACTAGTCATAGGTACAACAAAATGGTTACCCGCAACTATAGGGTCTCCAACTGTTCCTCCATGCATTTCTTCTATGTTGCTTTGCCACTGCTTAAATCCGTCTAAAATTGCCGATTTGCCCTTTGTGATTTGTTGGCCTTCGGTCCATCCGTCCATTTCTACACTAATTGCATCTTCCGCATACATATTATACGCTTCAGGATACTTCCCTTCCTTACAAAGGCGCACTAATTTTTGGGCTACTTCTTGTGTTGTCATGATTTTTATATATTAATTAGGTCTTAAAAAGATACGAATAAATCTACAGTATCTAAAGCTAAAAAATATATAATCATCTAATTACCAGTATTTTATTTTCCTTGGATTGAAAATTGAAACTACCCCCTGCTTGTTTTCCCAATAATAATTTTCCAATGGGTGTTGCCGGAGAAATACAATAAATTACGTGGTCTTTGTGTTTACATTCCCCTGCAGAAACAGAAAGAAAATAGCAGTGTCCAGAAGTGACAATCAGAGCACCCAACCCAATACTTAAAGAAATTGGCTTCAACGGGACTTTATGCAGCAAGGCCTGCATTTTTTCGGCTTCAGCAAGTTGAGCACCTAACTTTTCTCTTTCTAATTGTAACATGGCCCTACCCGTTTCGTGTTTATCGCCGGCACTACTTTTGGTCTCTGAAGTAAGAGCTTCAGAAATCTCTTTGCTTTGGTTGTTTAAACGAGCTAGTCTACCAGACACAAATGTTTTGCAATGTGCAAATGCAGCTTCTTTTAGTTCATCAAGATTGTCGCTATTCTTCAAGATGATAGAGATCAGCCATTTTATAAATCAAAAAGTTAACGATTTGTCCATCTGCTTCACCCTTGGCCATCATAGCTTCAACATCGTTCCGATGTTCCGCCTTAAAATAGTCCAAATCTCCCGATCTGTTCTCACTAAAAATATTCCAAGACTTGAGTCCACTTAGCATTGCTTTATGGGCCTCATATTTTTTGGACACTTCTTCCTTTTTCTTTTTGAATTGTTTGTCAACACCTGTTGGATTTTGCTCTTCCCGTTCCTGTAATATTATATATTCAGCAGATATACGGGCATCTGCTTTTTCGGCCTCTGTAATAATTTTAAAGTATGCTCTGGCTACTAAGGACTGGTAGTCATTTTCAAAAAGTGTTTTCCTCTTTGCAATATTTGGTCCTTCAAAAACAATTATTTCGCTATCTGCACTGGCGTATAGCTCTTGTTCTTGGGCTTGTTTTTCCAAGGATTTCTGCCACGCCTGGGTTTTTACCATTTCTCTCCAAATTCTGTTGTATTCTCGTTGATAAGATGTTTGCGTAATAGAGCAACTACAAACGGTGGATAATAACAGACTTAAAAAGGCGTATACCCCGTATTTTTTAAAATCTTTTTTCATATAATGTTCAGCTATGTGCATAGCATCTTGTAGTGAACTACAATGGCGAGGTCAAAAAATATCTAAATGAAGTAAGATGTTGATTTTTATGGGGATGACAATATAATAAGAATATTCGACCGTTTCCAATTCCAAGGAGCTATTTTCAATAAAAAATACGCTATTGTGATTAAAACATATCTGCTAATTGCCCTCCAACCTTAGTGCCAATAGCTATACCCATTCCTCCCAAACGTACGCCACAGGCCACATTGTTGGACAACTGTTTAACAATAGGTTTCTTTTGCTTGCCCACACCCATGATTCCGCTCCATGAATAATCTATTTCAAAAGAGGTGTCCGGTAAAATAACCTTCTTCAGGATATCCGCTAGTTTATTTTGAACCAACTCCGTAGTACCGAACTCTGTAGTTTCTTCTGATTTAAAATCTAGATTTCGTCCACCACCTAATAAAATCCTGTTGTCTATGTTCCTAAAGTAATAATAGCCTTCCTGCAGATGGAAGGTGCCTTTAATAGCAAGATTTTTTATTGGTTTGGTAATGATGACCTGCGCTCTTGCAGGCTTAACTTTTTCTTTTATAAGCTCGCCTGAAAACCCGTTAACGGCAACACATAGCTTCTTAGATGAAAACGAAAAGGCATTGGTTTCTATAGCAACGGAATCTGGATTATCTTGAAAGGACTTTACTGTTACTCCGTTTAAAATTGTAATTTCTTCTAAACGGGCTTTTTGCAATAAGCTCTGCATCATTTTACCTGTATCTATTTGACCTTCAAAACGGTGTGAAATGTAATTCTGTTCGATGCGGTTGAACCTAAACCTATTTGGCGACAGTTTAAAAGCATCAGTGCGAAAGACAGGATGCAGTAATTCATTCGCCAATTTCAGTTTTGAAACACACTCTTGGTATAAGGTTTTATGCGCTTCCAAAAAAAGCTCATGACCTCCATGTATTTGTAAATCTATTGCTGAGTCTCCCAAAATTTGACGTAAAGCGTTTATACCGTCCCAACGATCTTGGACCAATTGCACTACTTCTTCCTCTGAATGGGTTTTTAAATCTGACAAGACTTCGGAAACACTTCCAAAACAGGCAAACCCTGCATTTTTGGTGCTGGCGCCTTGTGGTAATAGGCCTTTTTCCAATACCACTATTTTAGCTTTGGGATGGCGTTTTCGTAATTGTAATGCGCAATTAAGCCCCACGATACCGCTTCCAACAACAGTAAAATCGATATTGGAGAGCCAAGTTTTATATTCCCAGTAGCTAAGATTCATAATCGTTAAAATGCATGATGGTGAAAACACCATTTTTGTTTTACGAATGGCGGGACTATTCCTTTTTGTAATTATCGGCTTAGATTAAGTCGATAATGAAAGAATTAAGAGCCAATCTTTTTTATTCCAATACGCTCATGTGATAAGAATGAACAATAAAAAAACTCCGGCTTTAAGGCCGGAGTCTACTATAGTCTATTCCTTTGGTTCTGGATCCATGACAAAATCGTTCATGAAGGCCGTGGTATAGTTCCCGGCTAAATAATCCGGATGATCCATTAATTGCCTGTGGAACGGAATCGTTGTTTTGATCCCCTCGATTACAAATTCGTCCAAGGCACGTTTCATTTTATTGATGGCTTCTTCTCGAGTTTGTGCCGTAGTGATAAGTTTAGCAATCATGGAATCATAGTTAGGCGGAATGCTATAGCCGCTGTATACATGTGTATCCATTCGCACCCCATGTCCACCAGGTGTATGCAGTGTAGTTATGCGTCCCGGTGAAGGCCTAAAGTTGTTATATGGGTCTTCTGCATTAATTCTACATTCTATGGAATGTAACTTAGGGAGGTAGTTCTTACCCGAAATTGGCACGCCTGCCGCTACCAATATCTGTTCTCTTATCAGGTCATAATCGATAACCTGTTCTGTAATAGGGTGCTCTACCTGTATACGGGTATTCATTTCCATAAAATAGAACTTTCTGTGTTTGTCCACCAAAAATTCTACGGTACCGGCACCTTCATATTTTATGTATTCCGCTGCCTTTACTGCGGCGTTACCCATGGCTTCGCGAAGCTTATCCGTCATAAACGGAGAAGGGGTTTCCTCCGTAAGTTTTTGATGCCTTCTTTGTACGGAACAATCTCGTTCGGACAAATGACAGGCTTTCCCATATTGGTCACCCACTACTTGGATTTCAATATGTCGAGGCTCCTCGATAAGCTTTTCCATGTACATTCCACCGTTGCCAAAGGCTGCAGTGGCTTCTTGTACGGCACTTTCAAAAAGCTCCTCCATTTCCTCTTCCTTCCAAACGGCACGCATCCCTTTTCCACCGCCACCGGCAGTAGCTTTGACCATAACAGGATAGCCCATTTTTTTGGCTATTTTTTTTGCATCGGCAACATCTTTCAACAAACCTGCGGAACCAGGAACGCAAGGAACCCCTGCTTCTTTCATGGTAGCCTTGGCAGTAGCCTTATCTCCCATACGGTCTATTTGATCTCCGGAAGCACCAATAAATTTAATATCGTGCTCGGCACATATTCTGGAAAACTTAGAATTTTCCGATAGGAATCCATATCCCGGGTGTATGGCATCTGCATTAGTAATTTCCGCAGCGGCTATAATATTGGGTATTTTAAGGTAGGATTCACTACTAGGTGGAGGACCAATACAAACGGCTTCATCCGCAAAACGCACATGTAGACTTTCTTCATCTGCTTTGGAATAAACAGCAACTGTCTTAATGCCCATTTCTTTGCAGGTACGTATAACACGTAACGCAATCTCTCCTCTATTTGCTATTAGTATTTTTTTGAACATAGTATTTTAGTTTAAGAGTATATGGTTTAGTAGTTCATTGGTTTAATCGCCGTAGCATTATACCGTAAACTGTAAAACTTCTAAACTTAAAATTATGATGGATCTACCAAGAATAAAGGCTGGTCAAATTCTACAGGTGAAGAATCTTCCACTAAGACTTTAACGATTTTACCTGAAACTTCCGATTCTATATCGTTAAACAATTTCATGGCTTCTATAACACAAAGCACGTCTCCTGTGGTAATAGTATCGCCAACCTCAACAAACAAAGGCTTGTCTGGCGCAGATTTTCTATAGAAGGTACCAATGATAGGAGATTTGATAGTAATGTATTTGGCATCGTCATCCGCAGCGCTTTCGTTAGCACTAGCTGCTGCTGGTATTTCAGTAGCAACAGGAGCAGGCATGGCGGGTGCCATTGATGCTTGGGCCATTGGCAAGGATTGTACATAGGTAGGTTCGTTTGAACTTAGACTACCCGTACGGATGGTAATCTTGATGTCATCCGTTTCTAGCTTTACTTCGCTTGCCCCTGATTTGGCTACGAACTTGATTAGGCTTTGTATTTCTTTAATATCCATAGTGTACTATTTGTTTAGATGCTGGTTTAATTAAAATTAATAGGCCCATTTTAAATAAATAGAGCCCCAGGTAAATCCGCCGCCAAAAGCAGCAAATACAAGGTTATCCCCTTTTTTTAGTTGCTTTTCGTAATCATGAAGCAACAAGGGTAAGGTTCCAGAAGTAGTGTTTCCATACCGTTGTATGTTCATCATTACCTTGGAATGATCTAGGCCCATTCTGTTGGCCGTAGCATCAATAATGCGTTTATTGGCCTGGTGAGGTACTAACCAAGTCACATCGGAACTACTTAGATTATTCTGGTCCATGATGCGTTCTGCAACATTGGCCATATTAGAAACAGCAAACTTGAATACAGCTTTACCTTCCTGAAATATATAGTGTTTTTTATTCTTTACGGATTCTTCAGTAGCAGGCATAATAGAGCCGCCACCTTCCATTCCCAAGAATTGTCTTCCGGCACCGTCTGCACGCAAATATTCATCTTGTAATCCTAAACCTTCTGTATTTGGTTCAAAGAGCACAGCGCCGGCTCCATCTCCAAAAATAATACACGTGGTTCTATCTGTATAATCCAATATGGAGGACATTTTATCTGCTCCTATCAATAACACTTTTTTATAACGACCGCTTTCTATGTAGGAGGCAACGGTTGACATGCCAAAAAGAAAACTAGAACACGCAGCTAGCAAATCGTAAGCAAAAGCATTTGTAGCACCAATTTCGGAAGCTACAAAAGCAGCTGTGGATGCTACCATACTGTCTGGTGTAGCCGTTGCTACGATAACCAAATCTATTTCAGCAGGATTTAGGTTGCTTTTTTCAATGAGGTTGTTCGCCGCTTTAATAGCCAAATAGGAAGTGCCTTCGCCTTCCTCTTTTTTTAATACTCTCCTTTCTTTTATTCCTGTTCTACTGGTAATCCACTCATCATTTGTGTCTACCATGCTCTCGAGCATTTTATTAGTCAGGACAAACTGGGGAACATAGCCGCCTACAGCGGTAATAGCTGCCGTTATTTTAGTCATATTTTAATTGCTTTTGTGTAAAAAACGTTCAAAAACACGTCAAAAGTGTTGAAAATTAAGGATTTTCGTTGACTTTTTGCTTATTATGTGTCGGTTTTTAAAAAAAATACCCCTGTAAAATAAGTTAGGATAGTTAGAATCGAATCATTATGTGATTGTAGGAAATAACTTTAAAACGAAAAAAAACTCCCTACCTTTATCAAAGGTGGGAGTTATCTATTTAGGCTGGAGCAATTTAAGCTTCTACCTCTTCTGTTTTGTCAATTAAAACTTGGCCTCTGTAATGTAATTTACCTTCGTGCCAGTGTGCTCTATGATACAAGTGCATTTCTCCCGTAGTAGAGTCCGTAGCCAATGTTGGTGCTACTGCCTTGTAATGCGTTCTTCTTTTATCTCTCCTAGTTCTGGAAATTTTTCTTTTAGGATGTGCCATTATAAAACTTTATTTATCCGTTAATAGTTTTTTCAATTCGTCCCATCTTGGGTCGTTTTCTTCTTTGTTGTCTTTTTTTTCTTTTGGTTGAAGCTCTTCAAGCGTATCCAATGCTTCCGATTTTAAAGTTCCGTCCGCAATACCTGGGTGTACTCTTTTTTGAGGAACCGCTAATACCGCCATTTCGTAAATGAACTGATTCACAATAAGTTCGTGTTCCCCATGGGGAAGGATAAGGATTTCGTCGTCCTCATCGTTATATTCATCTCCAAACTTAACTACTAATTGTAATTCTGAAGCAATGGGCTGGTCATAAGGCTCGCTGGTACTATCACAATCCACATTTACAGTTCCAGATGCATCAAAATACAATTCCATCATAGCAGAAGTCTTGTTCAAAAGCACTGCTACATTGATTTTTGCATCGTTAAAATCATCATATCCAAAAGAATTAAAGAACGTATTCTCAATTTCAAAATTAAAGTTGTGCTTTCCTTGCTTCAATCCCGAGAAAGGAATAATAAGCTCCTTTTGCTTCATCGTGTACAACTTAAATTATAAATATTCACCTTAAAAGGCGGGTGCAAAGATACTATTATTTTGATAATTGCCAATAGTTATCAACTATTTATCTTTATAACTTTTAAGGCCAAAAAAGGGGGAGTTAGCGCTTCATACGCTGTTTTTTAAGCACGTTTCCCGTTAGCTCTTGATACTCTGTCCTGTTCTTAAAGATTTTCAGGCCCGTAAAAACAGCTTCTTTAAATGAACTATGGTCCGCCTTGCCCTGTCCTGCAATCTCATAGGCCGTTCCATGGTCTGGGGAAGTCCTTACTTTGTTCAGGCCTGCCGTAAAGTTTACCCCTTGTCCAAAGGAAAGCGTCTTAAAAGGAATGAGTCCTTGGTCGTGATATGCGGCCAAGATAGCATCAAACTTTTTATAACCATCAGATCCAAAAAAACTATCGGCTGAATATGGGCCATATACTAAATGACCATTGTTTGCCATTTCCTTAATGACCGGCTTTAATACCTCATCGTCCTCTTTGCCAATAACACCATTGTCCCCACTATGTGGATTTATTCCTAAAAGTGCAATCCTGGGTTTGCGTATGCCAAAATCCATCGTAAGCGATTTCTCGATTGTATTTACCTTGTCTCTTATAAGTCTAGGAATAATAGCTGAGGCCACATCTTTGACCGCTACATGATCCGTAAGTAGACCCACTTTAAGACTATCTGTTACCATGAACATTAGACTATCTCCTTCTAGCTCTTGGGCTAAATAATCCGTGTGACCAGGAAAATTAAACTCTTCAGATTGAATGTTATTTTTATTGATGGGCGCGGTAACTAGAACATCTATTATTCCTTCTTTTAATGCCGAAACAGCAGCTTTTAAGGATTTTATGGCAAAACTTCCTGCCTCTTCTGTCGCTTCCCCGAACTTAATATTAGGTACTTCCTTCCAAACGTTTACAATATTTACCTTGCCATCTATAGCCTTTGCAGGGTCCTGTACCCCATTGAAAACGATGTTAATATCCAACGCCTTCATTTGGTGGGAAATGGTTTTATTGGACGCAAAAAAAACTGGCGTGCAAAAATCTAGCATTCTACTATCTTCAAATGTTTTCAACGCAACTTCACAGCCAATTCCATTCAAATCTCCTATGGATATCCCCAACCTAATTTTCCCGTTTTCCTCCATGATAATCTTTACCTTTACAATCCAAATTTAGTTCACAAAACTACTTAATAAAAACGATACATGTTTACTGGTATTATTGAAACCTTAGGAGAAGTCGTCGGTTTGGATTCCAACGCAACCAATCTTGACATTACTATAAATTCGAGCCTTACTTCAGAATTGAAAATTGACCAAAGCGTGGCCCATAATGGGGTTTGTTTAACCGTAGTCGCCGTAGATGGAGACCACTATACGGTAACCGCTATAGCAGAAACGCTACAAAAAACTAATTTATCGGAACTGTGCAAAGGGGAGATGGTAAATTTGGAACGCGCAATGATTTTGGGTTCAAGATTGGATGGCCACATTGTACAAGGCCATGTAGACCAAACTGCGATTTGCACACATGTAGAAGAAAAAGATGGCAGTTGGTTTTTTTCTTTTGAATATGATGCCACAACGGGAAACCCAACCATAGAAAAAGGTTCTATTACAATTGATGGCACAAGTCTTACCGTAGTAAACTCAGGCATGAATACTTTTCAGGTAGCCATTATTCCCTATACTTACGAAAACACCAGATTCAATACATACCAAAAGGGCACTGTAGTTAATCTTGAATTTGATGTGATTGGGAAGTATGTGGCGAAGTTGATGGCTAATAGAAAGTAAGAGTTATTCCTCGAAAAAACCAATGGAAGAACCGATCCATGTTTCTTCGGTATTGTGAGAAACATTAACTAGGTCGCCTTTGCTTGTACGGGCTAAATTAATGACAGGTTTTAGCCGATTATTCTCTTCGTCCCAAATGTAAAGTATGCGTATTTCTCCTTTGGAATTTTTTTCTGAATTGGTTATTATAGCCGATGCGTATTTTACTTTTTCTTGAAGAATATAATTCTCTTTTTCAGAAATACTAGCTATTTTTTCTTCTGTTGGATACAAATCGACTCCTATTCCTGCAAAGGAAAATAAAGGCTTCAACACATAGTTTTCTAGATTGATGTCCGCTGGGAAATCATTTAGATAAAACGAGTTTGGAATGT
>CAZDOW010000036.1:0-33444 GCA_964507115.1 uncultured Maribacter sp.
GAGGATACTATTTTAGATGATGAAGCTTATGAAAGAGCAACTTCGGTTTATCTAGTAGATCGCGTAGTACCAATGTTACCAGAAGTATTATCTAACAATGCTTGTTCATTAAGGCCTAATGAGGAAAAATATACCTTTTCTGCAATTTTTGAATTGGATAAAAAAACCAATGTAGTGAATCAATGGTACGGGAGAACGGTTATAAATTCTAATGAGCGTTTTGCGTACGAAGAAGCACAACATATTATAGAAACGGGTAATGGTAGTATTCCTGAGGATATAAGTATTAGGGATACTGAGTATAAAGTAAATGGTGAAGTAGTTGAAGCCACCTTAACCATGAATAGCTTGGCAAAAATCATGCGTAGTAAACGTATGGATGAGGGTGCTATTTCTTTTGATAAAGTAGAGGTTAGATTTAATCTAAACCAAGAAAACGAGCCGGTTAGTGTTTATTTTAAGGAGGCGAAAGATGCTAATAAGCTGATAGAAGAATTCATGTTATTGGCCAATAGAAAAGTAGCCGAGTTTATAGGAAAACAAAAACCAAAAAAGACATTTGTATATAGAATACATGATGATCCAAATGAGGATAAACTAATTGCCCTTAATGGAATAGTTTCTCGCTTTGGACACAAGTTGGACTTCAAAGATAAAAAATCTATCAGCGCTTCTTTAAATAAGTTATTAGAAGATGTAAAAGGTAAAAAAGAACAAAATCTAGTGGATACTCTTGCTATACGTAGTATGAGTAAGGCGGTATACACGGTAAATAATATTGGTCATTACGGTTTAGCTTTTGATTATTATAGTCATTTTACTTCACCTATTCGTAGGTATCCGGATGTAATGGTTCATAGGTTATTACAACATTATCTTGATGGTGGTGCTAGTGCTAAGGAAGAAGTTTTTGAAGAAAAATGTAAGCATTCTTCAGAAATGGAGGGTCTAGCATCGAGTGCAGAGCGTGATTCTATAAAATACATGCAGATTAAATTTATGCAGGATCATGAGGATAAAGAGTTTGTTGGAGTTATTAGTGGTGTTACAGAATGGGGTGTGTATGTGGAAATCGTAGAAAATAAATGTGAGGGTATGGTGCGTATCAGGGACATCAAAGGAGATTATTATATCTTTGACGACAAGCAGTATGCCATTGTTGGGGAACGAACCAAAAAAACATATCAGCTTGGAGACGAAGTTATTGTTATGGTTAAGAATACCGATTTAATAAAACGACATTTAGACTTTGCGCTTATTGGTAAAAATGAATAGGTCTTTTTGGAATGGATTTTGATTCATGGGTTTATTATGAGTATAGTAATACCTATAGGGTATACTACTATTGTTAATTAAAAAAGTTTTTAGTTAGCGTTATAAAACAATCAAAATGAAACATTATATTATTGCCTTGTTTCTTTTGGGATTACATATAGTAACTGGACAAGATAACAAGGTTACTAAGGACTTGGAAAATTTTCAAGAGCTTAAGGGATTTGATGGATTATCTATTAATTTAATAAAATCCACGGAAAATAAAGCTGTAATCACAGGAGAGAACACGGACAAAGTAGCTATAGTAAATAATGAAGGTGTTCTTAAGGTAAGAATGCAAATCGGTAAAATTTTTAGTGGTTATAAAACCTTTGTGGATATCTATTATGCGGGAAAAATTGTAGTAATAGACGTTAATGAAGATGCAAGAATTACATGTAAGGAAATGATTAAGCAGGACATTTTAGAACTTAAAGCACAAGAGGGAGGAGAGCTAATAGTACTTGCTGAAGTTGAACAAATGCTTATTAAATCAGTATCTGGAGGCGTAATTGAAACGAATGGCACTTCAAATTTTCAGGATGTTCAAATTAATACAGGAGGCATCTATGAGGGTAAGAACTTTAAAACTAATTTTTCTACCATTAACGTTAATGCGGGTAGTAGAGCAGAAATATATGCGAGAGATTATGTAAAAGCTAGTGTGAAAGCTGGTGGTGAAGTATTAATATATGGGAATCCACCAAAGTTGGACGAGAAAACTGTTTTCGGCGGCAGTATCAAAAGAATGTAGTAAACCATGTTTGAAGATATACAAGCGGCAATACCTTTAGGCTTTTTGTTAAGCTTTATGATTGGCCCCGTGTTCTTTGTACTGCTAGAGACAAGTGCTATTAAAGGGTTTAGAGCTGCGTTGAGTTTCAATATCGGAGTAATAATTGCTGACACCTTATTTATAGTAGCTGCATACTTCAGTAGTTATCAGTTGTTGGAAAACTTAAGCAATCAACCAGGTCTGTACGTATTTGGAGGTGCAATTCTTCTTGTATACGGTGTTACTACTTTCTTTAAGCAAGGCGCAAAGAACATGATTAAGGCTCCGATTAGGGCAACTAAAGGGGATTATCTGGGACTCTTGGTAAAAGGGTTTTTATTAAACTTTATAAATATTGGAGTACTGGTATTCTGGCTTGGGGTGATTATAATCGTAGGTCCTAGTTTAAACAATGAACCAGTACGAATTAGGGTATTCTTCGGAACAATGTTAGGGGCGTATTTTGTAATGGATTTATTTAAAATATTGTTAGCAAAACAACTAAAAAGAAAGCTTACATATGAACGTATTCGTCTGGTAAAGAAGGGAATAGGTATTATTTTAGTTATATGTGGCGTGGTGCTAATTGTGAAGGGATTTTTACCTAAGGATCAATTTAGTATTGAGAAGGGGTTAGAGAAAATAGAAGGGATTAGAGAATAAAAAAGCCGGCAATAGTGCCGGCTTTTTTCTGTATAATAATCGGTTATTGTTTGTATTGTTCGTTCAATATAGCAACTACTTGTTCAGTAAGGTCGTTAGCTTCTTTACCATATAAAACGCTACCGCCTTCACCACCACCTAGAATATAGCTGTAACCGTTGGTTTCACCAAAAGTTGCAATTTCTCTTTTTACGTGGCTAATGATGCTATCCATCTGTACTTGACCTTCTGCTTGAAGCTGTTGATCTTCTTGTTGCAGTTGCTGTCCCATGAACTGACCTTTTTGTTGGAAGACAGCATATTCTTCTTGTGCTTTCTCTGGCGGCATGCTTTGCGCTTTAACCTGGAATGCCTGAGCTTCGATTTGAAATGCTTGAGAGATACTGTCTCTTTTTTTTCCTAGTGCATCAGTTTTGATTTTAAATTCTGCTTCGACATCAATTTTTTCTTGATATTCATCCATTAATTGAACGTTATCAACGTAACCAATTTTTTCTTGTGTACAGGAGGCGATTGCTAACAATGTTACGCCAAGGATAATTTTTTTCATTTTTTTCATTTTACGGTTGTGCAAAAATAACAAAGCTTTTTATACAGGCTTACTATTTTGTGAATTTATGTGAAGTAGCGCAATAAGGGGTTTGAATGAAAACGGGTAGGTATAATTTTTAGCAATAGTTTTGGTACACATTATAGATATCGCTTATAATCATAGGCTTAATATAAGGAGTCGTGTGTAATTATTTTGTTTTTTATCTTATACATCACATCAGAGCATAATTAGGCTATTAAAATGCCTTGGAGGGTTGATTAGCGTTTTTTGAGCACGTATATATGGGAAGAGTACTCTTTAGAAAAGAGACCTTTAATGTTTGAATATAAACCGTTACAAAAGGCAGGAATATATCTGTTTTTACCCGCTTTGTATTTTTCGGACAAAAGGGATACATAGAACGAATCGAACCACATGGGTTTAACTTGAGTCAATTCAAAACCATGTGGTTGGAAAAGTTTGATGATAGAGGTTTTAGAAAAGTGAGACAAATGCCGAGGTACGTCATAGGCGGCCCAATAGTTTTTATATTTTTGAGCATCAAAAGACTTGTAGTTGGGAACTGCGATAATAAGAACCCCTTTATTAGTAACAAGATTCACTATTTTTTGTATTTGATTCTCAAGGTCAGGCAAATGTTCTAGCACGTGCCATAGCGTTATAATATCAAAAAGTTCATTTTCAAGACTGTTTAAGTCCGGATATAGTGCTATGCCTTTAGATAGTGCATTTTTTGTTGCCAATTGGTTTGGTTCCACTCCAGTTACCTCCCAATTTTTATTCTTGGCTGCCAGAAGAAATTCACCTGTCCCTGCACCGATATCTAATACTTTTCCTCTTTTAGGATATAATTTAGTTAGAAGCCGAACTTTTCGCTTAAGGCTATAGGTCTTAATAAGCAGATAAATTTTATCAATTAAGGTTTTAGATTGATCGGAATGGGATATGTAGGAGGCACTTTGATAATAGTTCTCTGGATGTTTTGGTAAAGGAGTGGTAACCAACATGTCGAAATTCTCGTCATAAAGCAGGATAAATTTTTCTTGAGTATAAAAATAATCAACGGTTTCTATATACTGTTTCATTTCATTTTTCTTATACGTATCCAAAGATAACGGAGAGTTTAGTAACGTTGGGCAGTTGAATTGTAAAACAATTTTATGTCCGGTTAAGGGTGCGCTTGGAAACTTGTAAATTTCACAAACAGGGATAGGCGCCGATAATTATAAAATTGTTCCACGTGGAACAATGGAGCTTACCTGCCAAGATAAACCAATAGCACACTAATATCACTTGGAGTTACGCCGCTTATTCTGGAGGCCTGGGAAATGGTAACGGGTTGCACTGCCGTAAGTTTTTCTCGTGCCTCAAACGAAAGGGAGTTTAGTGGTGAATAATTAAAACCTAGTGGAATTTTAACGGACTCTAAGCGGTGAAGTTTATCAGCATTCACCCTTTCTTTAGCAATATAACCTGCATATTTAACTTGTACTTCGGTCTGTTCCAAGACCTCACTATCTATATTTTGTGCTGCAACGAATGATGCTACAGGAGCTAGACCCAGCATATGTTCCATAGTAACCTTGGGTCTAGAAAAAGCTTTAAACATTTTATCGGATTGTTTGACTAAAGCCGAACCAACGTCTTCTAAAATGGGGTTTATATCTTTTGGCAACACGCTAGTTTCTTTAAAGAATGTGACAAATGCGTTGGATTTTGACAACTTTTCTTCCATACGCTTCAATCGCTCGTCAGAAGCTAAACCTATTTTGTGTCCCATGGGAGTCAATCGTAAATCTGCGTTATCTTGTCGAAGTAAGGTCCGATATTCAGCTCTAGAGGTGAACATGCGATAGGGTTCTTCTGTCCCTTTTGTTATTAAATCGTCAATGAGTACTCCTATGTAGGCTTCATCACGTTTTAAGATAAAGGGTTCTTGTTCGTTGATTTTTAAATGCGCGTTTATTCCAGCCATTAATCCTTGGGAAGCAGCTTCCTCATATCCAGTGGTACCGTTTATTTGTCCAGCGAAATACAAGTTTTCAATGTTTTTAGTTTCTAGGGTGTGCTTTAATTGAGTCGGCGGAAAGTAATCATATTCTATGGCGTATCCAGCTCTAAAGAACTTAACCGCTTCAAAGCCCACCACAGAGCGTAAGGCTTTGAATTGAACATCTTCGGGCAGGGAAGTTGAAAAGCCGTTGACATACACTTCTATAGTGTTCCAACCTTCTGGCTCTATAAACATTTGATGGCTGTCCTTATCTGCGAAACGGTTGATTTTGTCTTCGATGGAAGGACAGTAACGAGGACCAATACTTTGGATTCTACCATTGAACATTGGGGATCTATCAAATCCTTCGCGGAGTAGGTCATGCACCAATGCGCTAGTATGAGTCATATGACAATCTCGTTGTGTTTTAAGAACTGAGGTGTTGGTATATGAAAATTTTTCAGGTTGAGTATCTCCTGGTTGAATGATCATTTTGGAGTAATCAAGAGACCTACCATCTACTCTGGGGGGTGTTCCTGTTTTCATACGTCCACTTTCAAAACCGAAGGAAGTAAGTTGCTCTGTAATACCAGTTGCGGCTCTTTCACCAGCCCTGCCACCACCAAATTGTTTTTCTCCAATATGAATAAGACCGTTTAAAAATGTACCGTTTGTGAGCACAACGCTTTTCGCTTTGATATCTATTCCCAAAGAGGTTCGGACACCAATAACGGTGTTGTTTTCAACAATTAATCCAGAGACCATTTCTTGATAAAAGTCTACGTTAGGAGTACGTTCCAAGGCAAGACGCCATTCTTCAGCGAAACGCATTCGATCGCTTTGAGCTCTTGGGCTCCACATTGCGGGCCCCTTAGATTTATTGAGCATCTTAAATTGTATTGCGGACTTGTCGGTTATTATTCCGCTATATCCGCCTAGTGCGTCTATTTCGCGGACGATTTGGCCCTTAGCTATTCCTCCCATGGCGGGATTGCAAGACATTTGTCCAATGTTTTGCAAATTCATAGTCACCAACAAAGTTTTTGAGCCCATGTTAGCTGCTGCTGCGGCAGCTTCTGCGCCAGCATGACCACCACCTACTACTATAACATCATATATATCTCCAAACATAGCTTTCTATTGTTCCACGTGGAACATTTTAATTTTTTCTTCTTCTTTAGCGCGCATTTCTGCTATTTGAGTATCTTTTTTATCCTTGTACCCCATTAGGTGCAGAACTCCATGAGCCATTACGCGCAACACTTCCTCTCCTAAAGAAACTCCAAATAATATACTATTCTCTTTAACCCGTTCTATAGAAATATAAATATCTCCAGAAAGAACTTTCCCTACCGTATAATCAAATGTAATAATGTCTGTATAGTCATTATGTTTTAGGTAGGTTTGGTTGATCTTTACTAAATACTCATCATCACAAAATATGTAGTTTACATCCCCTGCGGTATACGCCTCAGACGCACATACATTGTGTACCCAAGCAAGGTGTTTGCTTTCGGTCTCTAATTTGAAATTTGTCTCGTAATGAAAATCAGTCATCGCCCTTGAAATACGCTTTTACTTTGTTTTGAAAATTTTGGCGCAAAGGTAAGGCTTGTCGATTTAAAATCTCCACTTCATTACGATAATTATCTAATAATGAGGGTTTAGTAGTAATAGGATTGGTAAAATCTTTTTGATTGGTACTACTCTCTCGTTCTGACTTTTTTCCTTGCTTTAAGGCTGCGTTTTCTAATTTTAAAAGCTCGTACTGTATGGTGTTCGCTTTGCTAATTGTGCGCTGTGTTATGCCATTTTCCAAGAGGTCATTTTCAAAATCTTCCATTTGTCGAACCAACTTCTCCCCTAGTTTTCGATCCCCAGAATTGAGCATGTTATCCAATTGCTTTTCTAATTCTTGACGGATTCGTTGTTGCTCTTGATAAATCTCATAAATTTCTTGTAACTCCGCTTCGGACATGCCTTGACCTTGTCCGCCATTTTCTCCTTGACCATTTCCTTGACCGCTGCCTTTACCCTCCTGTCCATTTTCTCCTTCACCTTCTTTCCCGCCTTCACCCTTTCCCGAACCTTCTTTCCCGTTTTTGCCTTGGCCCTCTTTTCCTTTCTCCCCCTGCTTACCTCCTTGGCCCTCTTTGCCTTGTTGTCCGCCTTGGCCTTCTTTACCCTCATTTCCTTTTTGCCCTTGCTTTCCTTTTTCTCCTTGTTTCCCCATTTTTTCACCTAAAGACTGCTGCCCTTCAATGATATCCGGTAATTGAAAATCCTGTTGTCCATCGCCATCGCCTTTTCCAGGTTGCATGCTGTCGTTCATGTTTTCCAGGACTTTGGCTAAAAAGTCAGCCAAACTATTAGAAGCGGTAAGCACATATTTTTGATTAGCTACTCCTTGGTACATTTTTCCGTCGGCCATACTTTCAAGGGACTTATCTATATTGTAATAGACTTCGGTAATCTGTTCGTTAACAAATTCAGAAAGTTCTGCTTGTCGCAATGAGAGACTAAAAAGGCTATCATCCACATGCTCAAAAAGTCCCCTTAATTCCTTTTGACCTCTAACGGTAGTTCCATATTGGGACGCATCTTCTGGGTCCTGAGCAGTAAGTTTGTCAAATAGAGCTTCTTGTTTAAATGAGAAGATTATAAGGTTATCTAAAATCTGACGCAGCATTTCTGCATCCTCAGCCACGGAAGAGCTTCCGCCTCCGCCAGCGGAAGATTCACTGAGTTCTTCACTCATTTCCTTCATTTTTTGAGCAGCAGATTTCTGATTCTTTTTCGCGCTAGAACTGTTTTTTCCCATCTTTTCCATATCGGAAACCTGTTCGTTTTCCTGGTGTTTTTTAATCTCTTCTAGGGCTTTTTCTTGATTCTCTTTTATGCCATCCTTTTTTGTTTCGCTAATTTTTAAACCCAAGGGTTTTTTAAGGTCCTCATTATCCTTTTGTAGTTCTTCAAGGTCCTTAGCTAACTCCCCAAATTTGGTGTTTAACTTTTTCTGTTCCGCTTCAGATAAATCTTGACTAATTTTAAGCGCTGAAAGCAGTTCTTGTTGTTCTGCTAATTTTTCTAAATCTTTGGCTAACTGGGCAGCTTTTTCCGTGACATAATATCGTCTGGTCAGCTCTACTAATTGCTCTAGACTGCGTTGAGAATTTTGTTGTTTTTTACCTAGCTCTTCTAGTTTTTTCTTGAGTTCTTCCTTATTTATTTTATCTGCTATTTTATTCAATTCTTCCAGCAACTTTTCATTCTTTTTCGCTTCTATTTCTTGGCGCTCCAAACGTTCCTGTAAGAGCTGGTTCATTTTGTCATCGGTAGCGCCCTTGCTTAAGTTTTCCTTAAGTTCTTTGCTAAATTTTTGCATGAGCTGCTCTTGTCGCTCTTGTTTTTTTAGAAAATCTTTTACTTGGTTCTTGTCATTGAAATTTAGGCTATTCTTCTCCTTTTGCTGGGTGTTAAGCTCCTTGAGGGCATCCTTTTGTTTTTTAGCCTCTTTCAGAGATTTGTCTAAGTTGTTTATTAAGCTTTGCTGCGACTCTAACTCTCTGTTTTTCAATTGATTGTCGTCAAAAATGAGCTGGCTAAACACCTGGCTTTTAGTGCTTTTTCCATTACGAATACCATCATTATCGGTCACTAAAAAGTAAAATTCATAGTCTTTACCGGCGTCTAAGGCCAATCCAGAAGGAAAAGTATAATAGAATTGGTTAAAATTTCCATTTCCCTTAGCGATAGAAATTCGAGATTTAGACGCTTTATTTACTTTGTCATAGTATACAAGGTCAATACTAGAAATACCATAATCATCGGATGCTTCTCCAGAATAGTAAGAAATGTTTGGGTTTAGCGAATCCATAACTTGTGCAACCGCTATAGCGGGATAACCGTCCTTTAGTACTTTAAATGTATAATCCAGTTTTTCATAGTCGGTTACATTGCTGTTGGATGTGGTTAATTGATATTCCATATCCGCATATATACGCTTAGATAATTCAAACGCATTATTCAGTTTTACGAAAGGGACCACAGTATCTTGGGTTTTCAACTTTATTTGTTCCGTATCCTGCCCCGTTATTTCCCACGTTACACGTGTTCCCTCTGGTATTTGTGCATTTCCCGTGCTTTTAAGGGTTTCGTTTCGTTTGTTTAAATATGCTGGATATTGCAGATTGATGTTGAAATCCACAATAGCTGGTGCTTTTAAGCTAGTCAACTCATATTCCGGAGAACGCACGTCATTACCTCTAAAACTAAATGATGATGTGTGTATAGGAGGTGAAAGGGTGTATTGATACGTGCCGTTTTCTTCCTGCAACAGCAGTTCTTTTCCGTCCAGTCGAACAAATACATTTTCAGGCTTAATAGACCCCGTTGTGCTTACCTGAAAAGTAAAAGGTTCGTTTTCCATGACCCTCAGGTCTTTTGATAAAAGTTCAAACCGGAAAGGAGCTGGCGGTTCGTAAGCCATATCGTAGTTAACTACGCGTTCATACGAGCCAAAAAAGGAACTCCAATTCCCAGAAACCCAGAGCAAACCAATGATAAACAGCGGAATAAGCATATATTTTCCATAACGCAACGCGTCGTTGTACGTAATGGCATTTGAAAATGGAATAGGGTCCAATTGTTCTGAACGCTGTTCTATACTAGCAAGCAATAGTTCCGATTTTTTAGGATCTTCCGCAAGATCTAGTAAATTATACAGCTTGTCCCCAACGCTTGGAAAGTGTCTTCCAATGAGCACCGCGGCATCTTTTGGTGTAATCCCCTTTTTTACTTTAAAAAGATAAAAAAGCGGCGTAAGAATGTAGGTAAAAAGTAAAAACACTTCTGTGGTTAAAAACAGAAGCAATAATAGTAATCGCCCTGTAGAATTCAGCCAAAGCGCAAATTCTATGCCCATAACTACTAGAAAGAACAGTATGCCAAAAGCTAAGAACAATAGAACGCCCTTAATGAGTTTTTGGGTATAATGTTTACGAATGAACTCGTTAAGTTTATCCAGTATGTTATTATAAATACGCAATTCCAATTATATTTAATACCAAGATACTTCTTCTTGAATTTTTCAATTAGAAAATAGTGTTAAAAGCGACTAGATGAAGGATTTAAAATATATTGCGGCGTTAACATTACCTATCTCCACCGCACTAAGTTTCTATTTTAAGGAATACTGGAGCTTTTTTACCTTGTTTTACGCTTTTGTCATCATCCCAATTCTAGAACTGCTCTTGCCGCAGGACACTAGTAATTTGTAAGGGGAAGAACGGGAGAAAAAAAAGAGACAAATTGTTCGATTGGATGCTCTAATTCAACGTTCCTTTAGTATTTGGTCTTTTTGGCTATTTATTGTATGCTGTTTCTACACACAATTATGAAAGGTATAAATTGGTTGGCTTAGCACTTTCAATAGGCATTGTTCTAGGAACCAATGGCATTAATGTGGCGCACGAATTAGGCCACTTTAAAAGAAAGCACGAACGAATTTTGGCAAAGGCCCTATTGCTGCCTTCTTATTATATGCACTTTTATATTGAGCATAATTTTGGACGCCACGGCCATGCTGCCCCAGCTGAAGACCCGGCTACTGAAAGACATAACCAATCGGTATATTCTTTTGGTTTACCGCTACAGTCCGTCAATATTGGACGCTTGGAAGGTCCAACACCAATTATTAAAGCGGGATAGTCTACCCTTTCTTTCCTTGAAAATGACATGTAGTGGTATTCATTGTTCCATCCCCTCTACCTGATTATTGTATTCTTAATTTTTGGTCCCATGGGGCTGTTTAACGACTTTTACTCTGGCATTGTTGGATTTTGGAAACGGTTAACTAGATAGAGCATTGTTATCTTATGCGAAAAAAATTACCGCCTGGTTGATTCGAAAGGCTGCGAGAGGTGCATTCTTGGAACAGTTATCATGTTGTTGGTGGCATCGTATTGTATGAATTAACACGTCATAGCGACCATCGTTTTAAAGCACCTAAAATATATCAGGTACTGGACTATCACGATAGTTACCCACAAATGATGTATGGTTATCCTACTTCCATGGTATTGTCTTTTATCCCGCCAGTATGGTTTAAATTAGTGAACCCTCTTATTTCTATAGATATGGTGCTCGCCGCATAGTTTGGTCTGCTTTTCTACTCGTGGGGCAAACACTATCTTTGCACTTCAATTTTTAGCTATGAGTCAGAAAGTTCGTGTTCGTTTTGCACCCAGTCCTACGGGACCCTTGCATATTGGTGGTGTTCGCACCGCTTTGTTCAATTATTTATTTGCCAAAAAACATGGAGGTGACTTTATTTTAAGGATAGAGGATACCGATCAAAACAGATATGTAGAAGGTGCAGAAAAATATATTATGGATGCTTTGGAGTGGTGCGGAATTCCCTTCGATGAAAGCCCTGGTAAACCTAAGGACAACTTTGGACCCTATCGCCAAAGCGAACGGAAGCATCTATATAAGGCCTATGCCGACGAGTTAATTGAAATGGGAAAGGCATACTATGCCTTTGATACTTCAGAAAAACTCGATTTTCATAGAAAAGAACACGAAGCCAAGGGGAAAACCTTTATTTACAACTGGCACAATCGCTTAAAATTAGACAACTCGCTGTCCTTAACACCGGAAGAGCTAGAAAAACGATTGGTTTCGGGCGAGGATTATGTTATCCGTTTTCTAACACCCCAAGATGAGAAAGTCTATCTGAATGACATCGTCAGAGGCAAGATGGAAATAGAATCCAACGTTTTGGATGACAAAGTGTTGTTTAAGAGCGACGGTATGCCTACCTACCATTTGGCTAATATTGTAGACGACCATTTAATGGAAATCTCCCATGTGATTCGTGGCGAAGAGTGGCTTCCTTCTTTAGCATTACACCAACAATTGTACGATGCTTTTGGCTGGAATGCGCCGGAGTTTGCCCATTTGCCGTTGATTATGAAACCAGTTGGGAAGGGAAAACTGAGTAAGCGCGATGGCGAAAAAGGAGGTTTTCCTGTGTTTCCGCTTTCCTGGAACGAATCAGTAGGATATAAAGAAGCGGGTTACTTTCCAGAGGCTGTGGTCAACTTTTTGGCACTTTTAGGATGGAATCCTGGAACGGAGCAAGAACTTTTTAGTCTTTCCGAACTGGTAGAAACCTTTTCTTTGGAGCGTGTAAACAAATCTGGAGCGCGTTTTGACCCTGATAAAACCAAGTGGTATAATCAACAACACATGCAGTCTAAAAACGATGTAGAACTAGCTCGTTTATTTGCTGTAGAGCTTCAGCAGCGTTCTAATGTAAATGACAACAAGCTTTCTTCCCATTATGTGGAGCAGGTGGTTGGTCTGATTAAGGAGCGCGCTATTTTTGTTGCTGATTTCTGGGAACTGAGTGACTATTTCTTTATAGCGCCGGAAACATATAATGAAAAGGCTGCTAAAAAACAGTGGAAAGAAGATACATCAGACATCATGAAGCAACTATTGGAGGTGTTGGAAACCCAAATCGATTTTACTTCAGAAACCGTGGAAACCAATATAAAATCATGGATTAGCGAAAAAGAGCTCTCTTTTGGAAAAGTGATGCCCCCTTTGCGACTAATACTTGTGGGCGACATGAAAGGTCCGCATATATTTGATATCATGGGAATGATAGGTAAGGAAGAAACGGTATTCCGAATAGAAAAGGCGATATCAGTTTTAGGATAATTAATTCAGAGGTTTCGAAAGAAGGAAACGGTAAAATAGTAACACCAAATGCTTATTGAGAAGGGTCCACGATTGTTTATTTTTGACGATATTTTATAAGGCACTTAGTCTCATTTCCCAAATAGCATTCTAAAACATGCAGCATCATCTAGCTTGTTTTCTTCTAGAGGAGCATAAAACCGATCTAGAAAAGAAGACGCAGAGCTCCAGGAGGTATGCATCATTCCTTTAATATGTTTTGCAGTTTCTTCATTTGAATTTTTTTTAATGTTTTCAAGAAGCGCCAATTGCTCTTTTGCAATAGCCCCATTGCGCCAAGACGAAGTAGCCACATCAAATCCTTTTAATGCAAAATAAGCGGCAGTGGGTTCTGCACGTTCATAATGCCAGTCGCATATCATAATATCCTTAGGAATCATATCAATGGCTCGGTGTGTGTTGTTCATACTTGCCTCCCACATCCCAAGTCCAGTAGTTTTGCCGTCCAATAAACGATCGCCCCATATCCACAACTTTTTATCGGTTTGGGCCAAGTGGTTTCTTATTTTTGTGAGCTCTCCCGCGAATAACTCCGCTTTATCCCTGCCATTACATCGAGGGCATTCTTCTTCTCCAATGTAAAACACCTCGTCCATTCCCGCATGGAAGGCTTTTGCCTGAAAGGCTGCTATGATTTCATCTACCAAATCAAAAACTACCTCATGAACTTTTGGGTGTAGAGGGCAATAGCTTTTGCAATAAAGGCCATCTCCGTTTGGCCACTCATATTTTTCCGGTAGCTGAACACTCGGCGTTTCGTCAAACTCCGGATACACTTGTAGTAGCATTTCTAAATTGGAGTGCCAGGATTGGTGACCTAATAAGTTAATTTGCGGGACAATGTCAATACTGTGCTTTTGACAAGCGGCCACGATTTTGTTTACCTCCGCTTGAGAAAGGCCATTTTCCCTTGCCAATTCTGGATGGGATGTATATTGATACTTATAATCGACCCTTAGTACTAGGGTATTGATTCCTCTTTTTGGTAGTTCCTCATTTATAAATTTCACAAATCGATCTACATTTTCCTTGTTGGGTGCGGAAATCGCTAGACCCCTTATGGGTAAATCATTATATTGCGCGTTTACTAAAATACCTAGACAGCAAACGACGATTGTTACAAGTGTTTTTCTCATGTTGTTTTAAAGTTTAAGTCGAATATGGGCTTTTGACAATAACGAAGCAATTCCTATCATTACTAAGGCCCAAGCAATAGAACCAGAAACGGCCAGCCAAGGCATCTCCGTTTGCTTGTACCACAAAATATTTAGATTAAGCCCCCAAATTATGTAATAGAGAATATCTGGAGCCAAATACGTTGTTAAAGAGTTTTGGCCTGCAGGAAGAAAAAGGGCGCTCCATTTTCGCATTTTTTTAACGTCAAGTAAATAAAACAATAAGGCAAACACCAAAATGCTAATGCCATTACACAACATAGCCCATGACGGCGACCCCATAATTTTGGAAATTATAAACCAATTTCGCAATAAAAAAGCAAGCGCCACACAGACAATACCAATGGGGACGATGTACTTTAAAAATTGTTTATAATCCTGTTTGTATTGCTTTAAAAGCACCCCTATCAATAATCCGGAAAGCACAATAGAGGGAATAGTACCGCTCAAAATAACTCCAAATATGGGTTTAATAGGGTTTAGAAAATCCATGTAGGATGTTTGAGCTAAAATGTTCAGGAGAATAAACAACATCCAAACGGTTACAATGGACCAAACACTGTCTTTAAGCCAAAAATAAGTAAGCGCTGAAACGAAATATCCCCAACCAATTAAACCAAGGATTCCCCACCAACCTGTGCTCATCCATTCTTCGTTTTCTGGAGATCCAGAACGGTACAATATGGCTAATATAATCAGGCCTAAAATCCCCACAAGTTTTAAGACTTTAAAAAGCAATGCTAATTTTGATTCTTTTGGATATTTGTTCCAGATTAGGAATATAGAGACGTAAACTAAGATAGCCCAAGCGTACTTGTTCATTCCAGTGATAGCTGCATTGTAATCCGCTATATTAACGATGAAAACACCAATGAGGAGCAAGCTAAAGGTCCTGGTTAAGATATGTGATAGGAGTTGGATATTAGACTGCCCTAATTTCTCCCGGGCCATAAAGGCAAAAGGAATTGAAAGGCCAACCATAAACAAAAACCCGGGGAAAACCCAATCAGCTAAGCCCATTCCATCTTCTTGCGCCGCAGTATGAACCAACCATTTTGGAACACCGGGTGTATACAGATCGTTCACGAACAACATTAAAAAGAGGGTAAGACCTCGCATAATGTCAATGGATGAGATTCGATTGTTTTTAGTCAACTCCGTTTTTTTTAGTAGGTTGATTTTTCTGCTGTAGCTCTAAGGTAATAAATAACCAAGAATTCCCACTTAATAAAGCGACCGCAAAGAACTTTGCATTATGTTTTTAATGACGAGAACAAGCACTTTCCATGCACCTGTAAATTTCATCACTTTTGAATGACTAGGAAACTATTGTTACGCGAATCATATGTTCCATCTCGTCTCTCTCCACGCGGTTTGTTCTTCGGTAGAAAGGAATGTCCAAGCCACAATTCGGCTTGTCTTATTACCTGTTCCAAGGGGAATTGTTTTGAACTGATGAGCTCCCGCTTTTTGCAACAATTTATAAATTTTTGTAAGATTTGATTGTTTTGAGACTAGGGTTGTAAACCAGAAACAATTTTTAGAGATTGATTTACTTTCCAAAATCATATTATGAATAAATTGATATTCCCCTCCATCATATATAAGTTCATTACTAACCCCGGCAAAATTGAGTTTAGGTCTTTTTGCTTTTTCCCCTGACAAGTTCTTTACTTTTCTCCTAGATCCCTTTTGAGCATCTTCAATAGAAGCATGAAAAGGAGGGTTACATATGGTCACATCAATTTTATCTTCTTTACGTAGTACCCCTTGAAAGATAGCACTTGGATTTGTTTGTAATCTACATTCGATTTTAGCCGAAAGCGATGGATTCGAATTGATAATATGCTGAGCAGATGCAATTGATTTTGGGTCAATATCAGACCCAATAAACTGCCAAGCGTACTCTGTGACTCCAATGATAGGATAAATACAACTTGCTCCAAGACCAACATCCAGACAAGTAATTGTATCACCTAACGGGATTTTGTCAAAATTTTCACTTAACAAGTCGGCTATATGGTGAATATAATCTGCTCTTCCTGGTATTGGCGGACATAAGTTTTCATCAGGAAACTCCCAATACTTTATCCCATAATAATAGCTTAGAAGCGCTTTATTTAAAAGCTTTACCGCAATCGGATTCGAAAAATCTACTGAATCGACACCAAATGAATTGGGTTGTACATGAACCTTTAATTCAGAGACGGCAGCTGTTAATGCATTTAAGTCATATCGTTCTCGGTTTTTGTTACGAGAATGTAGTCTGGCTTTTATTTGCCGATTTTTTTCTGTAGACATAAATAATAAGTTCCTTATATAGATTTTTGATTAACACACATTAATTCCTTAATTGTGTTTTATAGATTAGCTAAACTGCGTTTCAATGCAGTTCGGTTTTTGTTAAGCAAGGTGCATTTTTTTAGCAAGTTACCTTGTGAACCAATTTGCTAGAGGCAACTTTATTAGGGATTTTTCTCCACCCATGAACTTCATCCTTGAAAAGAATATAGGCTATTGGAGGCAAGTTTTTTTGATGATTCTTGCGAAAGGGAGTTTGTCGAAACGAACAGTAGCGGGAGGAATACTATTTTGATACTTGTTTTCATGATTTATTTATTAAATGCCGTTGTTATGTGCCATTTTTCTTTACTATAATCATGATTTTTTGATCGATATTCCCTGTTTTTAATCAACAAGTGACTTTCATCTATTTGTTTACTTCGATATCCAAAAAGATGAAATAATTTTTTAGGAATAAGGCGGGCTATACGAAGGTTAACCACCATAGTGTCTCTCAATTCTGAAGACCATTTTATACCGGGAAGCAACACAAAGAGGCGATCAATCATGTGCTTTCGTAATATGCTTGAGAGCCATAGAAAAAAGGGCGGTATTTTCCTTATGAGGAAATATCCATCGTCACCTTGATATTGATATAACGGCATAAATATTATAGACTTCTTTTTAGAATGGATAGTGTTTCCATTACTCGTTGCTAGAATTTCATTTTGAGCAATGGCTTGAAAATTTGAAAAATCTGGTTGCATAACAAAATGTTCCTCTTCCTTTACTTTAAATCTGCTATAAATTTCATAAAATGCTTGATGATTTGGCATAATCGACTTCCAATACCCAAGATATTGTTCATATGCTACCGTATCTTTATTCAAAGCACCTGAAAAAACAAGGGACAAATAGATAAATATCTTGTGGTTTTTTATAGCACTTAGGGCATCATGCTGTCCCCCCTCAAATCCAAAAGAAACATAACCTAATTCGTTGATATAGCTTAAAAGTGTACCATCAAGATATTCTTCAATACCTAAGATAAGCGGGACAGGGTATTGCTGTGTAAATTCTCTGTTAAGCAAGCTATCATTTACAGTAATGAATGGAATAGTGGAGCTAGAAGTTGTATGAAGATCAAAAAAATAAAATGGTCCAGTTTCAGTATTTAAAAGATTTTGTAACAGATCGAATAGTTCAATTTGTTGCTTTTCATCTTCGTTTTTTGGATTAAGGTCTTCTTTTTTAAGAGCCTCTATTTTGGCCGTCGTCCACATTCTATTTAAATCGACTTTGTGATAACGCACCGATCTTTCAAGAGCCCAAAGGTTACCACTAATGGCAATAAGTGATCCCGCAAGGCCGTCATGTTTATTTTCTAATTCTTGAATAATCTGATGCAGCGCAAAAACACTTGCAGGTTCATTTCCATGAATACCAGCAAAAAAAACCATAAAGGGTCCAGGCATCGTTCCATCCACTCTTCCGATAATACGATCAACAGAGATTGTTTGACTTAGTGCTTTACTATGGACTTTAGGCATTATCCAGATGAATTACGTCATTAACAGTAATTATTCCAACCAGTTGTGTGTCCTGTAATACGGGTAGGCAACCAATTTCGTGCTTTTTCATAAGAGCAATAGCCTGTTTAATCGGGGTTGATGTTTCAACAGTAATCATTTCTGTAATCATAATTTCACGAGCACTCATCAAATTATTCGAATCATGAACTTGATCCCAATATTGTTCTAAATGCTGCCAGGTAATTAATCCAACTAAGCTTTCATTATTATCAACAACAGGTAGGTGATGTATCTTGTTCCATTTCATATATTGCAGGGTCAAAAGGCCTAGATCTGTAGCGCTTGCTGTTACCAAATTAGAGCTCATGATATGACCGACCATACTTGCCGTAGAGTTGAAAGACTTAAAATTATGGATTGCTGGCCAATCGCTCACGGGGTTGCCCGAAAGCTGATTATCATGCATAGCCGCGGTGAGAGCGACTAATGCATCATTGGGCTTTAGTTTTTTCTTTAGATTACGGTAATTGTTCACCATCCACTGTGAACCAGTATGTTTTTTTGTAATTCTATCCTTTATAACATTTAGATACCTATCTACATCCGCTTTGTTGATTTTCATCTGCTCAAGGCCATTTCTTGCAATTGGCAACAATTCATTCAATACCAATTCATCAAGTGGAATGGCCTTCCCCATCCAGTTCATAATTGATTCAACACCAGTGCGAGCGGCACGGGTAAAATTAGATTTTGCATCTCTAAATTCCATCATATTAGGAAGGTCATCAAATGCCGAAGGTCTTCCTTTCATCAGTCCAACCCAAAATGCGAAATTGGCCATTTCATCTGTTATGGTAGGACCTGATGGAATATATCTGTTTTCTATTCTAATATGTGGTTTCCCATTTCCTACACCATAACAAGGTCGATTCCATCTGTAGATTGTACCATTGAGCATGTTGAGAGCACTTAATTTAGGGATTTTGCCCTCTTTCAATTCTTCAAAAGAGCTCTTTTCGATCTCTTTGGTAAGTAAGGTTTTGAAATGAGAAACTTCCTTTTTGTAATAGTCAACTACATTGCCAATCATCCAATCGTTTCCGAAGGATACTCTAGCTTCTTTTTCTGTTTGTGCCATTGAAACAGACCGAGTATCAATACTTTGTTGGAAAAGAGCGATACGCGTTTCACTCCATAATTCTTTTCCCAGCAGCAAAGGAGAATTTACACATACTCCAAGAACAGGACCTGCTATAGCCTGAGCCCAATTATAGCTGGCAGTAAAATCATGTGGGTTTATTTGTAAGTGCATTTGAAAACTTGTATTACACGCCTCAAACATCACCGAATTATGCTTGAGAGAAAGCTCATCAACGCCTAATAAATGCAATCTAAAATCTCTTCCCCTTGCCTCTTTGAGTAGGTTATTCAATGCATAATAACGCTTGTAGGGCGTCATATACTCAAATTCTAGTTCGTGTTTTGATATACTAGGCAGTATTCCTGTCAGTATTATTTTACTACTGTTATTGTGCGCTGCAGCCTTTGCCTTTTTCAGAAGCGACCTAACTTGATTTTCTACTGTAGTAAATGCGTCTCCCTGCAGTTGAACAGGATCCAAGTTGATTTCTAAATTATACCGCGCTAGTTCGGTAGTAAAATGTGGGTCATTGATTTCTTTAAGTATTTCCAGCGCGTTCTTTGCAGGGCGCCATTGTTCGTTTACAAGACAGAATTCTTGTTCTGCCCCAATGCGTATGATGTCATCTTCTATCATCCCGTTCTTGAACATATGTTCAAGACTCTTAAAATCATCAATTAAGTGACTAAGAAAGTTAATTTTCGCACGGTCATCAGATTTCATATTTACTTTATGATCTCCCATAAATTGTGTTTAATGGTCTTGTGTATGAAACGTAGCGTACGATAACTGCGTGAGCAGTGGGCGAGAGAATGTGCTGGACGCTAATTTTTCAGATTAACACAGAGCTATTTTTTTTAATTTCTTTGTTAAATATAATCAAATTAAAAATTTGGCTAATTTTTTAAATATGACCAAGACGATAATTTAAGTAATTCATTCCCTATTTTTTATATGGCTTGTTAGGCACTGTGTTTTTAGCGATTAGCAATTCTTAAAAATCATTAAACAATAGGGTTCCGCTAGCAGGCGCTCACCTTCTTGGCCAAAGTTAAATGGTTTCCACAAATTTCAAAAAAACTTTTTTATGAAGTTCAAGATCTAAACTGGGAGAAAGTGATACACGGACAATATAATCCTTATCACCTTCTTTAGTCGTCCCTTGAGTAGATGTTGCAGGGATTGTCCAATAACACCCTTTTAACTGTCCATAGCTCACGCAGAATTTGCTTTCATTAGGGATTTCTGCAATCATTAAATTAATCAATTTAAGATTTAGTGCTCTCTTATACGCTTCTTTTTCTTCATCAGTATTACCCTTAGTAGGAAGGTCTAATGAAAAAACAGATGGCGTAAATCCTTCTTCTGCTAACGCTGACGAAACAAAATTGATTTTAGCAGCTGGCAAAGACGCATTGATAAAGTTTACAAATTCACGAGTATTGGTATATGCATCACCAATTCTTTGCTTCATTGAAGGTAATTGCTTGGCCAATATTTCGATTTGAAGTTTTGTAGCTTCGTTATCGCAAAGTCTTAGATGTATTTCTATTTTTTGCATCAAGTCTGCCGCTTTATTATTTGCTACAACGAAGCCAGCTGTGCATTGTCCTCCACTTGGGAATTTGGAGCCACTAGCATACGAAATAGCCCTAAAGGTTGAGAGTATTTCACCTTCGCCCAGAAAGTGTACGTTAGGACAAAATGTTTGATCTAAAATAAAAACCGGGTCGATAGCGGTTTCGCCCGTTGCCGTTTTTCGGGTTGCGCTTAAAACATCTTTTAGGTTATTAAGATTTGGAACTTCTACTCTAGGGTTGGTTGGAATTTCTGCGATTATGTAGGGGACAGCATCTACGCTTGCAATTTTGGCTAAAACGGCAGCTATGCTTTGCACCATATCGTTATCGCCATCCACTTCTAAATCTACGACCTCAACATTAGCAATGCAGGCAGCTACGCGTCTTGCTTGGTCATTGGTACCACCATAACAATTTGTAGGCACTATAAATTTTATATCCTTTCCTTTATGGTTTTCTAGCGCATCGTGAACGAGCCCCATCATAATGGCATATTGAATAGATAGTCCACTAGAGCCAATTAAAGGCTTTGTGGTGGTACCGGTAATCTCTTTTAGAGCTTCTAAGACTAATGTTTTGTTAGGTTCTACATTGCTTTGCTTAGAATCTATAGGAGATTGCGCCAAAAGAAATTGTAAGGCAGCATGACAATTGATAGGCGTCATTGCAATGGTTTCTCTTCGGCGCACGTGCTGAATTTCTGAGATATAACTTTCGTTTTGTCCTCCGTTCACTAATAACACACTTCCTAAGGTGTCATTTACATTGATAAAAAAGTCGATATTCGGGGAGATGTTGAAATTACAGATATCCTCCGGGCGTGAAATGAAAATGGTGCTGCCTTCAAAGGCAGACACGGCCGCTGCGTTTTCCACGTGCTGTACATCAAATGTATAACCGTAAACTTCCCGCAAGATTTCAGCATCAAAAAAGGCTGGCAACTCATCGGTATAAATGATTTGAGAGTTTTTATTATCTAATAAATTTTTTCTTAGAATAGCTAAAATAGGAGTCGTTTTGGATGAAAAACTGATTACATTATTCGCTTCTATAGTATTTAAGTTAGCAACCACCCATTCTAGTAAACATGATAATGGATGACCTAATCGAATATAATCGAAGGCAGTAGGTAATTCATTTAGTGCGGATGAATCAGAATTATTGTTACTACATAAGATTTCAAGCTGTTCTAAGAACTGAATTTTAGCCAATTTTTCATCATAAATATCAAGTCGGTGTGTTGTTAAACTCAACCAGCTAGCTGGCATGTTTTTTAGCACATTTTTACTATAATGAAGCATTTGATTGTCTTCCATAATTTCAACCTTTAGAAAGGCTGGCAAGATACATTAATTAGATTTTTTTTAATGGTGTTACAAGGTTTTGTTACATGGTGCTTAACGGCGTTGCCGGGTTACCAAATAAGGCGGAGTATTTGGGCTTGCCACATGTGAACGCAACACCACCGTGTTCGCAGGAAGCGTAGCGTAAGACATCTGAGCAGTGAGAGAGATAATGCGATGACAACGCTAACGTTGCTTGTCAATTTTTTGAATACTTAGTAACTATACAGAAGTCCTTGGATTAAGCAGGTTTTTACATGTTTTATAGACCGTAGGGTGTATTGCCTTTAATACCACCTATCTAGTAAATAGAAATTCATACCTGTCTTTTTTTGTATATCAATTAAAGCCACTCTAACTTCATATGGTCGTGCATAGATATTCTTTCGTAATTCATTCGTTTTTGATAAACTTGATGCAGTGGGCGCGTCGAGCATTCCATAGCTTGGTTTTGTTCTATTATATTTGACTGTTAAATACCAATCATCAATTCCAAGAAACTCATAAGGAGAAATTTGACCATTTTTCAAAGCTTCCTTTAAGTTCGGTTTTAGATTAGGATAAAGACTATCTTTTGCAGTATAGACTGTTGAGATTGAATTATGGTGACTCAATATGGTAGACATCCAATAGCTATTTCCTATTAATTTTTCACCAGGATATCCATAGGTTTGAATGATTTGGGAAAAGTCATCCATTTGATTTTCACTATGAGGAGCAAACTTATTTTCAGCATACTTGTCTTGTGCTTTTGAACTGAATCTAAATAATGCCATAAAAGCCTTATTTTGGTCTTTTGTATACATTTTTTTTACCTGCTCTTGTATTTTTTTATTGAGCTTGGAGTCATATTTTTTTTTGAGATCATGATATTCTTTTTTAATTGATTTCCATTCTTCACCTTTTAGTAGTGGTTTCAGATACGTATTCTTCTTTATTGATTTAATCTGCCAGCCAGACGCTATTCCTTTCAATAAAAATTTTTTTGCTTTTTGTTCATCATTTAGGAATAGTGCTAATTGAGTTGCAATCTTATAATCTCTTAAAAATATAAACTCATAATGGTCAAATAATTCTTCATAAACAGCAATAGCTTCTAAATAATTTTCCGAAGTAATTAAAACTTCAGCAGCTATAATACGTTTATGATAAATTGTGTAATCTAGCTTTTCAGTAGCTCGGATAACGTTAGTCAAACAAATTAAAATTCCTAAAACCAATATTTTTTTCATCTTGTTTTTCGGTGTATTAGCATAGACAGGAGGCTTTAGCAAAAGGTCGTCCAATGCAGTATGTTTTTCTGAATGGGCGAGAACATGTAATTACGGATATCCATTGTTGTACTGTTTTGTTTCGACATTTATTCTTAAAGCCAAAACAAGCTAATTTTTAGTTGCGCTAAGTTTAGATGAAGCATTAGCTAACGCATTACTTTTATGCGGTGTTGTGCTTCGTTTTTTATTCTAAATGCTTTGTCCAAATGTCAATAGATTACTATCTGGATCGAGTATGGAAAATTCCTTTTGCCCCCAAGGTTTAGTTTCCAATGGACCGTTTGGGTGAATAGTCGTTTTATAATCTAATACCGATTGGTAAAAACTATCAATGTTGTCCGTTCTAATATACACCTGGCCATAGTTTTCTTTAGGGTCAAGTTCTTTGAATTCAAAGAAGTGAATTTGAATTTTGTCTTTTCCCATCATTAAATAGCCATCAAAGTCAGCACTTCCATATTCTTTAAATCCCAATTTACTTGTGTAAAACTCTCTCGTAACATTTTTGTCACGCATTGGTAATTTGGGATTAATGTCAGTTAGCATAACTCAAGTATTAGCGTTTATAAATTCATACTTTTCTTGTATTCAAATTCAGTTTAAAACGGCCCATAAATTTCAGAAGTAGCGGAGAAAAAGCGAACAGTTAAAGTTTTTGTTTTTTTACCAAACATTATCTTCCTCCCGGAGGACAGTGTAGATTTAGGTAGTTTGTATACAAGGTAGACAGATGTTCCTGCGTCCCTTCTCCTTCCCTAATTCCATGAGATCTATTTGGATAAGGCATAAATTGAAATTGTTTGTTGTGTTTTATTAGTTCATTTACCAATAGTTCTGCATTTTGATAGTGGACATTATCATCTCCGGTACCGTGTATATAAAGCAAATTTCCCTCTAAATTCTTTGCGTAGGTAACAGGAGAACCGTCAATAAAATCTTCCCTGTTTTCTTGAGGTAAGCCCATATAGCGTTCTTGATAAATGTTGTCATAGGTTAGTTGATTTGCGACTGCAGCGAGTGAAATCCCCGTTTTGTAAATTTCAGGATATCGAAACATCAAATTCAATGTAGCAGATCCTCCTCCGCTATGGCCCCAAACTGCTACCCGTTCAGAATCTACAAAATCCCATTTCAGAATTTCTTTAGCAGCCATAGCTTGGTCGTTAATGTTAATCACCCCAATTTTTCGGTAAATAGATTTTCGCCATTCCCGTCCTTTTGGAGCAGGAGTGCCACGATTATCTAAAGAAATGTAGAGGTAACCATCTTCGGCCATACTCCCATTATAATGCCGATTTCCCCCCACATTATAGGTGTCTTTTACCGTGGTGCCCGCAGGTTCAGAATACACATAAAATACAATAGGATACTTTTTATTTGAGTCAAAATTTGTTGGTTTTACCATCCATCCGTCCATTTCAATACCATCGGCGGTTTTTATTTTAAAGAATTCGGTTGTTGGCTTTTTTTCTAATTTTTTTACGTTTTTAATAATACTTTCTTCTTTGGTTAAAGCCTTGTGATTGGCAACATTAATAAACTCTTTTGATCTTGGTGTATAGTGGTTCGAAAAAGTATGTTCGGCATAACTGCCATTAGAGGAAAAGGAATAATCGTGGCTTCCTTTTAAGCTTTCAGGACTTACTAATTCGTTTTTTCCTTTTCCATTTAATTTAGTTTTATACAAATACCTCTGAGTAGCATTAGTCGGGGACGCTAAATAATACACATATCCCTTTTTAGAATGGATGAATTTTAAATCGATAACATCGAATTCACCTTTGGTAATTAACACTTCTTTCTTTCCTTCTAAGGAAACTTGATACAAGTGTCTCCATCCATCTTTTTCTGATGCCCAAAGAATACTATTTGAATCTTTTAAAAAGCTAAAATTATTTGTGTAATCAATTGCATAGGGATTTCCTAATTGAAATAGATCTACCCAAGCTTCGTCCGTTTCTTCATAAATACTAGTTGTACTTCCGTTTAAGGCATCTGCAATGTATAATTTGCTCTTATTTTGTTTTCTATTTAATTGTTGAATTAAGAGCTTGTTGGTGGTTGGAATAAATTCCATTCTAACTAAATAATTTTGAGAAGCGTCTCCCGGAATAGCTATCCAATTTGTTTTAGCATCGGAAAGTTGTACGACTCCAACTCGGCATTTAGAAGGACTTTCACCAACTTTGGGATACTCTAAGGGCACTAATTGGGAATATATAGCGTCTGTATTATTAATCATATAAAACTTCTTTATTGCGCTTGCATCTATTTGCCAATAGGCTATAGATTTGCTGTCCGGACTCCAACGGAATCCATCTCTACAAGAAAATTCTTCCTCGTAGGCCCAATCAAAAGTTCCGTTTATTAGAGAAACGGTACCATTGGTAGTTAAGGGCTTAATTTTACCACTGGTATAATCTTCACTATATAAATTATTTTCAGAAACATAGGCTACCGAGTTTCCATCGGGAGAAAATTTTGCAAACATCAGGGAGGAAGGACTTAAGGTTTTTCCAATTTGAGTTAACGTGTTTGTTTTAAAGTTAAAAACCCAATAATCTCCTTTGGTATGTAACCTCCAAACTTTTTTAGTATTGGTAAATAACAGCACTTTCTGTTGGTCCATTGAAAATGAAAAGTGTGCGACAGCTATCGGTTCTGAGTTGCCTGCTGGAGTAAGTTGTTCTTTGGTGATAACTGTTTTAGCATCATGGTTGGGCAGGGTATAGGTAAGCAATTGGTTTTTTTCTAATTTATAATACGAATCACCATCGTTGGTCCAATTTACTTGTGCTTCTCCACTAAAATTAAAAAAGACAAAACAAATGAAAACGAATACTTTGAAGTTATTTAAATGGATTGGTAAGGACTTTACTGCGTTTTTCATTTGTTGGTATTTATGACTAATTTTTGAATTTTGCGACATCCTAAAAATACACAAACCTTTCGAATAGCTTCTAAACCTTTATTGTTTATAGGTTTTGTTGTAAGCAGTTATTTTTTTAATTTTAAATTCAGGACTTTTTATTTTAGCAAAATAGTCTTGATTTGGTTTTACGTTTGGAGTATTAAAAAAAGCATTTGCCGCTGTCATTGCACATTGGTTACTCCAATTTGTTGTGGGTGTATGGCGCCACCCTTTAAAAATTAAATGATGGCTATTTGATAAATTCTTTCTCATATCAATCGAACAGAAATCAAGGGAAAATCGTATTCGTTATTTATTCAAATCCGGCCCTTGAAATGTAATATCGGCCGATTTTTCGTGGGCATATGGTATCTCACCACCTTTATTTACCTTATAATTCCATTTATCAAGATAATATTGCCTTGGTTTGAAATCATCACCAATCTTCTTTAATTCTTCTTGAAGCTTCCCTTCCAATTTTTCTTGAAGTTCATTATATTTTGAATTATTGACTAAATTATTCATTTGAAGCGGGTCCATCTCATTGTCAAACAGACGTGTAGGCCCATTCAGCATTTTTACATAAGTATAACGGCTTGTATAAATCCCTCTATATTCCTCGTAATTTCCTGCAAAGGGAGCTAATTGCATGACAAGGGCTGCTTTATTTTTGCCCGCCTCCTTATTATCAATGGCATAAGTCATACTTTCTCCTTCAATAGATTCGGGGATTGGTAAGCCTGACATAGAAAGCAATGTAGGCAAAATATCAGGGGTGCCAATAGGTGTTTCCACTTCTATTTTTTTTCCTTTATAAGCCGCAGGATATTTAATTAAGAAAGGTACTCTAACCGCTTCAGCCCAGGAGACTTGTTTTTGTCTGGGTCTCCAACTATGAGAGCCTAACATTTCTCCATGATCTGAGGTGAAAACGAAAATGGTATTCTCAGCTATTCCTGTTTCCTCCATGGCCTTTTGAAGTTTGCCAATACATTGGTCTAATGCGAGAATATGTGCATAATAACCTGCTCCATCTTCCTTTGCCTTTTCTCTAAAATCGTCACCTACATTTTCTTGCAGGATGATGTCTTCTGGTTTAAAAAGCGGTTGCATATCTTCGGGTGTATTATGGTACGGAAAGTGAGGCGATCCATAAGCTAGTACCATTAAGAAAGGTTTATCTCCAGACGCATTCGATTTCATATACGATATCGCATCTTCTGTTTCTGCATAAGGGGCATAGCCTTCCCATTGCTTCCGCTCTGGATTGTTTCCTTCGTAATAAAATAATTTATTGTAATCATGAGAACACTCTAAAGCTTTCCAATACTCAAAGCCTTGTCTTCTTTCAGGAGGCGTGTACAAAAAGCGTCCCATTCCATCCAAATGCCATTTACCAATGTATGCCGTTTTATATCCTGATTCTTTATACATCTCGGCCATTGTATAAGAGGCTTCTGGTAAGTGAAGATCATTCAAAAACATACCAGTAGTCGTGGGATATTGACCTGTCAAAAGTGCCGCCCTATACGGTGTGCATACCGCCATTGTTGACACGGCATTTTTAAAGTTAATGCTTTCACCCGCCAGTTTATCCAAATTTGGTGTTTTTCCTAACAGATTCGGATCTCCATTATAACTAGTGGCTTGTGCTCTCCATTGATCGGTCAAAACATAAATAATATTTGGTTGCTTTATTTCTTCTGAATTTGAAGTTTTTTTATTGCTGTTTTTACAACCAGATGATAATACCATGAATACTATTGACGTAATTATCACTCTTGTCATTCTCATATTTTTTCGAATTATCTAATAACGCTTCTTCATTCTAGCTCGTTTTATCTTTTAAAGTGTGACCTATAAATTTTAGATGCCGATAACAGAACATTAATTCTCTTTACTTACAATCATTGCGGCATTGAAAGCATCCAGTGCTGAACTTTGGCATGAGGCATCGGTTTTTTTTGGCTGAGCATTCCATATGCCTCCTATTTCATTATTCTTTTTATTTCTGGCAACAGACCAGATAGAATCAGCATTTTTTAGAATAAAAGTTTTGTATGCTTCTTTCGGCGATACGGAATATAGAAACCCTAAGTGCCGCATGAATATACCCTTAAACTGAGTCGCGTCGCCATTAAGGTTTGGTTCTTTCGGGTCTTTTAATATCCCATTTTCATAGACCAGATTAGTAATGGTGGCATTTGCAATGTTATGAGCCAACTCCAACAGTAAGGCATCCTGTTTCACTTTATATAATTCTACCAACGCACTTAAAATCATGCCTTGATTATAGGTGTGGTAACTTCCAACGCTTACGTCACATTGGGTATTTAAACCATTTTCTACAAGATATTTTTCATTTAACATTCCCGAATTCACAAACCATTCCCAGGTGTCTTCTGCCCACTGCAGATAACTTTTCCCAAGTGCCTCGCCGCCACCTCTTTGATGCAACCGTAGTGCACCCAACATAAATAGTTCGTTTTGAACTGCCGATTTCCCAATCTTCGGTTTTTTCCAATAGACACCACCGCCACAAACGGCATCCCAACCGGTAGCCATATCAGCAAAAGTGATACGTGCCATTTTAAGGTACTTGTCATCTTTTGTAAGTTCATATGCTTCGATCCATGCCAATATCCACCAACCTTCATCATCATAGTAGTCATTGATATAATTTCGGCATATCCAATTATCTTTTGGATCAGGCATTTGGACTTCAAATTCTTTGCATAGCTCAAAAGAATTTTCAATAACTTCTAGATACTCTTCAGAACCGGTTATTCTCGAATAATCAATTATTGCCGTTAGGACATTGGCTGCATTCCACCAACTTGTGGTCTCATATAGTCCTGTTTCTATGTTATACCACTTTTGCAACGTAGTAATTGTTGCATCAGCATATTGATTATATCGCTCGTACTTCTTAAATGAGTTCAGCGGTAGGCTCAAGAGTATAACAATTACAAATGCAGTTGTTTTATTCATCTTTTATGGGATATACATTTTCTCTGAAATAATCATATCGTAAGGTGTACTAAATACTATTTATTTGTGCTGTACTCAAAGCCTTAGCACTACTAATTGACCAAAATAGTTTCGTGTAAAACGCATTTTTCACATTGTTGCGCGCTGTTTTCATTAGTTATTTTCATAAAGATCAATGTACTTCCTATCTAATTCTGCTGAGTCCTTGTATTTGACTCTTAACTCATCTAACTTCTTATGTAGTTCAGCCACAGTAGCAGCATAAGCAGGGTCATTGTATACATTTACCATTTCTTGTGGGTCATTAATACGGTCATATAACTCCCATTCGTCCACATCATAATAGAAGTGGGTTAGTTTATACTCTTTTGTTACAACACCGTAGTGTCGTTTGACCATGTGTACAGCAGGGTATTCATAGTAATGATAGTAAACAGCGTCACGTTTCCATAATGCTGTATCACCTTTTAGAAGGGGAATCAAACTCTCTCCTTGCATATCACTTGGAGCTTCAATTTGGGCGGCTTCTAAAAAAGTTTGAGCAAAATCCAAATTTTGAACCATCTCATCATTCGTAGTATTAGGAGTAATCTCATTTGGCCAGCGAATCATTAATGGTGTTTTGAATGACTCGTCATATATAAATCTCTTATCAAACCAGCCATGTTCTCCAAGGTAAAATCCCTGATCCGAAGTATATATTACAATCGTATTTTCGGCCAATCCACTTTCATCAAGGTAATCTAACACTCTTCCTACGTTATCATCTACTGAAGAAATACAACCAAGATAATCTTGCATATAACGCTGATATTTCCACTTCATCTTTTGTTTGTCATTCATAGTAGGCCAATTTGCTTTGAACCACGTATTGATAGAATCTAGTACAGGGTCATACAATGCTTTTTGTTCGGCGTTGGCTCTCCCATAAGGTCTTGTAAACCCGTCAATTCCACCCCAATTCATTGGAGGCACATAAGGTTCTACGCCACCCATTTCTTCAATAATTTCTGGCCTTATCTTGGAGTCATGACCATATTTCATATGCTGAAGTAAGTTCATTTCTGCTGTCTTAGCAGCTGTACCTCTATTGGAATAGTCATCAAAAAGAGAAGCGGGTTCTGGAAATGTCTTCTTCGTAAACTCCGCAAACTTTTCAGGACTTGGCCACCAAGGTCTATGAGGAGCTTTATGTAAGTACATCATCATAAAGGGTTTCTCCTTATCTCTCTTTTTGTCGAGCCAATTGATGGTTAAATCAGTTATGATATCACTCACATAACCAGTGATTGTGGTATCTCCTTTTTTAGTGATGAACTTAGGATTGATATAATTACCCTGACCGGGTAAAATCATGAAATCATCAACACCTTTCGGATTATTACCAAAATGTAGTTTTCCATACATTGCAGTTTCATAACCTGCATTTTGAAACAACTGGGGAAACGTAACTTGAGTGGTATCAAATGGCACTCTATTATCAATCTTCCCATTAATGTGTGTGTGCTTTCCAGTGAGTATCGTTGCTCTTGATGGTGCACAAATTGAATTTGTGACGCAGGCATTGGTAAACAACATTCCTTCATCAGCGATACGATCAATATTTGGTGTTTGTATTAGCTTATCTGAGTAGGCGCTAATTGCTTGATACGCATGATCATCAGACATAATGAATAAAATATTTGGTCTTTCAGTTGATTCCTTTTGAGGCTCTTTTCCTTTAGAACTTTTACAGGAGGCAAAAGCGAAAATCAAGATGGGAAAAACAATAAAGTTTCTTATGTAATTTTTTTTAAACATTATTTAATTCTTTTATAATGAAATACAAGGTTCCGATTATGATTATTACGGTGTGGAAATCTATCTGGTTTTCAGCTTCGCATGTAGCAATAGCGTATGATTTTAAATTATGTACTCTTAAAGGCCAAAAACAAATATATCGCTAAGGCCCAATTTTCAGCTTTAAACAACATAGAACACGGCGTTTTTATTTTTTAAATTGTGTAGCTTCATCCCAATCGTCTGTTCTAAAAGATGATGCAGGTAAAAGGTTTGTATCATAAAGAGTTCCAATAACCCAGTTGCGCCAAGCGTATCTTACCGCCACAGGATTAGGAACTTTTGTGCTTATTACAAACACATCTTTGCTGCCGTTTACAATTTTCGCCTTGGCTGGGTAGAATACTTTATCATCCCCTGCAATCTCAAACCCTTCCAACCCATCATAGGAATACAGGCCCGTCTCCGCGTTTTTAAATTTCAGAACAACTCCGCCATCTGTTCCTTCTAGGGAATCAAAAATTGGAGCAGCGAAATCTATAGCGTCGTAATGATATGTTTGATTTAGAGCGTTAAATAATAACCTATCAGCAACTTCCTTTTTCTTTGGAGGATGAATGTAGTTTTCTTCTCCTATATCCATGGTAATAGCAATTCCTGAGTTTGGAATATAATCCAAACATTGCAATTGAGCTTCGCGGATAAACGAACTATTGTCTACGGTTTGAAATACATCATTATTGCCATAGAGAAAAGGAGCAATTTGAGCATAGTAAAATGGAAAATCACCAATTCCCCAGCGTGTTCTCCAATCTTTAACCATTGCAGGAAAAAGTTCTTTGTAAACATCGGGTTCGTGACGATTTGATTCCCCCTGATACCACAATGCACCTTTGATGGTGTAAGGAATTAATGGATTAATCATTGAGTTAAATAATGCGGTAGGAATCTGATTTGTGCCATTTTCAATAACTACAGTTTCAAGATTCACTTCTTGATATGTGCTCAATACTTCATTGCTTACCCAGGCTTGGACGGTGCTACCGCCCCAAGAAGTATGTATTAAACCTACCGGAACATCCAAAATTTCCTGCAATTGCTGTCCAAAGAAATAAGCAATTGCACTAAAGTTTCCAACATTGTTGGGATTGGATTGTTCCCAGCCTGTAAATTTTTCAACATCTTTTAAGGGTGTTTTTGAGCCAATTCTATCCACTGAAAATAATCTTAGATTTGGATTAGTAGATCTTGTGATAGTCTTAGCGGCGCCAAACGTAGGCTGTCCGTTGTAACCACTAATGGGTTGTTGCATATTTGATTGTCCAGAACACAACCAAACCTCTCCAAACAAGACATTTTCTAATGTAATATCTGAAGTTTTACTATGTATAGTAATGGTTTGAGGCTCTTTACTGTTGGTCGTTTTTACCTCAATACGCCAATTACCTTCTTTATCCGCTTTAATTTCCATTGGTATATTCAACCAAGAGGCATTGATCGTAATTTCCTCTTTGGCATCAGCCCAACCCCAAAGTACAATGTTAGTGTTGCGCTGTAAAACCATATTTGAAGATACAATAGCAGGAAGTTTAACCTCTGCCTTAATGGGTTGTGCAAATAACAAAAAAGATACTACTGTTAAGGAAATTAATGCAAGTCTTCTCATTTTTTTAATTGGTGTTTGTTCTCAAATATTGTTCATTCTTTTCTTTACAATAGGATAGAACGGTTAGTATATGGCAGGCTTAATAGATATTATAAAATTGCTTTTGGAATTATTTTTCTTGTCCAAGTTTTTAAACGCTTGAATTTACTCACCTCTGAATCGGGATTATATTCTAATGTAGTTTCCCAAGAGTTTTCAGCTTTAAATTCTTCCTCCATACCGTTTAATACACCTCTAGAAACCTTATCAGAATTAACAATAACGACACATTCAGTATTTAAATTCGCACTTCTAGGGTCAAGATTAAATGTGCCTATAACTGTTATTATATTATCAATAACCATAGATTTTGCATGCAGTCCAAATATTGGCTTATGGTCTAACTTTTCTTGTAACTCTCCAGTCATTATTCTTGTACGTTCTGCTGCGTCAGGACGGAATTCAAATATTCTAACTCCCGTATTTAGTAATTTTTCTCGATCAGTTTGATAACTACTAAAAGCTTCTACATTATCAGTTGAAGCCAGACTATTAGTAAGTATTCTAATTTTTACACCGCGACCTACAGCTTCCTTAAATAGATTTTGAGATAATTCAGTCGTGATTAAATAGGGCGTTTGAATAGCTATGGATGATTTCGCATTTCTTACTAAATCAATTAAAGCAGTGGTTGAAATACCTCCACCACCTAAACCATTTGTTCC
>CAZDOW010000037.1:0-32166 GCA_964507115.1 uncultured Maribacter sp.
AGATGACATATATTTTATCATTCAAGACTTTAATACCCAAGGGTTGAAAAAGTCCGGATCCGATGCGTTGCCAAGTAAGTTCTCCAGAACTGCTTGTAAGGCCCGAAATGAGCCAAATATCGCCATCAGTAGCACAAGCGACTGCCTTATTTGCATCTTTCATGAAATCAATACCACTCAACTTCATTCTGCAAGACCACGGGTTTTCAAACGGTGGTGTTAGTAAATCCACTGCAAAAGCACCTTGGTCAGATCCTTTGGTAATGGTGGTTTTTAAAACTTCTGGATAATGAGGTGCGCCATTACCCAAAGTATATTTCCGTAAATCTTCTGGAATGGCTTTAATCGTTTGGAGCTTGGCGAAATCAGATTTGTCCGTATTTGCAATAAACAATTTAATCTTAACTTCTTTTGACCGCTCTACATGCAATACTACAAAACCATCCTCTTCTGATAAACGAGCCCCTTGTCCTATTATTTGAACCCCAACAGTCTCAGGAGCTACTCTCATTTTTAACAATGAGGTAGAAGGAGAAATATTCAGTGTCCTTGTAAAGATGGTGTCCTTACCATCACTTTCCATTCCTAACTTCTCTAAAATATTGGCCTGCCCGACCGAATAGGAAATTATAATCTGATCTTCATAATGATATAGTCCTTTATAGTTCGCCCAACGTTTCGGAAGTGGTCCAAAAGCACGGCCGTCTCTAGCTCTAAATCTAGTGTCTTCGAAAGAACCAGTCTTCGGATTAGCCCAACCAGGGCCAACAGGTGTTTCAAAATGGAGCTTTCCAATAGTACGTGGATAGGTTTCGTGTTTGTCATTCAATAGAATACCATTCCAATCTATAAAACCTTTGCCTGTCCACCCCCCTGCAACACGCATAAGGTCATGGTCAAATATCATCCAAGCTTTTCCTTTGGAAACACCGCCTTTACCTTTGTCCAAACGGACAGCAATACCTTTATACGCAAAGTTATTCTTAAGATAATCTTCATCTGGATATGGGGAAGGACCCGGAGAATGATATCTTTCAATACCAGTCTTTTCATCAGCCAATTCATAGGTGTTAATGAAAAAATTACCGTAGTTCATATCTGACCAAGGTTGATAGGGCTTGGTTTCCGGACCACGGGAAGTGCCTTTGGGTAAACCCGCGAGATACCCTGGCGTACTTACACTAAATTGTTCGTTCTCTTTGTTTTTAATATACTTATGACGGATATATGAAATGACATCATACTTTTCTTGTGGGGTCAAGGTTGGTTGTGGAGGCATGGAACCATGCCCTCGGCTTACAGTTTGATACATGGAATAGGCGTCGCTACCCGCTTTCAATTCTTGCATCCAGAATTTAGTAGAAAGAGGAATCGACCCTTCAATCTCCTCATTGCCGTGGCAGTTAATACAATTAGCACTATATATGCGTTCACCTCGTTTGTACCCCTCACGATCTACATCTGAAATAATTCCGGCATGATCAATATCATTTTCAATTTCAGCCAAATTATTTTCTGAAAGCACATATTTTATTTTGGACCGATCCATGGTAACAACATCAGAAGATTGTTGTGTTGCTATGACCGGGAATGCTTCGTCTTCAATTTTGATTGTACCAGAAAAAGCACCTCCTTCAAAAGAGCCTTCCAAATTAGCATTCTTTCCATACAAGATAAAATCACCCGATAAACTATTGGCATTGGCCACAATATTCTCAAGAGCAAATGTGCCATCATCTAATGATACTAGAGACCCTTCGGCAGAGCCATTGGTATTTTTAAGTTTCAAAACCCCTTGAGATTGGTATTCCCCAAAATCAATTTCATAATCCCAAAAACCTTCTGGAGTATTGCGCTGGCATGCAGATAGGAACAAAACGACCACGCATAGACAACTCAATATGGTTTTCTGAAGTACTTTCATAGCTTTAAATTTGGTCTAAAAGATAAGAACTATTTGGAAGCGAAAAAAGCATTCAACCGCTTGAATAGCTTAAATAAATTAAAGCTACCCCTCTTGGGTTTACTGTTATTGGTGATTTAAAATATGATGCTAAAGGGATAGATGAAGGGGCAGCGTTAGATGAGGGAAATACGTATGTACGTAACAAGTATAAATGGATTACTTTGGATAATAACGGCAATGCTACTCGTATGCTTATAGCACAAATGAAAAAAGTAAATTGAAATCTACAATTCAATTTCAATATCCTCGTAAGCTACCTTCTCAATGATATCCGGTCTATCCCCTTCACCGTTACGTTTGTACAGGTCTTTGCTTATCGGATAGGCGTGCAGAGAAGTGTCGGGCATATCATCGGTTATGACCTTGTAAATTGCATCTTCGCTAAGGGTATTATCTAACCAAATAGCTATAGCGTCATCTTGCAGAATTACCGGGCGTCTTTCCTTCTTATTATGGATTTTCGCGAATAATGGCGTTGCAGCTTTGGTCAGCAGGGTAAACGTGACCATCTTATCAGGAGTGACGGCATATATCCCTGCCAGATGTATAGGGTTGCCGTCCTTGCGCTCAAAATAGAAAGGTATGGAGTACGGTTTTTTCACGTTATCTATTCTATGTGGCTCATAAAACCCATCTACAGGGAGTATACATCTGCGAGTTAACGCACTCTTTTTGTAATTATTAGAATCAAACAATTTTTCAGATTTTGCATTAAGTCCAGAACCCCATCGGAGCGTTTCTTTATAATATTCCTTTGCATCTGCTCCTTTTTTATAATGAGGTATCAACCCCCACATCACGGGTATCATGTTTTCTGGTTTCTCTTGCGGTATGATCCACATATGAGGATGTGCAAAACCATTTGCATTATTATAGACAAGTTCCTGGTTCTCGTCCATTTCTCCAAACAAGGCTTTAACCCTATATTGGGATTCTAACGCTTCCGCTTTTCTTGTTATTCTTGTGTTGTAGCACATGAAATTTATTTTAATCCTAAAATAAATCAAAAGCGTTAAAGTTTGAATCAAATCAATTTTTATTCTTCTTTAATTGGATTATATCCATATTTTTGGAGCATGTCCATTACAGTGTTTAGAAATAGAGATATAGAAGCGATTAAGGTCTTATTGAAAGAGATTGGAAAAGATAGGTATGAGGGTGCTTTAAAAGATGCTGGACTTCTTGAGCAACGCCCTATATCCATGAGTGGATTTTATGTAGAGTATAGAACAGATACACAGGATATAAACTTATACTATAGATACCCATCTAATACAGAATTCTTTATTATGCCTGTACTAGGGTTTTGGGGAGTTCCTCATAAAAATTGGGAAATGCACCGAAAAGAATAAGAAGAAATTTATAGAAGTTACAGAAGAATAGGCAGTTGCAATTAGGATAAGCCTAAGTAATGTTTAAATTTGTGCAGAAATAATTAAATAACATAGTATGAAAAAAGTTTTATTTTTTACGTTTATCGTGGCATTTTCAACTGCATTATCTGCACAAACATTGCCCTCAGTTAAGACCAGTGACCTCAAAAAGGATGGAATGGAAGCACTATCGAAAGATAAACCAAACGTAGATTCGCAAATAAAGGAGGCCTTGATGAAGGATGAGGATTTACAAAAAGAAACCATAAACTATTTAAAGTCTAATCCAGAAACTGCAAAATCCGTGGCTGGTATGGTCACAAAGAACAAAGGATCTAATAAAGGAATTATGAAATCAATTTTAGGGGATAAAAGTTTATCTACCGCGGCGATTGAATATATTTCAAGTAATCCAGAATTATTAAGCAAAGCAATGAAAATAATTGGAATGTAAAACATCCACTTATTTATTTTGATATGTAGAGCGACTCTTTTACCAGAGTCGCTTTTTATTTGTTATCTATTCTTAATTAAGTGCTTCATTAAACGTTTTTAAATTGACGAGATAGGTTCTATTTGATACGTTTGACATGTATTAATCACGGTAAATCTGCAATAGTATCGATAACCCAAAACAAGTAGTCATAAAAAGCAATCTCTTAAAATTAAACGCCACCTTTTTCATTACCCATGTTTAGTCAAAAGCAAATCCTGTGGCTAGTCTATAGATAAAGGCATAAAGTACAATAGCGAACATTATAAAGCTAAACCACGCGAAAAATTTAAAGTATCGCTTGGCTAGGAAGCCTCCTAAGTTTTTAAAACCTTCAGTATAAATTTCCTGCACAAGTAGAACTGTTTTCATAAGGGGTATTTTTAAATTCGAAGCAAAGTTGAGACTACTTAATACGGCGAGGGTGACTTACTTGTCCTATGGTCGTAAAACAATGCTTAAAAGTACTTCCGTTGGATGAACAGTGCGTAAAGCAGACCAAATGCAAAAATGTAATTTCACTTAATCGGAGAATAAAGTCGACCTATGGCAATAACATGAATTTCAAAAATGCTTTCGGATTTTTTTAATCCATTTAGGTTGCTATTTTATAGTTTTCCTATGGTCTCTTTAAAAAAAAGTAAAGTATCTACAACATGTTTGTGCCAATAGGGCCATTCATGTCCACCACTAAACTCTTGATACACGTGTGGTATGTTCCGTTTTTCAAGTGCTTGGTGCAGCGTCCTGTTATGTTCAATAAGCGGGTCTTGAGTACCACAATCAAAACGAATTTTAGGTAATTTGTCTGCCCCTTTATCCAGTATGCCCAAAACGGAATGTTCGGCCGCGTCTGTCTGCGTGAAATTTCCGAGTTCTTCCTCCACAAAAAGAGACAGCTGATCTAGATGGGTGATCGAGGAATGTGCAGATATGGCTTTGAATTTATTCGTGTGTTTTAATCCCAGTCGCAAAGCCCCGAATCCGCCCATAGAAAATCCAGAGAGGAATAATAGAGATGCATCATTGACCATAGGAATATTTTGCCGTATCGCTTCCGGTACGTCATCTACAATCCACTTTTCAAAATCTCTTTGGTGGTGAGGCAGGTAGCCAGACCCATCTCCCCAGAGTCCATCCGAAGGCATAGCAATGACCATAGGAGGAATTTCTCCTTTTTTCATAAGCTCCCAAGCAGTACGATGTACCCCCCCTTTTTGTGACCATACCCAAGCACTTCCATATACACCGTGTAACAAAATAACCAAAGGTACATGACTAAGGTCCTCCAATGGAGGTACAAAAACGCAGATATCACCCCTACCTTTTAAGTGTTTACTTTTTACCGTTATATAGCGAAGGTTATTGCTTTCAAAAGCAGGATCGGATATTTCTGTTGTTCTAAACTGTCTGTCCATTTAAAAAAGTATAACGCCCTTGGCATTTTTACCAGATAACATCGCCTCAAAAGCGAGTGGTAATTCTTCTAAGTTATAGGTTTTGGTAATCATTTCTTCTAACTGTAGATTGCCTTTAGCGTAATGATCTAAAATCTTTGGGAAATCCCGTTCGGGTCTGCAACCACCATAAAGTGGATTTATATAAATTTTGTCCCATTCAAAAAGATTCATATCAAAAGGGATTTCTTGTTCAATACCACTTACCTGAACTGCTGTGCCCGCATTACGCACCATAGCCAATGGAGCTGCTCCTAGTTCTGGCACTGCAGTGCATTCAAAGGCATAGTCCGCACCACGGCCTGCAGTAAGTTCTTTTACCGCTAATGCTGCTTTCAAAAGACCTGTATCTGTTTTATCCGCAGTAATGGTATGTGTAGCACCAAATTGTTTGGCCATAGCCAAGCGTTTTTCATTAACATCTATAGCAATAATTATTTTTGCTTTGCAAATTTTTGCCCCTTGCACAACGCTAAGCCCTACGCCTCCCGTACCAAGAACCACTACAGAACTACCAGCGCTTACTTTAGCTATATTTACCACTGAGCCATAGCCTGTCATTACTCCACAACTTACAATACTGGCTGCAGCGAATGAAATCGTTTCCAACGAATTTTTTACTACGGCCGATGCTTTGACCAAGGTGTATTCAGACAAGGTGCCAATATTGAAGGAGCGCTCCAAAGGCTTACCATTGTATTGAGTTCCATTCAAATGGGCGTGCCCTTTGGCATATCCATTACCCCCTGCAACTACAGGGGAGTTATTTTCGCAAATATGTTCGTTGCCCAGTTGGCACTGAAAACAGGTTCTGCAAGGTGTCGCCCAATTTAATATAACGGAATCACCCACGGCAACATGAAGGACCTCTGAGCCAATGGCAGTAACAATACCTGCGCCTTCATGTCCCATAACAATAGGTTTGCCCCAAGAGAGTGAATCGTGATCCGTATGGCAAAGTCCCGCAGCTTTTATTTGCACCAGTACTTCGTCTGGTTCGGGGTTGGAGACCATAACATAGTCTATGATAAAACTACCGTCGCCTTTAGCTATAGCACTTTTAGAAGTAATGGGCATATAATATCGATTTTTGGTTAGGTCTATATAATTAGATTATCACTTTCACCCCTAAAAATACCAAATTGAATATGAAACACATCAGTCCATACAAACGGCACCTTATAACATAGCGATTAATGGATTGCGAGAGGTTTGTGTTTACTTGCGAAGATTGCCGAGTTGTTATTTTAGTTTTACCCTGCAAAAAACACATGGCAAGCTATAAAACCAACAACAGACAAAATAATTCCTATCAAAAAAACATGGAAAGATTTTCGAAGGAGTTTAAACTTTTTGTCAATCGTTTTACCTAGGTAAAAAGTATCCTTTGCAATAGCGTTATATAGCTCATCTCCTTTATACATTAAACTGGTTAACTGTTCTGTATATTCAGCTTCTTCCATTTCATTAAAATTACCATAGAACAACAAATTATTAACGGTTCGGTCGCCGTGCGCAAGTTCAGGTCTTGTAGCAAAAATTGCAAAGGCAATTGAAATAAGATTAGTGATAAGGATCATGATTACAGGATAGATAAGATGGGGGTCATTATCCATCTGGGAGTATACGGTGCCTATGATTATAGATAATATAAGGGCATTGACAGAAATTAGGATATTAGATTTTCTATCTATCATTGTGTTTAAAGTATATTGGTTTTTTGAAACCAGACGAAATAAGGTCTCCGCACCTCGCTCAGATCTTGGTTCAACCTTAGCCAATTTTTTCTTTAATTCTTTAAGGGTATCCTTATCTATACCCAAGGCTTCAATAAGATGATTATCAATAGCCTTTTCTTGCTTTTTATCTTCTTTTTCTGATGCTTCCATAATTAGATTTTATCGACTAGTTGTATATCTTTTTCGCAAACCTACCTATACTCATCCCTTGCACTAATATTGAAAAAAGCACAACAACATAAGTTATATAGACAATTATTTCAGAAGAAAGATCTTCTGCCAAACTTAAGGCAAGTGCAATCGAAATCCCACCTCTTAGACCTCCCCAGGTTAAAATTGCGACAGTTTTCAAAGGAGTACGCTCATCATGCCGTAATAAAGAATAAGGCAGTAGTACAGAAACAAACCTTCCTAAAAGCACAATTACTATTGCAATTGCTCCCAAGGTTAAGTAGTTGATGTTGAAATCTAATAGGTGTATCGATAAGCCCATTAGAACAAATAAAATTCCATTAAAAACATCATCTAAAATTTCCCAAATTTCATTCAGCATTTTTCTTGTAATGCTTTTGTTTGAAGCTATGTTTATTTTATTCCCAATGAATATTCCAGACACCACCATAGCTAATGGGCCCGAGACTCCTATAAGCGATGCAACGGCATAGCCACCCATGACTATTGCCAAACTCATCATTACGGCTAATTGTGGATTTTCTTTAATTGATTTTATACCAGAGTAACCAATAAAACCCAAAAGGAGACCATAAACAATGCCGCCAACAGCTTCCACTAAAAATAGTTCGCCAATTTCCGTAGCCAAAGAAGAATCTGAATATTCACTCACTTTTGCAACTATCAATAATCCAGAAAATACAACTACGCCTATCCCGTCGTTAAAAAGTGATTCTCCTTCTATTTTTACGCCTAGACTTTTTTTGATATTTGTCTTTTTTAAAATAGCCATAACAGCAATAGGATCTGTAGGGGAAATCAATGCGCCAAAAAGTAAAGCATGTATAAAAGGAAGCTCAATATGTAAAAGGCTGGCAGCAAAAAAAGTAATACTACCGACGATAGCCGTTGAAATTAAAACGCCCAAGGTAGCAAACAAAATAACAGATTTTCGTTCTTTCGCCAAATCATCAATATTTACATGGAGCGCTCCTGCAAAAAGCAAAAAACTTAGCATTACATCCATTAATAAGGTCTTAAAATCAGAATTGATGACCATATCACAGAAATAAATATAAAATGTTGGAAAGACACCTTTAGTCAACGTAATTAATAGCACAAGGACTAAAGCCATAACCATTAAGCCTATGGTAGAAGGCAACTTTAACCATTTATAGTTGATGTAACTGAATAATGCCGCAATGGAAAGTATGATACTAAAGGATTGAAACATAATTCAATATTTTGGTTAAAACATATATCTTAACAGATGAACTAGTACGTTAACTAGATTAAATTTACATCGGTCATTATTTCAAGAACAGCTGGGCCATCATGTTCAAATAGGGCTTTCATTGAAGCTACTAAATCTTCATCCTTTTCTACGCGTTTACCCCATGCACCGCACGAAATAGCGTATTCCGAAAAGTTAGGATTAGAAAGTGAGGTTTTCCATACGTCAAATTCCCCTGCACGTTGCTCCTTCGATATTTTTCCCAGTTCATGATTGTTCAACACAATTAATTTTACCGGCATTTTGTATTTCACTAGGGTAGTAATCTCTGCTAAATACTGACAAAGTCCTCCGTCACCAGCTACCGCAATAACTGGTCGTGTATTTCCAACAGCGGCCCAAGCGCCAATAGCAGCAGGAAGTGCAAACCCAATCGACCCTAAATACCCAGACATCAAAAAATCTTGCTGGTCGGGTTCAAAATAGCGTCCAAAGGAATAGGCATTATTTCCAACGTCAACACACATAACGGCGTCCTTAGGAGCCAATGTATTCATAGCTTCAAAAACGGCTACAGAACTTAATCCATTATCGGAAGTTTCCAATAGACGTTTAGCCTTTTCATCTTTCCAAATACTCCAACGTTCCGCTATTTCTTCTTTTTGATCAATAGTTTCTGTTTTTCCATCCAATTCGGCAGTAAAAATGTCTAAGGTTCTAGAAATTTCGCCCCATACAGCAACATCTATCTCATGAAATTTACTTAATGCTAAAGGGTCAAAATCTATCTGAATTGTTGGCTTTTTATACGTAATACCGGTGTGATTAGAAAAGGAAGCTCCAAAGACTATCAACAAATCGGCCTCATTCATAAACCAAGAAGCGATGGGTGTGCCACTACGGCCAAGTACTCCACAGCCAAGAGGGTGATTATCTGCAATCAAACCTTTTCCTTTAAACGTAGTAACTACGGCCGCATTTAAACGCTCAGCAAAGGCTACAATAGCCTTTTTGTGCGCACGGGCCCCGTGCCCCATAATAATTAAAGGTCTTTTCGATTTTTTAATGAGGGCTATGGCATTATCCGCCATTTCCTTAGGGGGTGCAATCTCCATAGGCGTAATTCTGTTGGCCGGATGTTGTGCTTTCTCATTTTCTGGAGCCTTCAATTCTTGAACCTCATCTGGAAAGGTCAAATGCGAAACATCGCGTTTTAGAATTGCATGTTTTATAGCAAGAGACATTAAATCCGCATGCTTACTATTGCCTTGCACTCGTTGATTGAATTCGGCAACGGCACTGAACGCTTGTACCAAATCTACTTCCTGAAAATTCCCGGTACCTACTACCTGCGTTGCTACTTGCCCAGTTAAAGCTAAAAATGGGGCTCTATCTACTTTAGCATCCCACATTCCTGTATATAAGTTGGTGGCGCCAGGCCCAGCAATAGTAAAGCAGGCTGCAGGTTTTCCTGTTAGTTTTCCATATGCAGAAGCTGCAAAAGCCGCCGCTCCTTCATGTCTAATACCGTAGAAATTAAGATTCCCTTTTTCTTCTTGACGTTTTAAGGCATCAGCAAACCCTAGATTGGAGTGTCCTACCATTCCAAAGACTTTGGTAACCCCCCAATTGACCATGGTTTCTGCCATAACATCAGATATGGTAGCTTCATGTTTGTCTTCTTCCTCAATGCCAATATAAATGGCATTGTCTTCTTCTTTTGTTAGAAACGTTTCCACACCATCATCAAAACCACCTGGGGGCATACCCGTACACGGATCAAAATCCCAACCATGCCAAGGGCAGCGGAGTAGTCCGTTTTCAATAGAACCCTCGCCCAAAGGACCACCTTGGTGCGGACATTTATTATCTAAAGCAGAAAACTTACCCTCAAAATGTGTTAAACAAATACCTTTATGAGCAGCAGTTACCGTCATAACACGACCTTCTGCTAACCTTTCTCTGTTATCCAGTACTTTATGCCATATTACTTTCTTTTCCATATGATAGTTTTTAACGCTATTTAAATTTTTAGTAGTTGCTGCCTAGCGAAACAAGGCATCTCAATGTCAAATTCTGTATAAACAGCTTTCGGAATCCCAATGTCCGCTACAAAAACTGCTATCTCTTTTGGGAGGATCTCTAGTATTTTTTTTGGCGCAGCTAAGGTTACAACTTGGTGCGCTTTAAACATCGGTGCGCTCCTATCTTCCGAAATTCCTATGGGAATATCCAACGAAATTCTATGCGCAGTAGATGCGTTTGCCAGCGTAATTTTTTCTAAGAACACCTTAGATAAAGGCAGTCTTTGCGAGAAGCCTAGATAGGCATCAACCCAAATATCAGTATTACTGGGTACGCTTTGTGTCACTCCAAAAAGCACTGCTCTTTTTAACTGGATACTTGGTAATTCTTTTGTTATGTCAACAGCCAAATCAAGATACACATCATAACCCCAAGCTGCTAATCTTCTCGCTGCCACCAAGCCACCACCTCCATTATTTCCATTTCCAACTCCAATAGTAATTTTAGAATTTTTGGTCGCCTTTAATGCTATTAATCGCGCTAATTGTAATCCTGCATTTTCCATCATTAATTCAATGGGCAAATCGTATTTTTCAACGGCTAGATAGTCCATCTTTTTAAACGATTCTAAGGAAAGTGCTTGCACCGTCATCAGCTTAGTGTTTTATAGTTTTCAATAACCTCTTTAAAAAACAGCACCGCTTTGGATGTGTTTATTGACCTAGCAGGGAGTATAGCTCCTTTAAAACCATCATTTTTCCATTCTCCATTTGAAAGTGATAAAAAACCTTCCGTATTCAAGGCATCATGTGCTTTATACCCGCTGATATAAAAATAATGCTCGCTACACATCGTATCAGGGATAGCGAGTCCAAAACCTATCGCAATATTTTTACTTAAACTGGCATAAGCGCCACTATCAAAATGATGTGGCCACGTTCGAATCGGTGATTCTAGGTTACCATTGTCACATGTTTCTTCCAACACTAATTGTGCTAAAATTCGTAGTTGTAGTAATTCGGCTAGTCTCTCTGTACTCAGTAACTCGAATTTAAAATCATCCGTTATCTCGTAAGGAAGGTCATAGTGAAACTCATACCTATATGATTTGTTTATATAGGTTTTTGAAGTTTCCTTGAGCCAACTCAAAACATCAGAATGAGTAGCGCCATCTAAGGGGAAAGAGTTAGTACCGCTTTCAGACTTCCAATTCAAACTGAAATTTTTATAATCTAAAGAAAGTACAGCTCCATTTTCAGAAAGTGGATGGGTTTCCATACAACTCTTTGCTATTGAGAACCCCAGATTCGTATGGCTATCATCATCCTGTTTTGCCACAAAACTGATTCCTGCAGCTGCCAAGTATTGAGCCGCTAAGTGCATCATTTTTTCCATTCTCTTATTTTTTAGGCGTTAATTCCTGCATAGTTAATTCCTGTTAAGCGATGCATATCATGATCAAAGGTAGATAGGTCGTCAAAATTAAATTTTGAAATATCATCGTGTCCGCAGGCTCTCGCGATTACCTTGATTAAATTATTCGTAGCATCAAAATAATTATGCAATTGCTTGGCAGATGAATCAATAATCAGTCTACTTCGCAAAGACTCTTTTTGTGTCGCTATTCCCACAGGGCAATTGTTACTTCCACAAGCGCGCATTCCTAAACAACCAATTGCTTGTAAGGCCGAATTAGATACAGCAATAGCATCGGCACCTAACATCAAGGCTTTGCCAAAATCTTCCGCAATACGTAAGCCTCCTGTAATAATCAACGTTACATCAGTTGCTCCAACCTTATCTAAATAGGTGCGGGCTCTTGCTAACGCAGGTATGGTGGGTACATTAATATTATCCCTTAAAATGGTAGGTGCAGAACCTGTTCCACCACCACGACCGTCCAAAATAATGTAATCTACGCCAACATCTAGCGCAAACTGAATATCCTTTTCCACATGGCTGGCTGCAATTTTAAAGCCTATGGGAATACCGCCTGTATGTACCCTTACTTTGGCTGCAAAATCTTTAAAGTCACCAACACCATGAAAATCAGGAAAGGTTGCGGGTGATATCGCCGTTTCACCTTGTTTTAACCCGCGTACCTCAGCAATCTCTTTACTTACCTTACTTCCCGGCAAGTGACCACCAGTTCCTGTTTTTGCACCCTGTCCGCCTTTAAAATGAAAGGCTTGTACTTTATCTAATTTATCCCAAGAAAAACCAAATTGCGCGGAGGCTAATTCATAAAAATATCTACTATTATTCTCCTGTTCTTGTGGAAGCATTCCGCCTTCACCAGAGCAAATACCTGTTCCGGCAAGTTCTGCACCTTTGGACAATGCAATTTTGGCTTCCCTTGATAAGGCACCAAAACTCATATCGCTAACAAACAAAGGAATATCCAGTTCCAAAGGCTTTTTTGCTTTGGGGCCAATAACCACCTTTGTAGCTACATTTTCTTCATCTAGCAAAGGGCGACTAGCCAATTGGGCAGGTAAGAATTGAATGTCACTCCATTTTGGAAGGGTATTTCTATCCACACCCATAGAAGAAGAAAAACCATGATGCCCAAGATTCTTCAATCCGTTTTGGGCCAATTCTTTTATATAGCCCGTATATGGTTCGGTAGCCTCAGGATGTGTATCTGCATACGCACCTAAATATTCATCTCTATTAAAAGGTTGTGCATGCTTTTCTAGATACGTATCAATTTCTACTTCATCAACAAATAACTCACCACCTTCAATTTTAACAGTGAACTTATGAAGCACTTCATTGTTATTGTATTCTGAAACTCCGGTATCATAGCGGTAATCCCAACCGTGAACACCACAAATAAGATTATGACCTTCTACATGACCGTCTGACATTAGTGCACCCCGATGCAAACATCTTCCGTACAGTACCGAAATATCATCGTCAAACTTAACGATAACTAAATCTAGACCGTTGACCAATGCATGGGCAGGTTGTTTATTTTCTAGTGACTTAACTTGAGCAATTGCTATCGGTTTTTTCATAAATGATTTATTATAATATCTGTTAAAATGAGAATCCAAGTGCAAAGACAACTCTACCGCCATCCACACTATTAAAATAACCAATATTGGCAGTTAATGCTTCCGCTCCAACAACCCATAAAGAACCACCAACGGAATTATGCCATATAGTAGAGGTGTCATCGGCAATCCATACGCGACCATAGTCAAAACTCCCTGAAACACCGAATCGGAAAGGAATAAAACTTGTTTTTAATCCTCCTATTGGAATTCTCAAGTCCGTATTTTGATAAAAAGATCTTTTTCCTGTAAAACGTTCGTTTCTAAAGCCTCTAAGGCTATGGTTACCTCCTATTCTAGCCGCGTGATAAAATTCAAAATCATCACCTAAAATAAGTTCACCTCCTAGTTTAGTTGCTAAAACCATGCTTCCATTTTTCGTTAGTTTATGGGCAATTGCTATTTCAGGTTTTATATACCCAAAGCTGTTTTCACTATCAGTATTATCAATATTTGTCTTGTATCCTACTGTTAACCCAATATCCAATCCCAAAGTAGGAAAAACTGCGCTATTTTTATTTTCAACATTATAACTGGCTTCGACCCCACCATAGATTTGTCGTTCAAAAATGGAAGCGTTATCGGGTAATGCACCCACAAAACGGTCGGGGGTATTTTCAATGTCGAAAGATTCTACCAGCGGTTTAAATTGAAAATGGGCTCCATTGGCACCTCTCCAATTTAAAGAAATAGCAGTATTCCATTTTCTAATCCGCACTCTATTAAAATCCAAATCTTCAGCATCAGCATCATACTCAGTTTCGTTGCCAAATCCGAAAAAGTTCTCTGCAAAATTTGGACTAGTGTACAAGCCTTCTATTCCAAAATTCCAATGATGAAAAATATTAGAAAACTCTCCTTTGTAAGATAAATCGAACCCTGCCGTACTCGTGTAATAAGCAGCGCTAATACTATGCCTGTAGGTGAAAGGATTCCGCTGTAAACCATAAAAAGTATACTTGCTAAGTGCTCCAATTTTCAGCCCATCATCTGGATTAAAAGCAATTAGGGGCAGTAGTTGTTTAAAGCTGTACTTTACTTTTCTGTGATCGTAGTTATTGATTTTGTAATCATCTACGAGCCATTTTCTGGAACTTTTATTGACAATCGTATTTTCTTTACTCTTATAATCATAAAGTTTTACATTTTTGGTATTTTTAAAGTCATAGGTGTCATTCTTTTTACCTCCAATAATTCTAATTTTTATAGTGTGGTCTCCATCCCCATCAACCACAAATGAATCTTTACCATCAAGGCCGTAAATCCAAATCTCTTTGGTTATATCATTGGAAAAGGTGCGATTTAGAATCCCCAAGTCTTTACGGTCAATCTTTATGGTCGTCTTTCCATCAGGGAGTCTGGTTATTTTAAAATCATCCGATTTTTGTGTTCCCGTGACTACGCCAAACGAATTCAAATACGTAAAATATGCCTTGGCAATTTTCATTAGATTGCCCCGTCTGCCTTTTAGCTTTGTTTTAATATCGGCAATAGTTTCTCCTTTTATTTCATCAGGAATAACGGCAAAGGCCTTTTCAATATCAGCATCGGAAATACCTTCTTGAAGATACTTTGCCTGTTTCTCCCATTCCTCCCAACCGGAAGCAGTGATAAGGGTTAAATCTAAGTGATAAGGCGAAGTGGCGAACCACTTTACACTTCGCAGATCCTCATCATAGCTTTGCATTTTTCGCAGCCCAGGAATTGCTCTTGTCATCAAACTAATAAGTGTGCCATCATATTTAGAAAATGCTTGATCCCTATCTCTTGGAATAGGCTTGCAATATTCTGTACCATCTTCATTTTCAAAAAGTGCCCAACGCCATTGATCTTCATGTCTATCCCAATCGCCCAAGAGCATATCAAAAAGGCGGGCTCTAATATAGGATGGTTCGTCTACTACCGCTTTACCAGACTTGTTAATTTCTTGCAACACATCGGCCGTGCTAAGAATTTTCTTTGGCTTTCCAAAGCTTTCCGATTCTAATTGGGTATCGCCTACATGCTCTTCAATCATATACAATTCATCACCAAAATCATCATTGTACTCCCCTAAAACTTCTTGCTTGGGAATATAATATAATACGGGATTGGTATGGTTGATTCCCACAGCATCCGCTAGTCCTCCTATAGCAAATGGGGTATATGGATGTGAGGTTGTATAAAAATCGGCAAGAAACTTATCTACAACAGTACCATCAAGGGCATCACCTATATAGGTGTCTTGAAAAGCATTAGCTTGTAGAAATTTAATGGTGCTCTTTTTTAGGGCGCGCATTACAAATTGCCTTCCTTTTTTATCTTCTAAACGAAGCGATTTCGATTGCTGACCACCACCGCGCTTTATAGGAGTTAGTCCGCCCATTAACGTATCAAGAAACACCACAGGAGCATTTACCTGTTTACCATAAAATTCTCGATAATGTTCTCCCCAAATAGCGGTGTAAAACCTACGTTTAGAAGTTGCCTCTTTGGTGTAAATAGATGCAGATTGGGTAGTAGAAAATTGATCTTTATTCGTGTATGTCTTTTCGGTATCATTGCCCCCTCCTTTCAAAACTGTAGTCGTAAAAACCTGTTTTGATGCCCCATTATCCAAAACTAAAAAATTGACTACAACTTTCCCATTGGTATCAATATCCAAACGTGCATAGCCATTTTTCGCCATTGCGAATTCTTTGGTATTCCCTTTTTTTACTTTTTTAATTTCTCCGGCAGCCCCACTTATAATTTGAGGTACGGCGGTATTAAAATATTGCAAGTTCTTATCATGTCCCGACAGAAAAATAATGTTATCCGCTGATCTAGCGATTGTTTTAAGTCTTTTCCTTAGTTGTCTATATTGCTTATTCTGAAAATCATCGGTAGCGAAACCTCCTGTATTTCTCCATAAACCCTGTTTGGTATTCGTTTCTATCGGATGATGTATGGCAACAAAAATTAGTTTCCCTTGTGCTTTTTTAATTTGATTTTGAAACTCCAAAAAAAACAGGTTTCTATTTTGAATTTCCGAATCTTGGTTGATATAAACATGGTCATTCCAATCTTCTAGAAACCACCGGGAATCTAAGGTAATCAGCACTATATTCGGTCCCAAATCATGGGTCTTTATAGGTTCACCATCATCAGGAAAGAACTTTGCTTTACTATTTTTCTGGATATACTTTTCAATGGCCTTTACACGCTTGTAGCCATCGCCCGACCATTCTTGGCTTCCTGCTATAAATATGGCATCCTTTTTAAAGCCTTTTATAAGCTGAAGTTGTTGGTCAAGTGACGATTCGAACTTATTTTCAGGAGCTGCGTTTCCTAATATAAGTAGTATTGGGTCCTGTGCAGACTTCGCGTCAGTAGCTATTTGAGCAAGCACTTGATTCTTGGTTACATCCGAAGTATTTCCAGTAATAAAAATTGACCTTTCAATTTCTTGAGAAGAGACTAGTCCAGCGCTTAGAAAAGCTAATAGACATAGTGAAAAGAAGGAAAAATTGAAATTCTTATTCATAACACCATTTTTTTATTACGTCGTATTTTTTGATAAAATGATTTTGATTGCAATAAACTGTAGTATTGATGCTAATTTTCATAGCGTACTTTACACGTTGGACATTCTAAACCGTGTATCGTGCTTTTTAGTTTAATACCGTTTAAATGTGTGACCACAAAGTCTTGAATAAAAGCATGTTTACTTGCATTGTTGTTTACCTCTATTTGAATATCCTTATACTTTTCTCGAACTACATTTCCGTATTCTTGGTCCCCCCAGCAATTCGGACATGTCCCTTCAGGAGTTTCATCAAAAACATCGGGTCTATTATTGAAAAGCGATTTTAAAAATTTTTTCATACTATTTGATTGGTTTGAATCTTGAATTTTCATTCTCAATTTTTAAGAATGAAATATGTTTTGCGTCGTACTGAATATCCTTTGCTTTCCGCATGGTACTCAGCACATTATTTACCGTTTGTCTTGAGGTATTGGTAAGGTTTGCAATGTCTTTATGCGAAAGGAGGTTTTTAGCTTCAATTCTGTCCGCTTTATCTTCACCAAACTCTTCTATGTACACTTTTACAAATTCAGAAATTCTAGTTTTACTGTCCTTATATAAAAGATCTTGTAATCTTGTTTCCAATTTTCGTATCCGTAATCCATAAATTTTTAACAACCCATTTTTCAAAGACTTACGTTTTTCCATCAGCTCTTCCATAAGGTCTGACTCGATATAACAAATAATAGAATCTTCTAAAGTCATAGCCACTTCTTCGGAGGCGGCCTGTTTATCATATAGGGATAACTCACCAAAAATATTTCCTTTTTGCACAACATATTTGGTAACATCATTCGTGGAATTCACAATTTTAACAGAGCCCTTTTTTAAAAAGAAGACACATTTCTTATCCCTTTCGCCAATCTCAATTGTATTGCCTTTGCTTATAGACTCCATCTCTAAAAGTTCGCATAGCTTCATCATCGTAGGCATGCCAAGCTTTTTAAAAAGATCAAATCCTTCTAAAAACCAATATTTTGTTAGTGTTTTCAAACCACAACATTTTTGTCCAAATAAATGTACTGATTATAATCTTGATCGTGCTAGAGAGTTTTTTCTATAGTTACTACAGACGACAACTAGAGAGAATAAGTACAAAGGAAAGATGAAGGATGAAGGTGTTTTATAATACACCCTTTTTTAGCTTAAATTTGATACTCTATACTAGTAGGGCCGAAAACTTAAGGAATATCGTAGCCATAATTCTCTAAAAATGAAGATAAGAATCAAAGGAAATTCAATTCGCCTGCGTTTAACCAAGTCGGAAGTTGCTGCTTTTTGTGACAAGGGTCAATGCCAAGAATCTGTTATTTTTGGAAATCGCACCCTTACCTATGCACTACTGGCTAAGGAAGGAATCGAGACTCTAGAAGCAACTTATTTAGCTGATACCATTACCGTTTATATGAGAAGAGATATAAAAGACACTTGGTTTACAAGTGACAGGGTTGGCTACAGTACAGAGGCAGAAGGGAAAACTTCAGGTCAATTGTCTATTTTAGTAGAAAAGGATTTTACCTGTATGGACGATAGCCTTGAGGACCAATCCGATAACTATCCAAATCCTAATTTATAACATAGCGCTAAAAACACCGCAATAGGATATATTGAAGCTCAAAAGCACCTTTTTTTCAGCGAGTTTGTTCAAATACACCCCTTTTTCAATTGGCTTAAGTGAAGGGTCTTTCCAACGTACCATGTCTAAACAAGTCTTTATGTTACAATTCCAAAGTCAAAGCCTTGTGTAACTTTTGATAAAATGGGTTTTCGGTCGTAAATTAGAGGACGAATAAAGTGAGATATTTCCCAGTAATCGTTTTCGCTATAGAAATTACTGAAGGATAGCTTAATTTCGTTCAGCACAAAATCAATAGTATGGAAAAGTATTTGATAAAGGTAAACGAAACCGAATTTGAGATGAACAAAGAAGAGGTGACTTCTTTAGATGTACAACAAATAACGGATACCAACTTTCATGTGCTAAAGGACAGAAAAGCATACGAGATACAGTTGGTAAAAGCAGATTTTCCTAATAGAACACTAACCGTATCGGTAAACGGAAATTCGTACAGGATACGTATTAACGACAGTTATGATCAGTTGGTAGAAAAAATGGGGCTGTTGTCCAACGCTTCCCAGAAAGCGAAGAATATTTTGGCACCTATGCCAGGTTTAATTATGAACATTATGGTAGCGACCGGACAAGAGATTTTGGAAGGCACTCCTTTGTTGGTCTTATCCGCAATGAAAATGGAAAACCAGATACTTTCTCAAGGAGCTGGGAAAATTAAATCTATCGAAGTCAAGGTTGGGGATACCGTGGACAAAGGACAATTGATTATTGAGATGGATTCATGATGATAGAAATTGATAACGTATAATGTAGATTGATACTCTAAGTCAATAGACGAGTTTTCACTACCAAATCGGACAAACATAACAAAGATTAAATGAAAAAAATACTAGTTGCCAATCGCGGGGAAATTGCGTTAAGGGTAATGAAAACCATACGAAAAATGGGTATTAAAACGGTTGCTGTCTATTCTGAAGCTGACCGTAGTGCACCACATGTAAAATTTGCTGATGAAGCAGTTTTGTTGGGAAAAGCGCCATCATCCGAATCCTATTTGGTTATGGAGAAAGTCATAGAAGCGGCCAAACAAACCGGTGCGGAAGGCATACACCCAGGCTATGGGTTTTTAAGTGAAAATGCTGTTTTTGCTCAGCTAGTAGCCGATAACGGAATAACTTTCATTGGCCCAAGGCCGCACGCGATGCGGGTGATGGGAAATAAATTAGCCGCAAAGGAAGCCGTAAAGGCCTACGATATTCCCATGGTGCCAGGTATAGACAAAGCCATTATTGATAAAGATTTGGCAAAGAAAGTTGCCAATGAAATAGGGTTCCCAATCCTTATAAAAGCGGCAGCAGGTGGTGGCGGAAAGGGTATGCGCGTTGTGCATACCCTAGATGAACTTCCAGAACAAATGGATAGAGCCATAGGTGAAGCCGTTGCCGCCTTTGGAGATGGCTCCGTTTTTATAGAAAAATATGTTGGGTCTCCACGTCATATTGAAATACAAGTATTGGCAGACACCCACGGCAATACGGTCCATCTGTTCGAGCGGGAGTGCAGTGTTCAGCGCAGACATCAAAAAGTGGTGGAAGAGGCACCTTCCTGCATTTTAACTCCAGAAATTCGTTCAGCGATGGGAGCAGCTGCGGTACGCGTAGCAAAAGCCTGTGATTATGTGGGTGCTGGTACCGTAGAATTTTTATTGGACGAGAACAAAAAATTCTATTTTTTAGAGATGAATACGCGCTTGCAAGTAGAGCATCCGGTTACAGAGTTCATTACTGGATTGGACCTGGTGGAACAACAAGTGAAAATAGCTAGAGGTGAAAAACTTGAATTTACCCAGGAGGATTTGACGATAACAGGACATGCTTTAGAAGTACGTGTGTACGCTGAAGATCCATTGGAGAATTTCATGCCCAGTATAGGCACCCTATCTACCTATAAAACTCCAACAGGAAAAGGCATACGCGTAGATGATGGTTTTGAGGAAGGCATGACCGTGCCTATGTTCTACGACCCCATGATAGCCAAACTGATTACATATGGTAAAACAAGGGACGAAGCCATACAGCTAATGATAACCGCAATAAATGATTACAAAGTAGAAGGAGTCGCTACAACCCTTTCTTTTGGTAAGTTCGTCTGTGAACACGATGCTTTCACATCAGGTAATTTTAATACACACTTTGTAAAAAACCATTATAATCCAGAAGAACTTAAGGCTAAATATACTGAGGAAGAGCACATAGCCGCTTTGGTAGGATTACAGCTATATTTAAAAGACAAGGATATGCTAAAGGTGCCTAAACGTGCGGCTGTAGATTGGAAAAAAAATAGAAGCTGAAAACTGATAAAATTTGCTTGATGAACGATAAAATAAAGATTCTTGAAGCCAAGTTGGCCTCCTCAAAATTAGGAGGTGGAGAAGAGCGTATAAAAAAACAACATGCCAAAGGAAAGTTGACGGCTAGGGAACGTATCCATTTCTTATTGGACGAAGGTTCCTTTGAGGAGCTTGGTGCTTTAGTAACGCATAGGACTACCGATTTTGGTATGGACAAACAGCAATTTTATGGCGATGGTGTAGTTACGGGGTATGGAACAATCAGTGGTAGGCAGGTTTGTGTGTTTGCCCAAGATTTTACTGTTTTTGGTGGTGCACTTTCAGAGACGCACGCAGAAAAGATTTGTAAAGTGATGGATATGGCCCTTAAAATTGGAGTACCCATGGTTGGATTGAACGATAGTGGCGGAGCACGTATTCAGGAAGGGGTACGTTCCTTAGGTGGCTATGCTGATATTTTTCATAAAAACGTGATGGCCTCTGGTGTTATTCCTCAGATTTCAGCTATCATGGGTCCATGTGCTGGTGGTGCGGTGTATTCCCCCGCCATTACGGATTTTACTTTGATGGTAGAAAATTCCAGCTACATGTTCGTAACCGGCCCAAATGTGGTTAAGACCGTAACCAATGAAGAAGTTACCTCAGAGGAACTGGGCGGCGCACATACCCATGCTACAAAGTCCGGTGTTACGCATCTTACAGCAGTAAACGATATTGAATGTATTGCACAACTCAAGCGAATGCTGTCTTATATGCCTCAAAACTGTGAGGAGAATCCTACTGCGCTACCCATTGTATTGGGAAATGAAACCAGGGAGGAACTAGATCGGATTGTTCCCGAAAATTCAAATCAACCCTATGATATGCGATTGGTCATCAACGGCATAATCGATGAAGGTTCATTTTTTGAGATACATAAAGATTATGCTGAAAATATTGTGGTCGGTTTTTCTAGAATCGCTGGGAAAAGTATTGGTATTGTAGCCAACCAGCCAAATAGTTTGGCTGGGGTATTAGATGTGGATGCTTCCAAAAAAGCGGCTCGTTTCACTCGTTTTTGCGACTGTTTTAATATTCCTTTGTTAGTATTAGTAGACGTACCTGGATTCTTACCAGGCACTAATCAAGAATGGAATGGCATTATTACAAACGGAGCAAAATTATTGTACGCTCTAAGTGAGGCAACGGTTCCTAAGATTACCGTTATTATCAGAAAAGCCTATGGCGGTGCGTATGATGTTATGAATTCTAAGCACATAGGTGCTGATATGAATTACGCTTGGCCAGGTGCTGAAATTGCTGTAATGGGCGCTAAAGGGGCAAGTGAGATTATTTTTAAGAAAGAAATTGCCAACGCTGAGGATTCAGCGGCCAAATTGGCGGAAAAAGAAACCGAATATGCAGCTAAATTTGCGAATCCATATAGTGCTGCGGAACGGGGGTTTATAGATGAGGTTATAGTACCTAAAGATACACGGAGGAAACTCATTAAGGCTTTCGCCATATTAGAAAATAAAGTGGAGCAGCTCCCAAAAAAGAAACATGGAAATATCCCCTTGTAACATCTTAACGTACTTTAATGCCACACATTTTTCTTAGCTTACTATCGATATGAAGGACAAAATGCTATTTGATGACTTTAATGCAGTATCTGCCAAGGCTTGGAAGCAAAAAATCCAGTACGACCTAAAAGGGGCCGACTATAACGATACGTTGGTATGGGAATCTCCTGAAGGTATAAAAGTAAAACCTTTTTACCATAGAGATGACGTTTCAGATAACGGTTCTGAAGTCCATTTCAAAAATCATACTTGGCATACTGGACAGGCTATTTATGCTGGCAATGCTGAAATGGCTAATAAGAAAGCAGTAAAAGCAATACATAGAGGAGCGGAACGGATACAGTTTTTAATTCCCTCCGAGGATATCTCTATTGGGGTTTTGCTGGAGGGTATTAACTTAGAGAAGACCTCACTTTATTTGGATATGCATTTCCTTTCAGAGAAGTTTGTACAGTCAGTATTGGATTTTGACCCCAAGGCCGCAGCCGCTATCTTCTTTAATGTGGATATTATAGGGCATTTGGCGCGGACAGGGAATTGGTATTTCGATTTAAAAAAAGACCATACTTTCCTTGACCAACTCATAAAAATGAACGCGAATCACATGCTAAGCGTAGATGTTTCGCTCTATGAAAATGCCGGGGCTAATTTGGTACAACAATTGGGTTATGCCATGGCGCATGCAAATGAATACTTAAACCATTTAGAACAAAAAGGAAGCCTCAAGAAGTTGAAAACTATTGTTTTTAATATAGCTGTGGGCGGAAATTACTTTTTTGAAATTGCCAAGATTCGTGCTTTACGGTCCCTTTGGGACTCTTTATTGGCAGTGTATGCTATCCAAGTAGATTGTCATATTGTGGCCTACCCATCCAAACGAAACAAAACCATTTACGATTATAATATAAACATGTTGCGAACCACTACAGAGTGTATGTCGGCTGTTTTGGGGGGTGCCAATACGGTAGTCAACACGCCCTATGATGCGCTATACCATAAGGCCAACGATTTTGGCGAACGTATTGCGTTGAATCAGTTATTGCTCTTAAAAGAGGAGAGTTATTTTGACAAAGTGACCAATGCGCCAGATGGTTCCTATTATATAGAAACGCTGACCAAACAATTAGCAGAAAAAGGATTGATAGTATTGAAATCGATTGAAAAGGGCGGTGGTTTTTTAAAGCAACTGAAAGAACATATTATACAGGAAAAAATAAAGGAATCTGCGAATAAGCAACAGCTGTTATTCAATGAGCAAAAAGAGGTTTTGGTTGGCACGAACAAATTCCAGAACACGGCCGATAAAATGAAGGGAGATTTAGAGCTCTATCCTTTTTTAAAAATGAATGCTAGAAAAACCTTAATTGTGCCCATATTAGAAAAACGCTTGGCGGAGGAATTGGAACAAAACAGATTGCAGGATGAGTAGAAAAAACCTTGATACTATTACCCTAAAATCCGCTACGCTCGGTTCAAGCGCAGTTGAGGAGCAAATACATCTAAGCGCTGATAATAGGTACACCACAGCAGAAAACATCCAGCTAAAAAAGACCTATGGCCCAGCAGACTTAAAGGACGTAGAACACTTGAATTTTGCAGCTGGCATTCCTCCTTATCTAAGAGGTCCCTATTCTACCATGTATGTTAGACGACCTTGGACGATACGGCAGTACGCCGGTTTCTCCACGGCTCAAGAAAGCAATGCCTTTTACAGACGAAATTTAAAGGGCGGACAAAAAGGCTTGTCCGTCGCCTTTGATCTTCCAACCCACAGAGGTTATGACAGTGACCATGAGCGCGTAGTTGGCGATGTAGGAAAGGCAGGTGTGGCCATTGACTCTGTAGAGGATATGAAACTATTGTTTGATGGCATTCCCTTGGATAAAATGTCGGTTTCCATGACCATGAACGGAGCGGTCTTGCCCATTATGGCATTTTATATAGTAGCAGCAGAGGAACAGGGCGTGTCCAAGGAATTGTTGGCAGGCACGATACAAAACGATATTTTAAAGGAATTTATGGTGCGGAACACCTATATCTATCCGCCAAAGCCATCCATGCAATTGGTGGCTGATATTTTTGAATACACCAGTAAGTATATGCCTAAGTTTAATAGCATCAGCATTTCGGGCTATCACATGCACGAAGCAGGGGCGCCAGCACATATAGAGCTGGCCTATACCCTTGCTGACGGTTTAGAGTACATTAGAACCGGACTAAAAACAGGTCTTAAAATAGATGATTTTGCACCCCGACTTTCTTTCTTTTGGGGCATAGGTATGAATCATTTTATGGAAATAGCAAAGATGAGGGCCGCACGGATGCTTTGGGCAAAATTGGTAAAACAGTTTGATCCTAAAAATGAAAAATCCCTAACCTTGCGCACCCATTGCCAGACCAGCGGGTGGAGCCTTACAGAACAAGACCCGTTTAACAATGTAGCTAGAACGACCATAGAAGCGGCTGCGGCAGTTTTTGGAGGCACTCAAAGTTTACATACCAACGCTTTGGATGAAGCAATAGCATTACCAACGGATTTTTCTGCGCGTATAGCAAGAGAGACACAGATATATCTTCAGGAAGAAACTAAAGTTACAAAAACAGTGGACCCTTGGGCAGGAAGTTATTATGTAGAAAAACTAACCCAAGAACTTGCGGAAAAAGCTTGGGAGCTCATGGATGAAGTGGAAGATTTAGGTGGAATGACTAAAGCCATTGAAGCAGGAATTCCCAAAATGCGTATTGAAGAAGCAGCTGCGAAAAAACAGGCGCGTATAGATAGTACGCAAGATGTAATTGTAGGAATCAACAAATACAGATTAAAAGAAGAGGACGAGCTACAGATTTTGGAAGTTGATAATCAAGAAGTCCGAAGACAGCAATTGGAACGATTAGAAAAAGTTAAAGCCAATCGGAATACCAAAGATGTAGCTCAATTACTAAAGAAGTTAACCGCCGCCGCAAAAAAAAGAATGGACACAGGCGCAGAAACAGATAATTTGTTAGCTTTAGCGGTAGCTGCCGCAAGAGCTAGAGCAACTTTAGGTGAAATTAGTGATGCCTTAGAAACTGCTTTTGGACGGCATAAGGCAGAAATTAAATCATTTACAGGCGTGTATTCTAAAGAGATAAAAAACGACGAAAGTTTTAAAAAAGCGAAAGAGCTATCGGATCAGTTTGCGGAACAGGATGGTAGACGGCCTAGAATTATGATCGCTAAAATGGGACAGGACGGCCATGACCGTGGCGCCAAAGTGGTGGCCACTGGCTACGCGGACATAGGTTTTGACGTGGATATAGGTCCGTTGTTCCAAACCCCCAAAGAAGCCGCAAAACAAGCGGTGGAAAACGATGTGCATATTCTTGGGGTCTCTTCCTTAGCCGCTGGGCACAAAACGCTAGTACCTGGTGTTATAGCTGAACTAAAGAAATATGGAAGGGAAGATATTATGGTTATCGTAGGCGGTGTTGTTCCAAAACAAGATTATCCGTTTCTATTCGATGCAGGAGCAACCGCTGTGTTCGGTCCCGGTACCAAAATTAGTGATGCAGCCATTGAGATTCTAGAATTATTGCTGGATTGAAGTCTTAGTTCTTACCAAATTTAAAATACGCTCAAGATTATAAATCCTACACAAAACCTGTCCTCCATTTAATTAAAAGTAGAATAACATTCTAAGTGTGGTCATTGAGCTAGCTCTAAATGCAGTTGACATGACGCTAAGGTACTCTACTTACATCTACTGAGTTGAGCCAAGTAGCTCCAACCCACAACGTAACTTTACCATACTTTTTTATGAATAGCATTAACAACACATTCTTTTAGCCTGTAACATCACAACGTATTACTCGTCTTCTTATTTAGAACCTTTCATTTACGTTAAATAAAGAATAAAAACATCCCAAAGAAATCTAAAACCCAATGACTATTTGGCAAGCTATTTGTTAGTTTGAACACTGTTAACAACCATACATGAATTCAAGAACTATTCTGAGTACCTTATTTGTAATTATATTTTTATCCCTTAACGGGTATGCCCAAGAACTAAGCTCCAAAATTTTGGATAGTGTTACGCAAAAACCTATACCCTACGCTACTATTTTATTGAACAGCAAAGGTGTAATTACCAATGAGGAGGGGAAGTTTACATTTCTTCTCAATGAAGCGACAAAAGAAACTGATTCGCTCCATATTTCCTGTATTGGTTACGAATCTGTAGGCAAACCTATAAATCAATTTACCGAAAGTGTAATATATCTAAGTCCTAAGGCGATTGAGCTTAGGGAGGTTATTGTTTCAAATAAAACCTATACGGCGGAGGAAATTTTAGAAAAGGTTCAGGAAAGCATTGAAAAAAATTATAGAAACGGACTCTCTAAAAAACGTTTGTTCCTAAGGGAATCCTATGAGAACAGAATTCTTAAAACAGACTATACCATAAAGGAATCTACCATAGATGCTCTTAATAAATCATTTTTGGACAGTGTCATTCGCACCGTTCCCAAAAGCGATACGTATTACTCCGAGATGTTGGGTGATTTCTATGGAAATCAGCAGGAAGACCAACAAAAACTAAGTCTCATAAAAGCTTCCAAACTGTTTGATAAAAGCAAGGAATTGGACTATGAGGGATTAGAAGAACGTTTTAACGATATCATTAAAAAAAATGTGAAGACAGATTCATATTTCAAAGTGAAATCGGGTCTAATTGGCACCAAAGTAGATAGTGACGATTTATATGATACGGAATCTAGTCCTATAGATTCTACGGATGTGGCTGCTGTAAACAAACAATTGGAAGAAGCGAAAAAGAGCAAAGAAAAACAAAAGGAGAATTTTTCTAATTGGAAACGTAATTCCCTTACCAAGCTCTATACCCAACTCCCTATACTAGAAGATAGCGACTACAATGTCTTATGGAAACCGGGACGATATCACCTAAGCTTAGAGGATTTCACTTATATGGGTGATAAAGCATTGTATGTAATCAAGTTTAAACCAAAAAGGTCTGAGGACTACCAAGGAACTTTATATATAGATTCAGATGATTTTGCATTGGTAAAAATGGATTTTGAAAACGTAAATCCTTTAAAGAATTTTAAGCTTCTAGGCATATCATTTAGCAAATACCTTAAAGAAGGAAGTATGTTATTTCATAAGGCCGCTGATGACCGTTACGATTTAAAATACCTCAACGTTGTAGAAGGTGACCGGTTTGGATTTAAAAGACCTGTTCAGATTATTGAAAAGAACAAAAACGTAAAAGGGCGAAGAAAACAGAACGAATTGCACCTTAAAATAGATGCAGCGTTTGGAAGTCGGAACCGTTTTGAAATTGTAGTCTTTGATGTGGAACCCATTTCCAATGAAACGTTTACATCCTTTACAGAGAACAATGATATCCTACCTGAATATATGGCCAACTATGACCCAGAATTCTGGAAAGGTTACACGATTATGGAACCAAATACGGCCATAAAACAGTTTACTTCTGAAGTTAGTGCTGAATAACAAGAATGGTGTCTTCTAATTAATAGCTACACTGCACCAATTCCTTTAATCCTTTCCCTGCCTACTAAAATAGCTTAGGCTATAAACTTGTAGTTCCTATTCAAGCCTATTTGAGAAAGAGTTATTATTATTTTTCTCTCTTTTTAATAGTATAGTGTAACCTTTTGTACTTTCCGGACTATATAACAACGAACACCAACTAAAGCATATCCTTTTGAAGGAAGTTACCAACGAAGAATTAATGACTAAAGTGGCACAAGGCAACTTGGAGCTACTTAAGGTGCTCTTTGAAAGACACCATGTACACGTATTTAATTTCTTGTACAAAATGTGCGGAGACAAAATGTTGAGTGAAGATTTGACACAAGAGGTATTTTATAAACTTATTAAGTATAGAACCTCTTATAATAGCGGCAATTTTACTTCTTGGATGTTCACCATAGCAAGAAATAGTTTAAACACTCATTTTAGGAAAAATAAGGAAAATCACGAGGATATAAGCACAATAGAATATAAGTTAATGTTGGTACAGGAAGATGCCCAAGCGGATTACTCTGACCTTCAAAAAGCGTTAGCGACATTAAATGCATCGGATAGGGAGTTGATTGTATTACATCGTTTCCAAGAAATGAAATATCAGGAAATTGCAGCGATAACAGGCAGTAGCCCTGGAGCTATCAAAACTAAGATGAGTAGAGCCATGCAAAAATTAAAAACAGTTTATTTTAAAACGATATAAACTTTATGGAACATGTAACAACTATACTGGAAGACTATTTGGATGGCATACTAGACCGTAAGGAAATGACCAAAGTAGAATCTCACTTAAAAGTATGTAGTGCCTGCCAGCAGGAATTGGACCAAATGAGACAACTATTAGGTGCATTTAAAGTTGAGAACGTAAAAACACCATCTAAACGGGTTAGGGAAAATTTCTATAAAGCTCTTGAAGAGGAACAAGATGCTGCTAAAACTGTTATTGTAGGAAAGAAAAAGGCTAAAACAATCTTAGAAAAATCAGGGAGTAGAATTTTTTTAAAAATAGCCGCAGGAATTGCGCTTCTGTTTGGGGCCTTTGTTCTAGGAAGGAATCAAAATTCAAGACAAGCAGACCAGAATCTCTTAGCCCAGGAACATAAAACCTTAGAAATACAACAAACGGCAATGATTTCTCTTATGGGGAACCAATCTCCAAGTAAGCGCATACAAGGGGTAAACCTTATTACCGAATTTGAAAATCCGGACGAGGAAATAGTAAATGCCTTGATTAATAGAATGTTCTTGGACGAAAATATAAACGTACGCTTAACCACTGTAGAAGCCCTTTCCGCTTTTGCTAGGTCGGAAACGGTTAAATCAGCTTTCATTAAGGCTTTAGCTACTGAAAAAGACCCAAGTATACAAATTACCATCATTCAAAATTTGGTGCGTATACAAGCTCGTAACGCAACCATTCCCATGAAACGCTTATTAGAGCAAGAAGACACACAGCCGTTTGTAAAAGAAGAAATCCACAGAGTATTATCAGAAATTATATAAAAATAAAATCATTATTCAATTATATCAAAAACGAAAATCATGAAAAAAATTACTTTAGCTCTTTTCTCTTGTTTAATAGGCATATGCGCGCAAGCGCAATCCGACTATACTAAATCTCTTGACGGTATTGAATGGGTGAAAATCGAATCCAAATCTAGTGTGTCCGTAAAGGCGCACGATGCAAAAGAAATCCGTATTGTCTTAATGGACCCAAAATCCAAACCGGAAAAAGCGAAGGGCTTGCGATTGTTGGGTGATACTGGCGAGGACAATACTAGTGTGGGTTTCAATGTCACAGTCTCTGGAAACAACCTTATTGTAAAAAATGTTCGAAAGTCTGGAGCGGTAGATATTTATCTACCTAAATCACAGAATATTTCAGTCACCAATACTTGGGGAGGAAGAACAAGGATAGAAGGTTTTAGCGGCGAAGTGGAAGCGAAATCCAATTTAAATGGTGCATTGGTATTAAAAAATCTAACAGGTGCAATAACGGCCTATTCTCTTAATTCTGGTATAGAAGTTGCCTTCCAAAATATAAACAAAGATGCACCAATAGACATAAGAACAACTAATGGCGAAATCGATGTTACCCTGCCCCAAAAGACCAATGCCAATGTGGAACTTAGTTCTAGGAACGGGGATATCTATTCAAATTTTGATATCAAAAGAAAAGAAAAAGATGGCCTAACATCATTTTCTGAACGGAATATCAAAGGTTCCATAAACAGTGGCGGAGTGAGTATTAAATTAAAATCTACCAACGGCACTATCTATTTAAGAAAAAAATCATAACCATAAAACACATTAAAATCATTCCATCATCAAAAAACGAATAGTCATGAAAAAATGTATCATAATTATGCTCCTAGGCTTTATCAGCCAAACAGTAAACGCACAAAAAGTCATTGAAAAAACTCTTGATTTTAATAATCAATATGTTGAGGCGGAACTAAAATTTGCTTCTGAGATTAACGTCCGCACTTGGGATAAAAACACGGTTTATCTTAAGGCTACTATTACCACCAAAGACGGAAAGTTTTTGGATGCCTACAACTTGAATATCCAACAAACATCGGATAAAATCAATATAGTTTCAGAAGCCGAAGGTGTATTCAAGAAATTTCAAGATGAATGGAACGTGAATAATAGCGATAAGAAAAAACGGTATTACAACACCGGCGACTGGTACACGTTTACATACGTGCTCTATGTTCCAAAAAACACAAAACTCAAAATTAGTAGTATCAATGGGAACCTGTCTTCGGATAACATTGAAGGAGATTTTACTGCTGATTTGATTAATGGTGATATTACAATCAAAAAATACGCTGGAATATTGGATTTGACCACAATAAACGGCGAGATAGATTTACGCATGGAAAATGCAAATCTAGTTGCCGAAACTATTCATGGAGATATTTATGCAGATAAAGAACTGAAATTCAATTTCAAAGACCGTCATGTAGGTCAGAAAATTTCGGGGATAGTTGCGGAAGGCAAAAACACCCTGCGCCTTAATACCATTAATGGTAATATGTACTTGAGACGTTAAACGAAATTCTGAATAAAGGAATATAATAACATCCCCCAACCAACAACCAAAAGTAATCCACCTAGAGGAGTAAGTGGGCCTAAGAATTTCCATTTGCTCCCTTTTGCCCCACTAATGCAAAGGCCATAAATACTGAAGGAAAATAGTAAAGTCCCTAGAATAAAGCAATACACCATGTATTTTTCTAAGGAGGTATCCAAGTTCAGATTAAAACTTAGCATTAACAACACAAGGGCATGATACATTTGATACTTTACGCCCGTTTCAAAGCTGGTCAATTGCTCTTGGGTCATTATTTTCTTTAAGGCGTGCGCGCCAAAAGCACCGAGCATAATGGCCGTAATTCCAAAAAGTGCGCCGATACATTGTGCTAATAAAACCATTATTCTTTTTATTCAAATATACACTTTAGATAAAGCAAATCCATGTGCACATAAACTCATTTTGTCAAGCTACGCATAGAAAAGAAGCCGTAGTGTCCTCTAATCATTTAAGACAATGGTGATTTCGGTATCCTCGGTTACTAGAAAGGCGCATTCACTAAATTTTGGGGGGCCGAACATTTTCATTTTTGCTTTGGAGAAAGCGACAGGTTCCTTTGGGATTCCTAGTATATTGGTGTCCAGTTTTTCATTTCCATTTTTATCATGAAAAATGGCAATAGCATAGTCCCCGTCTGGTATGTTCTTAACAACAATATTGGTAACACTTTTCTCCGATTTTGTCGAAACAGCCTTAAATACCTTATCAAACTTCAAAAATGATTCCTGATCGGTATACAGCGCAGCACTTACCATTCCTTCGGCAGATGCAACACCTTCAATAGACAAACGCAAGGTGTGCTGTGCAGCACTGGCTCCAAAAGTTAACATAACTATAATTATTAGTAGATTTTTTAATTTCATATTGATATATTATACGTGACATACGGCAATTAGCATACCATATTCGACATATGATAGAAAATACTAAACAGTTGAGATCCTTGCCAATAAAATTAGTGTGCGTTGG
>CAZDOW010000038.1:0-31954 GCA_964507115.1 uncultured Maribacter sp.
TACAGAACAAAAGGCTCAAAAAGTGATGGAAACCATGAATCGTTTAAAAGATAATTACAGAATTTCTTTGACCTTACATTTAATAGAAGGTTTTGACTATGATGAAATTAGTGAAATTATGAATATAAGTTACGCAAATTGCCGTACCACGATATCACGGGCGAAGGAAAGTTTAAGACAAAAAATAGTAATAACGAACTGATGGAAAAAGATAATTTAGAGGAGTTCTTTGGAGGTTTAAAAGATTCTTTTGACATAAAAGAACCAACAAAAGGGCACCAAGAACGTTTTTTAGAAAAATTGAACTTAGAAAATGGAGTTGCTACCTTAGTGGTTAAAAAAACATCTTGGTGGAAACCTTTGTCCATAGCGGCGTCAGTAGCTCTGGTTTTCGGTGCAAGTATTGGGATGTTCTATCAGAGTTCTTCATTGGAAGAACAAGTAACCAAAGTATCTCCCGAAGTTTCTAATAGCCAGTTTTATTTTGCAAGTCTTATAGAGGAACAGATAAGTGAATTACAAAAGGAAAGTAGTCCTGAAACACAAAAAATAATTTCGGACACTATGATACAGCTCAAAAATTTGGAAACCGATTATAATCGCTTGCAAAAAGAACTGTTAGAAGGCGGTAACCATAAAATGTTACTTAGCGCTATGATTACCAATTTTCAGATAAGAATTGATTTATTACACGATGTACTTGAACAAATTGAATCTATTAAAAATATAAAAAAATATAATGATGCGAACTATACTATTTAAATATACCCTTTTACTACTGGCCTTTAGCCCTATATTCTTAGTGGCAAATAATGATGAATTTGGAGGCAAATATACCAAGGAGAAAACCATAAAAAAGGAGTTCAACGTAAATGCGGACGCCTTACTAAAAGTGAACAACAATTATGGCAATCTGAACATTACCTCTTGGAACGAGAACAGAATTGTCATAGAGGTACATATTAAGACAAACGGCAACAACGAAGAAAAGGTACAACGTAAACTAGATGAAATTTCTGTAAACTTTGATGCAAGTAGCAGTGTGGTATATGCGAAGACCACTTATGGCGAAAAGAACAGTAGCTGGGGTTGGAACTGGGGCAAGAATAACAACGTGAACATGCAGATAAACTACACAATAAAAGTTCCCATTAAGAATAGTGTAAATCTAGACAACGACTACGGTAATATAATCCTAGATCGTGTAGATGGACATGCAAAAATAAATTGTGACTACGGTAGGTTAGAAATTGGCGAACTGCACGGTAGGAATAATCAGCTTAATTTTGATTATACCTCTAAGTCTACCATCGGTTATATTAATAGTGGCGAAATAAGGGCTGACTATTCTGGTTTTACCATTGAAAAGGCGGGTAATTTGATTATAAATACAGATTATACCAACGCAACTATCGATAAAATGGAAAATCTAGAATATATCAGCGACTATGGCAAAATAGCAATTGGGGAGGCCAACAATATTAGCGGAAACGGAGATTATATAACGGTAAAGTTAGGTACCATACATGGCAATGTAGATATAAATGCAGATTATGGTTCTGTAAGGATAGAAGAACTTGCACAAGATGCCGGAAATGTTTCCATAAGAACAGATTACACGGGTATTAAAATAGGATATAACGAACAATATCATTTTGATTTTGACATAACTACTAGTTATTCAGGGGTTAGCGGCAAGGATGATTTTGATATTAACATTAGTACGGAGAAATCTTCTTCAAAACACTATGAAGGCTACTACGGAAGCCCAAATAGCGGTAATAAAATAACATTGAACAGCGATTACGGGGGCATTAGCTTCACAAAAAAATAACACTAACCAACTTGCGAAATCGCAAGTCTAAAACACCAACAAAATGAAAAAGGCGATAGTAGTAACATTTGTATTCGCAATCACAGTATCCTGCTCTGCACAATGGGGTAAGAAAATTAAGGGTAACGGAGAAAAAGTAACTATAGAAAGATCTACTAAAGACTATGATGCCATCGCAGTTTCGGGATGGTTCGATGTGGATTTAGTAGATGGAAAAGAAGGACAATTGACCTTGGAAGGAGAATCTAATCTTTTGGAATACATTACCACCGAAGTTAAGAATGGTAAACTAATCATTAAGACAGAAAATAATGTAAACCTTAAACCGTCTGATTGGAATAGCGGTATACGAATTAGCGTACCCGTGGAAAACGTAAATTCGATTTCGTTATCCGGATCCGGTGACATTGTAGGTAAAAAAACGATAAAAACAGACAGATTGGATACTGCCATGTCTGGGTCTGGTGATATTACCTTGAATATAGCAACCAGTGCTGTCGATGCTAGCATGTCCGGCTCTGGTGATATTACCCTTAGTGGAAATACTACGGATTTTTCCGCTACTATCTCTGGGAGTGGGGATATTAAGGCTTTTGATTTGGAGGCCGATAATGTAGAGGCCACCGTTTCGGGTTCTGCAGATATAAAGGTAACGGCAAATAAGATGCTAAAGGCAAGAGTTTCGGGATCCGGGGACATTACCTACAGAGGAAACCCAGAAAAGCTAGACACAAAAACAGCAGGATCTGGAGATATTTCAAAAGACTAACATCAATATAGCGAACAATCAGAAACTAAAAAAGTCCCTTTAAATAAGGGACTTTTTATTTGGTACCCTCAGCAATAATAAAATCCCTGCCAAAAAGAATAAGAATAAAAACAGTATTGCATAACGCATACTACTCACATGGTCCACCACGGCAAAAATGACCATCCCTATAACAATACCTATCTTTTCGGCAACATCATAAAAGCTGAAGTATGAGGTGGTATCATCCGTGTCTGGTAAATACTTGGAATACGTAGATCGCGCCAAAGCTTGTACTCCTCCCATAACCAGACCTACAAACCCGGCTGCAATATAAAATTGCATGGGCGTCTTCATGAAATAGGCATAAAAGCATAGGCATAGCCAAATAAAATTGACAAAAATCAAGGTTTTAATATTCCCAAACTTGGCAGAAGCCTTTGAGGTAACTACCGCACCTACTACGGCAACTAATTGAATGACCAGAATACTAATAATTAGCCCTGTGGTTTTTTCACTATCACTTGCCCAGGAAATTTCTTTTTCTCCAAAGTAAACTGCCATTAGCATTATGGTCTGTACCGCCATGCTGAATACAAAAAAGGCAGTTAAGTAGCGTTTTAAAGGTAAATTGAGTTTTAATTGCTCCCAAACCAATCGTAGTTCTCGAAATCCATTAAATAGTATATCCTTTGTCACTTTGTGCACCTTACCGGCTCCATTTGGTAGCACGTAGAAGGTATATTGGCTGAATATCATCCACCATAATCCAACGGTTATAAAGGAAATTTTCATTGCCTCAAATTTGGCACCGTTCAGTTCTGCTTCCGTAGTCCCAATATCAAATCCAAACCATTGCGGGTTCATAACCATGGCCAAGTTAAACAGCAAAAGAAAAACACTACCAATATATCCCATAGAGAAGCCTTTGGCGCTAATACTGTCTTGTTGTTCCTCAAAAGCAATATCAGGTAAATAAGAATTGTAAAAGACCAAACTTCCCCAATACCCTATAAGTCCCATAAAGTAAAAAAGAACGCTCAAATGAATATGATCCAGACTGAACCAATACAAACCAATACAGCCTGTACCACCCACATAGCAAAAGAATTTCATAAAGCTTTTCTTATTACCTACATAATCTGCAACTCCAGAGAGAATAGGAGACAAAACCGCAACAACCAAAAAAGTAAATGCCGTAATCAGCTCAATAAGTACCGTTGGCTTCATGTCAAAACCAAAAGCGGTTACCAAGGCATCATCTGTTGTAAACAAGGCTGAATAAAAAATAGGGAAAATAGAGGAAGCTATCGTAAGCGCATACACAGAATTGGCCCAATCATAAAAGGCCCATGCATTCAATAATTTTTTACTTCCTTTGGCTGGTATGGTTTTGATCATAGTATAAAATAAAAGCCGCTCTTTAGATAAGAACGGCTTTCAATATACAATAAAACTTGTATTCGTTTTTACTTAAATTCCGTAACCCCAAACTTAGCGGCTTCAGCAGCAGCTTCTGGTGCCCAAACTGTCAAATTATTGATCCTGGTATCATTAGATGGATGGGTGCTCATAAATTCTGGTGGTGCCTCTCCTCCGCTGTTTGCCTTCATTCGTTTCCATAATTCCGCAGCTTCATAAGGATTATAACCTGCAATGGCCATAATCTGTAACCCAATACGATCGGCCTCTGTCTCATGGCCACGGCTAAAAGGCAGCATTCCCAATGTTTGGGATCCCATGCCATAAGCCTGCATCCAAGCATTTTGCGTTTCTGCACTTTTTCCACTAGTGGCAACTGCCACCCCTACTCCTGCTAATTGCTGTAACGTGCCCGCACTCATGCGTTGCGCACCATGATCTGCTAAGGCGTGTGCTACTTCATGACCCATAACTACGGCTATCCCCGTTTCGGTTTGTGTAATAGGAAGAATACCGGTATAGAAAACAATTTTACCACCAGGCATACACCAGGCATTTACGGTTTTATCATCTACCAAGTTATATTCCCATTTGTAATCACTTAAATATCCCGGATACCCGTTTGCCGTTAACCAACGTTCGGACGCGGAAGAAATACGCTGGCCTACCCTTGTAATCATATTGGCTTCCGGCGTACCAGTTATCACTTTATTTTCGCTCAAAAACTGGTCGTACTGTGCAAATGCCGTTGGAAATATCTGAGCATTCTTGTGAAAATTCAATGTTTTTTGACCCGTAAAAGGATTTATTTTACACGCCGAAACACTCAAAAACAGAGTCAAAATTAATATTGTTTTTTTCATTATTTTAGTGTTTAGTATTGGGAAATTACAAAAATATTATTTTCCTGTAATATGTAATACGGTAAAGTTTTTATCTATTAACAAGCTTTGATCTCCATTTGGTTTTACCGATTTCAGAGATACCTCTTCGTTATCTACTACAATTTTATCGATTTTAAATGGTAGACCATGAAAATTAAACTTTAGCGTTTCATATTCCGTTACAAAACTTCCATGTTTAAACTGTTGTACGGTAACCGATTTATCTTTTCCAGTCAGTTTAAAATTACGTAGCGAGTACCTACCCTTTTTATAGTCATATCCATCTTGAGCATCCTCATACACTTCTGATGATTCCGTACCTATCATAAAATAGGAATCTAAAATCAGTTCTTTGATTTGTAATTGCCCTACATATTGCTGCACTGGATATTTAGGTATAATAGCACCTTCTTTTATGTAAATTGGCACCTTATCTAAATCTGCAGCTACCCAACGTTCCTTTCCTCCTTCTGCAACCTCATCTGTCCAAAAATCATACCACCTACCTCTAGGAATATACATTCTTCTTCCCTTTGCGTTTGGCTCCTGTATTGGACAAACTAATATTTGTTCTCCAAATATGAATTCGTCAGTTCTAAAATGGGTCTGTGTATCCTGTTGGTCAAAAAGAACCAAAGACTGTAACATTGGTTTTTGTTCCTTACTATATTTGTAAAACATGGTATACAAATAAGGCAATAATTGATACCGCATTTCTATGAACTTACGAACAATATCTGTAATCTCAGTACCAAAGGACCATGGCTCTTGATCACCATGATCGCCACTGGAATGGACTCTACAAAAAGGGTGAAAAATCCCCAGCTGTATCCATCTTGCAAATAGTTCTCCATTAGGTTGTTCTGCAAAGCCCCCAATATCTGATCCTGTAAACGAATAACCGCTCATGCACATTCGCTGCATCTGCACATTCGCAATCCAAAGATGCTCCCATGTAGCCACATTATCCCCCGTCCAAGTTGATGCGTAGCGTTGCGTCCCAGCGTAAGCTGCCCTAGTTATTACAAATGGTCTTTTGGGGTACACATGCTTCTTAACACCTTCATACGTTGCCCGTACCATTTGCATACCATACACGTTATGGGCCTTTCTGTGGGTGCAAGGATGTCCGTCATAATTATGTCGAGTATCCAAAGGTGCCGTTTTTGAAGGCACCTCCATTACGGCAGGTTCGTTCATATCATTCCACACGGCATGAACACCCAAATCGGACATAAATTCCTTGTATAGTTCTGCCCACCATTCTCGTACCTTTGGATCTGTAAAATCAGGAAAATTACATTCGCCCGGCCATACTTTTCCACTCATCAAAGGTCCATCTCCCCTTCTGCAGAAGTAACCGTTCTCCAAAGCCTCGTTATATACCCAATAGTCTCTATCTATCTTTATTCCCGGATCAATCATCACAACGGTCTTAAAACCATCTTTCTCCAATTCAGCTATCATTCGCTTAGGGTCTGGAAAATGGTTCTTATCCCATGTAAAACATCGGAAGCCTTCCATATAATCAATATCCAAATAAATAGCATCACAAGGAATTTGTTGATCTCTGAACCCTTTGGCAACTTCTTTTACATTACTTTCTGGATAATAACTCCATTTAGATTGATGGTACCCTAAAGCCCACATAGGAGGGATTTCTGGTGTACCTGTTAAATTAGAATAGCCGGAAACTACTTTGGACATCTCGGGGCCGTAGAAGAAATAGTAGTTCATATCACCACCATCTGCCCAAAAACTAGTGGTATTTCGCCGCTCATGGGCAAAATCAAAATGTGTCTTAAAACTATTGTCAAAAAAAATACCGTATGCACGTCCTTTGTGAAGTCCTGTATAGAAAGGAATGGCTTTATACAATGGATCTTGGTCTTTACCATATGCATATTGGTCTGTAACCCAATTGCTAACACGTTTACCTTTTAGATTACTGTGTGTAGCCTTATCTCCCATCCCGTAGAAACTTTCTCCGGTTTGGGTAATTTTACTCATTTTTACGGTACTACCACCATATTCATAGTTTTCCTCCCAATGAAAACCAATCTCATCTTCATTGATAATGTTTCCTTCCAAATCTGATATTTGGATACGCAAGGATTTCTTATCTACCAAAATATGCATTCTGGCCGTTTCTACAATATACTCGGTATCATTTTCCACCACCTCTAAACTACTATAACCTAAAGTTGCTTCAGGATCTATGGCATAGGAAAAGTCGGGTTCAAATACATAATTTGTGGCGTACCTAAAGCGAATAAGACTACCCCTTAATATGGTAATCTGTAACACTACACCATTCTCAGTGGTAAAGTATATCTTATCGGTGTCCTGTTTAAAATCAACTATATGATTAGGGTACAAATTACCCTTATATTCTAATTCTGTATTCGTAATCATTATCTAAAATGTTTTAAATAAGTAACAAAAAAAGTGCATTCACACGGAATTACGAAATATAATCCGAGCAATCGCACACTATAACGTTTTAGGTAACTAAAGCTACTTTAAAATAACAATACCTAAGGGAGGTATAGTTATTTCTACTGACTTCTTGTGGCCATGCCAAGCCTTAGTTGAGGATTGGATATTGGCATTTAGATAACCCGACCCACCGTATTTTTTATCATCGCTGTTTAAAATTTCCTTTAATTTTCCGTTCTTAGGAACCCCAATCCTATAATTTTCTCTTAAAGTAGGGGTGAAATTACAAGCAATAATTAAGTCGTTCTTTTGATCGTGCCCTTTTCTAATGTAGGTAAGTACAGAATTCTCATGATCACTATAGTCTATCCATTGAAATCCTTCTCTACTAAATTGTTTCTCGTATAACGCTGGATAGTTTTTGTACGTATGATTTAAATCCTTTACAAATTGCTGTACTCCAGAATGACCCTCATATTCAAGTAAGTGCCAATCTAAGCTCTGTTGAAAATTCCACTCACCTGTCTGACCAAACTCTCCACCCATAAACATAAGTTTGGTTCCCGGATGGGTAAACATATATCCGAATAGCAATCTTAAATTAGCAAAACGCTGCCACTCATCTCCAGGCATCCTATAGACTAAAGATTGTTTACCATATACCACTTCGTCATGTGAAAAAGGAAGCATAAAATTCTCGGTAAACGCATAGGTCATACTAAAAGTAAGGTCATTTTGATGATGTTTTCGATAGATTGGCTCTTTTTGAAAATACTCCAAAGTATCGTGCATCCAACCCATCATCCATTTCATCCCAAACCCTAAGCCACCATGATCAACTGATTTCGAAACTCCGGAAAATGCGGTAGATTCCTCCGCTATGGTTTGTACACCATCAAAGCTAGTATACACCTCTTGGTTTAATTCACGTATAAAAGATATAGCATCCAAGTTCTCATTATTTCCATATATATTGGGCTCCCACTCTCCATCCTCACGAGAATAATCTAAATATAGCATTGATGCAACTGCATCTACACGTAATCCGTCTATGTGAAACTGTTCCAACCAAAACAAAGCATTACTAATCAAAAAAGCCCGAACTTCATTTCTTCCATAGTTGAAAATTAAACTTTTCCAGTCTTGGTGATAGCCCTTTCTTCTATCTGGATGTTCGTACAGGTGAGAGCCATCAAAAAACCCAAGTCCGTGTGCATCTTCCGGAAAATGAGAAGGTACCCAATCCAAAATTACACCGATATCATTTTGATGAAAGGCATCTACTAAAAATTTAAAATCTTCAGGTGACCCAAACCTAGTTGTTGGTGCAAAATAGCCAGTTAACTGGTAGCCCCATGAAGGATCGTATGGATATTCCATAATGGGCATAAATTCCACATGCGTATACCCCATTTCTTTTATGTAACCTACTAGATCAATTGCCAACTGCCTGTACGTCATAAAATTCCCGTCTGCATCTCTTTTCCAAGAACCTAAATGCACCTCATAGACAGAATAAGGTCTATCTAGGCCATTTTTCTCCTTTCTATATCCTATCCAATCGGAATCCTTCCAGGCATACTCTGCGGACCAAATTAACGAAGCAGTTTTAGGTGGATGCTCGCATCGTTTGGCAAATGGATCTGCCTTTTCTGTCCAAATATCCTGATTGTTAGATTGTATTTTATACTTATATTTTTCACCATGACCTATATTAGGGATAAACCCTTCCCATATACCACTAGAATCCCAGCGTACATTCAAAACATGTTCCTCGTGGTTCCAACCGTTGAAATCACCAACAACGGAAATCGCTTTTGCTGATGGTGCCCAAACGGCAAAATAGGTTCCTTTTATGCCATCTAATTCAATGGGATGAGACCCAAGTTTGTCGTACAAACGATAGTGTTTTCCGCCTTTGAATAGGTCGATATCAAAATCTGTAAACAAGGAATGCACAATTACTTTGGACATAGGTATCTTATATTTGTTTAGTAAATCTAATCAACTTTGCAATAACTAGGGGAATATAGCTGTTTTACTTGATGTGTACCATCCCGAGTATTATTAATTTGGTAAAAATTAAAAGTTGGAACGCTTTTTGAAAACAGTTAAATAACAAATAGTTAATAAACCAAAAAAATCAACATATTATGAAAAAAATTAGTTTAGTATTAGGTAGTTTAATGGCGTTACTCTTTATCTCTTGTGAAGGACCTCAAGGACCCCCAGGATTTGATGGCTTTGATGGCTTTGATGGAGTTGATGGAGAAGATGGCGTGAATATTTTAGGCCAAGTTATTGATATTGAAGGCTCGTTTGCCCCTGAAAACGATTATGCCATATTCTATGAATTCCCCCAAACCATAGAAGTCTTTGAGACCGACATTGTACTTGTATATCTATTATGGGAACAGACAGAAGATTCTAATGGAGAAGCCATAGATATATGGAGATTGATGCCTCAAACCCGAATTCTTGATGAAGGTCTCTTGCAATACAACTACGACTATACCTTCTTAGATGTAAACATATTTTTGGAATCCAATTTTAATTTGGCATCCCTACAGCCAGGTGATACGGACAACCAAGTTTTTAGAATTGCAGTCTTACCTGCGGACTTGACCCAAGGAAAATTGGACACGTCTAATATGTACTCGGTTCTTGGAAGACTAGGTATTACAGAAGATAAAATTGAAAAATTTAAACTAGATTAATATTTGACATAAACTGTTTTACAATGCGCCCCATCATTTTTTGATGGGGCGTTTTTCTTGTTTTACCAACCAATCTTTAAGAAAACAGTAACAGGATTCTTATGTTAAGTGCTGTATCTTTGAAAGGATTGAAAAGAAAAAAGACTAAAAAGAAAAATCCCTATGAAATACTCCCTATTAGTTACCATCCTAATTTTGACCACGAGTTGCAAAGGAATTTCCCAAGAAAAGGAACCTGCGGCAACAGAAACAAAAGCTACAGCGCAAACTGAAGTAAAAAAAGAATTCCCGATAAGTAAAACTGAAGCTGAATGGAAAAAACAACTTACCGATGCACAATTCTACGTACTAAGGAAGGCTGCTACAGAAAATCCGTTTACCAGCGAATTTTTAGATAATAAAAAAGAAGGAGTTTACGTATGTGCAGGCTGCGATACACCTGTATTCAAAAGTGAGCACAAGTTTGATTCTGGTACCGGCTGGCCCAGTTTTGATAGAGAAATTGAAGACAATGTTACGTATGACGTAGATTATAAAGTAGGCTACAAAAGAACCGAAGAACATTGTGCAACTTGCGGCGGCCACCTAGGCCATGTATTTGAGGATGGACCCTCTGAAACAACAGGAGAGCGGCACTGCATTAATGGGGTAGCCCTAAAATTTGTACCTAGCAAGTAACTAAGTGGAATGGTACGCTATGAAAACTACATAAAAAGTGCCTGTTTTGAATTTGAAAGGTATAAAACCTTGGGGGACAAAACACTTGAACAGCTTACGGATGCAGATTTACTTTGGACCTACAATAAAACAGACAATTCTATTGCGCTAATTATTAAGCATTTGGCAGGTAATATGCTTAGTAGATGGACTAATTTTTTGACTGAGGACGGAGAAAAACTATGGCGTAATCGGGAAAACGAGTTTATTGAGCCGCATAAAAATAAAGCAGAAACAATAGCCTATTGGAATGCTGGATGGGATTGTTTATTTGCCGCTTTAAGCCAAATAGACAGCGGCAATTTTAACACTATAATCAAGATAAGAAACGAAGAACATACCATTATTGAGGCAGTAAACCGCCAGTTAGCCCATTATGCAGCGCATGTGGGGCAAATAGTTCTAATTGGAAAAATGTGCAAGGGAAAGGAATGGGATTCACTATCTATTCCCAAAGGGGATTCTAATGAATTTAACTTAGGAAAATTCAACCCCTAGGATTTACATTAAAATCATAAAACATCGGTTTTAATTTTCAACCAGATCATTGTCCTTCAAACTTGGTTTTGTATTTTTGTAGCGCTCCCAAAAGGACTTGGGTTTTAACATTAAAAAATTAAAAATATGAGCACTTTCGACGTTATTGTTTTGGGTAGTGGGCCAGGAGGTTATGTTACTGCTATTAGAGCATCACAATTAGGACTTAAAACCGCTATCATTGAAAAAGAAAGCCTTGGCGGGGTTTGTTTGAATTGGGGATGTATCCCTACTAAAGCTTTATTGAAGTCCGCTCAAGTATTTGAATACCTGAAACATGCTGGAGATTACGGATTAAAAGTGGAAGCGGTAGATAAGGACTTTGATGCAGTAGTAAAAAGAAGTCGAAGTGTTGCAGATGGAATGAGCAAGGGTGTTCAGTTTCTAATGAAGAAAAATAAGATTGAGGTTATTAATGGATATGGAACCTTAAAACCGGGCAAAAAAGTATCTGTGAAGTCGGAAGACGGTACGGAAACTGAATACAGTGGTCAACATATTATCATCGCCACTGGAGCTCGAAGCAGAGAATTACCAAGTTTACCCCAAGACGGTAAAAAAATTATTGGCTATAGAAAGGCAATGACCTTGGAGGAGCAGCCAAAAAAATTGATTGTTGTAGGTAGCGGAGCCATAGGTATTGAGTTCGCCTACTTCTACAATTCTATGGGAACGGACGTTACCGTAGTAGAGTATTTACCAAGGATAGTTCCCATTGAAGATGAGGATATTTCCAAACAACTAGAACGTAGTTTTAAAAAGGCGGGCGTTAAAATAATGACCTCTGCTGAGGTAACTGGGGTAGACACTTCTGGATCTGGCGTTAAGGCAACAGTGAAAACGGCCAAAGGGGAACAGGTTTTAGAAGCTGACATGGTACTTTCCGCTGTTGGTATTAAAACGAATATTGAAAACATAGGATTGGAAGATGTTGGTATTGCAACAGATAGAGATAAAATCTTAGTAAATGACTTTTACCAGACAAATATACCAGGCTATTATGCTATTGGGGATGTAACCCCAGGACAAGCCTTGGCGCATGTAGCATCTGCAGAAGGTATTTTATGTGTTGAAAAAATTGCAGGAATACATACAGAGGCATTGGATTATGGTAACATCCCCGGTTGCACCTATTGTAGTCCTGAAATTGCTTCTGTAGGATTAACCGAGAAGCAGGCTAAAGAACAAGGTTTAGATATTAAAGTAGGGAAATTTCCATTTTCGGCTAGTGGAAAGGCACAAGCTTCTGGCACATCCGATGGTTTTGTAAAGGTCATCTTTGATGCTAAATATGGAGAATGGCTTGGATGTCATATGATAGGAGCTGGAGTAACAGATATGATCGCAGAGGCGGTTTTAGCACGAAAGCTGGAAACTACAGGTCATGAAGTTTTGAAAACTGTACACCCCCACCCTACTATGAGCGAAGCGGTAATGGAAGCTGTAGCAGACGCATATGATGAAGTAATTCATCTTTAATAAAACAACATAATATGAGGGTGACGGTAGCATCGTCACCCTTTCTATTTTACTATTTACTAGACTAAAATAATACAACCGAGTTAAAGCAAATAATAAAGATGCTTAGATGTTAAAACTATTCAGAATTACGGCGATTTTAGAAGGAATTTCTTATCTGGCTTTGTTTGGAGTTACGATGCCTTTAAAATATTGGGCAGAAATTCCAGAGCCCAACAAGGTCGTTGGATATGCTCACGGAGTGCTTTTTATTGCATTTATAGCCTTGGCTCTGCTCGTTTGCTTCAATAAAAAATGGGGTGTAAAAAGATTTATCATTTTTGGAATTGCCTCCCTACTGCCTTTTGCCACTTTTTATATAGAACAGAAGTATTTGAAGCCGGCCACTGCGTAAATTAGACAAGGACTATATACCAAGCTACAGAAAACTTTGTATGGCTAAGTCATAACTTTGAAGGCCAAAACCCAAAATTACCCCTTTAGCACCCGAAGAAATGTAGGAAACATGCCTAAATTCCTCCCGTTTGTGGGTGTTGGAAATATGGACTTCTACCACAGGGGTTTCAATTGCCTTAACAGCATCACCAATTCCTATAGAGGTATGTGTGTAGGCAGCAGCGTTCAAGATAATACCATCATAAGTGAATCCTATTTCCTGTAATTTGGATATGAGCTCCCCTTCTATGTTTGACTGAAAATACTCCAACTGCACATCTTTGAACTTAAACTGAAGTTCTGAGAAATAATCCTCAAACGTTTTATCCCCATACACATCTGGCTCTCTTTTCCCAAGTAAATTAAGATTAGGCCCGTTGATTATAATTAACTTCATACCGTAAAAATAAGCATAAAAAAAGGGCATAAAAAAAAGCGAAAACAATTGTTTTCGCTTTTCAAATATTTTATAAGGTATGCTATTAGTTAAAACGGTAACCAGCACCAACAGTCAAGGTATTATAATCGACTGATTCACCGAAATCCCCGCCTCTACTGATTTCAAAACCATAACGTGCCTCAACAAACCAATTATCATTTATCTGGTATCCACCACCAACAGCCAAATCAAGACCAAAAGCACCATCAGGAACATCTTCTAAAAGATAATTAATTTGTGGCCCAGCTTGAATATTAAAAGCTTCTCCAATTTTATATTTAGCCATTACTGGAATATAAAGTGCTGTTAGGTCACTTACGATACTTAATAACACTGATGGCTCAATTTCCCACTGGTCATTTATTGCAAAATTATAACCGCCACCAATATAGAAGCCTAGTTCACTATTGGAAACATCCCCGAACGCTCCTAAATCTACCTTGGCAGTTACATTATTTATTCCTGCTTTAACGGCAAAACCTTCCTGTGCATTAACCGAAACGCTAATACAAAGGGCAAAAACGGCAATCCCTACTAATTTTTTCATCATTTTTATTTTAAATTGATTGTTAAAACGTAACTATTCATAAGATATTGTTTTTAAATTAAAATAGAAAAAGAACGCCAAACAAGACGCTGGAAAAAGTAACATCATCGTTAACCACCATATAAGATATATTTAGTTCTGTGATTCCCCCATTTATATCCACTCCAAGGCTAGGGCGATAATAGAGTCCTCCTTCGTTTCCTTTATTTATTCCAATGGCATACCCTATGTCACCTCCAAGTTTAAAACCTGTTGTTGGATATATGCGAATCGATGCTGCAACAGGAATAAATTGTATGTTGTCAAATTCTGTTTCTATGGTTACCCCGCCAGCAGATATTTTTTCCTTTTCACCAAAGGCATTTGAAAATCCAGTAGCTATTCCAATATCCAACTCACGCGAAATACCCCAATGTTGAACAATATCTACCCCAAGAACCAAACTATAGGCTTCAGAGAAATCTCCAATAACCATTCCGCCATTCAAACCAGCTCTGAAACTGGTCCTGTCGACCTGGGCATGCACTGAAAAAGAAGTCAATACTAAAAATACTATAAAAATATATGCTTTCATTTGTCAAATCTATTTGGTTGGTTTATCGAAAACAAACATACAATCTATGTTCCCATTCAATAATTTAAGTTGTAACCTTCACTATTATAGTGGTAAAAACCTCTTTTTTTGTTAGAAATAGATTACAAAAGTTATTGATTTCTGATTTAAAACAAACATCCAAACAAAACTATTACATCATTCTTAAAGACTATTTTATTGTTTTAAAAGGGTCTTAAAAACGCTAGTGAACAATTAAATGTATATTTAAACATGAAATGGAAACAAGGGCTAATAGACTACCAACATTACCTAAAACTGGAACGTGGGTTAGCTACAAACTCTATTGAAAACTACACTTGGGATATTGAAAAACTAATACATTTTCTAGAAGAAAATCAGATTAATGAATCCCCTATAGGTATAGAAAAAGACACCATTCAACGGTTTATTTATGAGGTAGCCAAAGAGGTAAACCCCAGATCACAAGCACGCATTATATCTGGCTTAAAGAGCTTTTTTAATTATTTGGTCTTTGAGGACTATAGAACGGATAATCCGCTTGACTTAATAGAATCCCCAAAACTTGGAAGAAAACTTCCAGATACGATTTCTGAAAATGAAATCAATCAACTTATAGCAGCAATCGACTTAAGTAAGCCGGAAGGTGAGCGTAATAGGGCCATGCTAGAAACCCTTTATGGTTGTGGTCTTCGTGTTTCCGAACTAATTGGTCTTAAACTAAGTGATTTATACTTTGAAGAGGACTTTATTAAAGTGACGGGAAAAGGCGATAAACAACGTTTTGTGCCCATTAGTACTATCAATAAAAAATACATTACTATCTACAGAAAGGAAATACGGGTGCATCTGAACATTAAAAATGGGTTTCAGGACATTCTTTTTTTGAATAGAAGGGGCAAACAACTAACACGAGCGATGGTTTTTACCATTGTTAAGAATTTAGCTGAAACAATTGGGTTGAAGAAAAACATAAGTCCGCATACCTTCAGGCATTCTTTCGCTACCCATTTATTAGAAAACGGTGCAGACCTTAGGGCAATTCAGCAAATGTTAGGCCATGAAAGCATTACCACGACCGAGGTTTATATGCATGTAGACCGAAGCCATTTGGCAGCCGTAATGAACAAATTTCATCCAAGAAAGTAGTACAATGGTTGAATGATTAGTCCCTAAACTTACTGTAATCCCTTTTGTACGGACGTATGATTAATCTTGCCTCCCTATCAAATTTAATATAGTTGTAGACCCAGTTAACAAAAACAACTACCCTATTCCTAAAACCAATAAGAAAAAATAGGTGGACAAACATCCAAACTAACCATGCGAAAACTCCTTGAAACCTTATATGTTCCAAATCGCATACCGCCTTGTTTCTACCCACAGTGGCCATACTACCTTTGTCTTTATAGTTAAAGGGTTTAAGTGTATTTCCATCTATTAACCTAATCATATTTTCTCCTAAAAGTCTTCCCTGCTGTATGGCAGGTTGCGCCATCATGGGGTGCCCATTTGGGTATTTTTCCGATTCCATACTTGCAATATCCCCAATAGCGAAGATTTCTGGATGGTTAATTACTTGATTGTACTTATTAACCGGCAAGCGATTACCGGCCGCAACCAGTTCTTTTGCATCTAGTCCTTTAATCGTAGCGCCCATTACACCTGCTGCCCAAACCAATGTGGCAGATTCAAAGACTAAATCGGTTTTTGTAGTAACGGTTTTACCGTCATATCCTGTGACTCTAACATTTTTCCATACTTGGACTCCTAACTTTTCTAAAAACTCCTCTGCTTTCTCAGAAGCTATCTCACTCATCGCGTTTAAGATGCGGTCGCCACTCTGGATAAGGTTTATAGTTGCCCTTCTAGTATCCAGATCCGGGTAGTCCTTTGGCAATATTCCCTTTTTTATCTCGGCCAGCGCTCCTGCCAACTCCACTCCTGTTGGGCCGCCGCCTACTATGACGAAATTCATGAGCGCATCACGTTCATGATAATCATCTGTAAGTAAAGCCTGTTCAAAATTTTCCAAAATCAAACTACGCAAGTTCAATGACTGCGGAATAGTCTTCATGGCCATGGCGTTCTTTTCGAGCTCGGAATTACCAAAAAAATTAGTTTTCGACCCTGTGGCAACAACAAGATAATCGTAGGATAAGGGTCCAATCGTAGTTTCAATGGATTTTTTTTCAGGTTGAATTTCTAGGACTTCGGCCAACCGAAAAAAGAAATTCTTGTAACCTATAAGCACTTTCCTAAGGGGGTATGCTATAGAATCTGGCTCTAAACCTCCAGTGGAGACCTGGTACAGCAAAGGCTGAAAGCAATGATAGTTATTTTTATCCAAAAGCACTACTTGCACTTCCTTCTTACTTAGTTTCTGGGCTAGCGAAACGCCACCAAAGCCTCCGCCAATAATTACAATTCGGGGAGCGCTAGAAAGGGGTATATTCATAGTATCAATCTATAGGACAAAATTAAACAATCGTACTATTTTTAGGAAAATAATACAAGGTTTATTAGTATATTTAAGATGAATTAAATACACAGTTACCTTGTTACGACAGTGGATATTTTATTTGCTATTCTTTACTTTTTTTGATCAAAAACAGCCAAAGCATGTTCTATATTTTATTATATAGACCAGGCAACATGTAAAATTTATGTCGCCAATAACGAAGATTATTGTTATGAAATTCAGCCCTATATTCAAATAGAACCCCACTCAAAAAATGAACCAGCCCTTTTGCGGTATGGATGCGATGATTTTGCCCAAGGCGACATCAATGAGGTAGGTCTTTTTTATAATGTAGCAGTAACTCCACATCAGCAACAAATAAAAGGTCGAAAAAAGTTTAATACTACTATCGGAGCTTAAGTATTATCAAAACTTAAAACCGTAAAAGAAGCATTGTAATTTATTGATGATATTGACTTGTTATTACCAGATGAACCTATTTTATTTTGCGACGCAAACGGAAATGTTATTATAGTAGAATGGATAGGTTTTAAAAAAAGAATAATACCTATCCAGCATAATAAATTGAATATCACGAATTTTCTATTATTAGCTCCAAAAAAGGATGGATATCCTTGTAATAGCTATAAAGCTATAGGTGAAAACCTGAATAGATTAAAAGGATTAGAAGTTCCTACAGATTTAAAAATGATAGGTGAAGCAATAACACCTGCTGCCCAAACACCAAGACAGGATAAAAGTGGAAGAACTTTGGGGACCTTGTACACCTCCTTTATCAATGTAACCGATGTGAAATTCACCCTAATATATAAACTCGATAGTTTAAAAGTTACCGAACTTGACTTAAATTCTGAATTTAAAAGAACAAATGCTCAAACATTAATAGTCAAATAGAAATTGTTCCGATGAAAAACAAATTCATAATACCTGTTATTGGCCTTAACCGCCATTGACCTCATTATAGATGCAAAATTAATACGTTTGGCAAAAAATGAATTGGAGAAAAGAGGAGGAGAAACTCTAAGTACATTCCACTACTTGGTAACAGGGCAACCGCCCTGGACCATAGGATCTTCAGAAAAGTGATTTTCCTTGAAAATAAAAAAGGGAAGATTGTAACAAAGGAGGTCTTTCGTATACTAATGCAACAATAACCAACGACTAAGAGTGAACAAAGAACTGGAACATCAATTTGTGACGGAGTTACAGGACAATCAGAACATTGTCCATAAAGTCTGTACCTTATATACAAACGATCGGGATTCCCATAACGATTTGTTCCAAGAAATCACCATACAGCTATGGAAGGCCTATCCGAAGTTTAGAGGCGAAGCAAAATTTAGTACTTGGATGTATCGCGTGGCATTGAACACGGCTATTACGCTATACAGAAAATCTAAAAGGCGTATTGATACGCAAGATTATGAATCTGTTATTTTTAAAATTAAGGCCGATGAATATGATGAAACCGAAGAGCAACAACTAAAATTGATGTATAAGGCGGTACGGCAATTGGGAGATATAGACAAAGCATTGGTATTTATGTACCTAGAAGATAAAAATTATACGGAAATATCCGAAACCTTGGGTATCACAGAAGTGAACGCTAGGGTGAAAATGAACCGTATAAAAACAAAATTAAGAACCATTTTGAATCCCTGAGTTATGACGGATGAATTGGAATTATTAAAAAAAGACTGGCAGAAAAAAACAGCAGATTTGCCAAAACTTTCCTATGAGGAAATCCACAAGATGATTTGGAAAAAATCATCTTCTATTGTAAAATGGATTCTTATCATAAGCATTTTAGAATTTACGCTACCGCAACTTCTAATATTCGTACCTCCTATGGACGAAGCAATGCAAATCTATGACCAGATTGGAGTCTCCAATTATCTTTTTGCACTATCCCTCATTATCTATGCAGTTGCCCTTTACTTTATTTTTCAATTCTATCGTAGGTTTAAGGAAATATCTGTCTTGGACAACTCCAAAAACTTAATGAGAAAAATAATTAAGACTAGGAAAACTGTTAAACACTATGTAATATTCTCCCTTTCCATGATTTTGGTTACCATCATGATCATGCTTATTGGTGTGTATTTAAACGAGGACATAACTCATGTTTTTCCAGAATTAAAGAAGGGTCTAGAAAAATTATCACCAGAAAAGTTGAAAATTACTCTTATGTTGACCATAGGTATATTAGGGATACTACTCACACTATTTATGGGTGGGGTATACTATTTACTTTATGGACTCTTGTTAAGAAAACTGAATAAAAACTACGCTGAATTAAAACAGTTGGAATTTTAAGAATTTTTTCTTTTACGCCACTTACGCTCTTTGTTTTCTTCCTCAAAAGCAAGTAGTTCCTTCTTGGAAATCACCTTTAAAAACGAAGGATGTTGTTCTATGGCATACTCTAATTTCTCTATAATAGCTTCTGTAGATTCATTTTCGTAGTCAATTTCCAAAGGTTCTTTAATGACCATGGACTGCAGTATTCCTTTTTTCTTTACACGTAACCCTTTTTTATCAAAAGAACGCCTAAAACCATCTATTACCACAGGCACTACAATAGGCTTGTATTTTTTAATGATATGTGCGGTCCCTTTTCTTAAAGGTTTCCATGGTGTTGTTGTCCCTTGCGGAAAGGTAATGACCCAACCATCTTTTAAGGCTGTTCCAATATTAGAGATGTCACTCATCTTCACTTGCCTATTTACATTTTTGCCTTCGGCACGCCACGTTCGTTCAACACTTATAGATCCAGCATAGGCTAGAATCTTAGTGAGCAGACTCTTACCCATGGTTTCAGCAGCTGCCACATAGTACATATTCAATTTTGGCTGCCAGATATAACCAAGGTTTTTAATCGAGTTTTCTCGTCCGCTTAAACTGGCATTGAATACATGAAACATTCCCACAACATCTGCAAAATAGGTTTGATGGTTACTTACAAAAAGCACATTGTTCCCGGGTAAGCTGCGAATAATATCAGAACCTTCTATCTCCAACTTATTAAAACGCTTGTAACGTTGATGACTTAGGACCGCCAAAATCCTAATCAACCACTTTTTTATAAACAAATTATGCCCAAAAGGGTTCTTACTGAAAAATCCCATAGCTGCTAAAATAAGAAATAAGGATTATAACACTTGTTTTAATAGTGTCTTAATCTCGCTTAACATCATGGCAGTTGCTCCCCATACATTGTAACCATTTAATTTAAAGGCAGGTACATCAACATTTGTAGCATACGAAGTTGTTATGTTTTTTGTCGTTATACATTCATCTGATAAAAAATGGGTAAGCGAAACCTCTAAAAGCGCGGCGACCTCCGATTCCTGAATCACAAAAGGTTTTGGTTTTTTATATAGGCCGATAAAAGGTTGTACATCAAAATTACTTGGAGGAATAAAAATTTCAGTTAATTCTTTTAAGACAAGAATGTCATTAGGGTGCACCCCTACTTCCTCATGGGTTTCCCTTAACGCGGTACCCCTTAAACCAGCATCTTCCTTTTCCGCTTTGCCTCCTGGAAAAGCAACTTGATTGCTATGCACACCTTTATAGGTTTTTCTTAAAATGAACAACAAATGTGTTTCTTGTTTTTCGTTTGGGTAGAATAAGGCCATTACAGCAGCCTTTCTAGGTGCTTCTTTGTTCAATTTTGCTTCTTGGAGTTCGTTAATGCGAAATTCCGGAACCATTTTATAGTGAGAAGCCTCGCCCGGTAGTGGCAGATCTTTTATTTTTGATATCTGTTGTTCAAACAAAATGAAATCCATGCGCTTTACAAAAATTTGGCTACCTTTTTATATAGTAGTAGTTGTTTTGATAGGATGTAAAGATAATCCTAAGAAAATAAACACTACAGAAATAGAGCCACATAAGAAAGCAGATACTACGAGTATAGAAACACCGAATACCCAAAAGCAAATAGAAAAGGAAGAGGCTTTTAAACTCACAGACGACAATGTCATTGATTTCTTTTTTGAATATCAACAAAATTTAAAGGTCAACAAGGTTAGGATGACTACCAGGTTTGGAGCTTTTGTGGTGGAACTCTACGATAAGGTTCCTTACCACAAAGCTAATTTTATTTACTTGACTAGAAAAGGGTACTTTGATGACACACAGTTTCATAGGGTAGTCAAAGATTTTATAATACAGGGTGGAAATTCTGACGATACCAAAACCGCAAAAAAACGCGGGGCCATTGGCAGGTATCTCTTGCCACCCGATAGCCACAAAGGGTATAAACACCACAGGGGAACCATCTCTATGCCTAGTAGCGAAATTAACAATCCTCATATGCTTGCGTCACCGTTCGAATTCTTTATTGTAGTCACCAAACCTGGCTCCTATCATTTAGACGGGGATTTTACTCCATTTGGTAAGGTTATAGAAGGAATGGATGTGGTAGACAAGATAAATAGTCAGCCACTGGGCGAAGGAGATTGGCCGCAACAGAATACCTATATCCTAAAAGCCGAGGTTGTTGAATAAGTGAATAAAATTCAAATTCAGATAGCAAAATTAGCTCTTTACTATAACAGATTACTTCGTTGTACTTCCCGGCAATGATTTTTAATTATAGTACATGCTGTTTACCAAAAACCGTTCATTTTTTATTATTGAACCTACCTCAACTCTCTAAAAATGAACCACTTTTAGTTTTATTCACTTTATACTATTTACTAAAACATAAAATTAATTCTTATAGATATTGGGTAGGGAAATTTTGAATCGTACCGCCAACAACCGCATTATAATTATAGAAAGTATGGCAGCTACATAAGCATAGGTCTTATCAAAAGGAAACTGAATGAGAACAAAATAAATAATCCCACCTAAAATACATATGGTAGCATAGACTTCTTTCCTGAAGATTACTGGAATTTCGTTACAAAGAATGTCCCGTATTACGCCACCAAAACTTGCTGTAATCGTTCCCAAAATAATACACATTACTGGAGAAAGTCCTACATTAAGACCTTTCTCTACCCCAACCATGGTGTATAAACCAATTCCGATAGTATCAAAAAGAAATAAGGATTTCCTAAAATGCTTTAGCTTATTTACAAATAAAATGGCAGTTATGACCGTAATGGAAATCGTTATAATATAAACAGGTGTTGTCATCCAACCTACCGGGGTATTCCCAATTAATAAATCCCGCAATGTGCCCCCTCCTACGGCAGTAACGAATGCAATAATCAGCACTCCAAAAAGGTCTAGCTTCTTCTCCATAGCCACCAGAACGCCAGAGATAGCAAAAGCTACAGTTCCTAAAATATCAATTGTCAAATAAAACATAGCTTAGAGTTGTTGGGTGTAATAATTATAATCTTTAAGAACAATATCTACAAAATCAGTTGGTTGGAGGTCAGTTGTAATCTCAGTTACCTTTTTTATCCGAATGCTTAATGATAGAATTACATTATGGTTACCATTACGTTTTGCTTTGTCATACAGGTCCTTGATTGTTCCCATTTCGTTATCTTTAAAAACAGTAACCTGAGGAAATTGAGGCACATAGTCAGGCGGTAACTCACGCAACAAGGTATCTTTTAAAAAAACACGCTTCTTTTCACTAATTACAGTGGTACCTGCAGCTATATCCCCAACCCGCTGGCCCTTGCCACGCATTAAAATAGTAAATACAGCTACGCCTCCAGAACTTATAGATACATCTACTATTCTTAGAATCCAACGCATAAAATAACTAGAAAAATCTGGTTTGGAGCCATCTAACTTTACCACTCTAAGTTGCATTAAATGTTTTCCAATGGTCTTTCCATCCATAAAAGTCTCCAACACTAAATAATATAGAAAAGCAGGTAATCCCATAATCATAAAAATGGCCCATTGATCACCAGGATCAACTTCCAAAGCTAGTAAACCCCAAATCATAAGCACATAATAAATTGCAATAACAAGGGAGTCTATTATAAAGGCTAGCATGCGGTCTCCCAAGTGCGCCGTATTTTGATCTATGCTTATATTTTGAGCAGTTTCTATTTGAAATTGTTCCATTCTTTTGTTTCTTTGGTATAAACCACAAAGTTAATGCGCGAAGCCGCTTTTGTAAAACAAAATAAGGACAAATGGTCAACTTTTGAAAGCGCATTGGCTAACAAAACGAGTTTTTCTCCAAATGTATTGTCAGAGCTTTATGTTGAAATTACAGATCATCTGAGCTATGCGAAGACGTTCTACCCTTCTAGTAATACTGAACGTTACCTAAATTCATTGGCTTCCCAAGCGCATCAAAAAATTTACAGGACCAAACGCGAATCTAAAAACAGGATTATCAGTTTCTGGAAAACAGAATTTCCTATGATGTTCAAACAACACCATAGAGAATTACTCATTGCCTTTTTAGTCTTCGGGTTCTTTACATTTGTTGGTGCTTTCTCCGCCGCTAACGAAGGAGATTTTGTGCGTTCTATATTGGGGGACGGTTATGTAAACATGACCTTGGAAAATATAGAAAAAGGAGACCCTATGGCTGTCTATAAACAAATGGGGGAATTTAACATGTTCATGGGGATTACCATTAATAACATCCGGGTGGCACTTATGGCGTTTGTGTATGGTTTTTTGTTGGGCATTGGTACACTTATAGTGATGTTACAAAACGGGATTATGTTGGGTAGCTTTCAATACTTCTTTTATGAGAAAGGTTTGTTATGGGAATCTATGCGTACCATCTGGATTCATGGTACCATAGAAATTTCGGTAATCATCATTGCAGGATGCGCCGGACTCGTTTTAGCAAATGGTATGCTTTTTCCTGGTACGTATACCCGATTAGAATCCTTTAAACGAGGTGTCAAAAACGGTCTTAAAATTATACTAAGCACAGTACCTTTTTTTATTATCGCTGGGTTCTTAGAAGGTTTTGTAACCAGACATACCGAAATGCCCGACTGGCTTGCCATATTCATTATTACTACATCATTAGCACTCATTATATTCTATTATGTTATTTATCCATATCAATTGAATAAAAACCAAAAAAGTACATGAAGACCAACTATATTGAATTTAAAAAACAGCGCGAACTAGGCGACGTATTATCCGACACCTTTACTTTTTTCCGTAACGAGTTTAAGCCCTTTTTCAATACTTTCTTTAAAATTGTAGGGCCCTTCTTGGTGGTAATGATTGCTACCCTAGTACTCTATTTATACTTTGCGGGGGACTCCCTTAATTTGATGGTGTTTGATTATGATATGGATGCCGAAAATCTTGTAACAACTGCTGTGGTAGGCTTTCTTTATATAGTATCCTTGGTTGCCGTTTACACCATGTCCCAATCAACCGTGTTGCATTATATTAAATCCTACGCAAACGGCAAAGGAACGACAGATTTTGAAACGATAAGGCAAGAGGTGTATGACAGTTTTTGGAGTTTTATAGGCCTTGGTATTCTGGTGGGACTTTCTTTTTTTATTGGCCTAATGTTTTGCATCATCCCAGGAATCTACCTGTATGTTCCCCTATCTCTTTCTTTCTGTATTTTGGTGTATAACAGAATGGGTGCTTCCGATGCCTATAGTTACAGTTTTACCTTGGTTAAGGATGAATGGTGGATGACATTTGTTACTATATTCGTTATAGGCATCATCGTTGCAGTAACCACGTACGTTTTCGCAATTCCAGCAGCCATATACCAATGGATAAAAATGGGTGTATTTTCTGGGGAAATTGATGCAGAAGGGATGATGGACATGTTCAAGGACCCAATTTATATCGTTTTGAATGTCATTAGCACGCTTGCTAAGTTTTTACTGAACCTCATCAGTATTATTGCAGGAGCTTTTATTTACTTCAACCTCAACGAAAAAAAGAATTTTACAGGCACCTATGAGCGTATAGAAAGCCTAGGAGAAATACGGGAGAACTAAGAATGCAACACGGATTTGTAATAGGTATGATATGTTTTCTTTTCTACTGTCCGGTATGGGCACAGGAAGTCATACCAACAATTAAAAACGACACGGCCAACATTAATACTAAACACATACAGGAAAACCAATTAAAGGAGTTTAGGGACAACCCAGATTTTGACTATGAAATAATTAAAAGTACTGCGCCAGATTGGTGGGTTTCGTTTAAAAATTGGATTACCAGCACCATACTTAGATTCTTTGAATGGCTGTTTGGAGTAGAAAAAGCCGCGGGAGTATTCAGTGTTTTTCTAGAAATCATCCCTTATATCCTTTTAGCGGTACTTTTATTTATCCTTATTAAGTTTTTCGTAAATGTAAATGCGAGAGCCGTTATGCATGCCAAAAAAAATCAGACTATAGTTGCGTTATCGGAGGAAGAACATATTATCAAAAACGAAGATATACAGCAACTGATACAAAACGCTCTAGGGCAACAAGACTATCGTTTGGCCGTGCGGTACTATTACCTATATATGTTGCAACTGATGACTGAAAAAGAGTTGATAACATGGGAGCCACAAAAAACGAATGAGGACTATACCAAGGAGTTGCAGCAGCAAGAATTAGCACAACCTTTTGCTACTTGTACACGGCTGTACAATTATTTCTGGTATGGAGAATTTCCTATAGACGAGACAAAATACCAAAAAGCAGAAGCCAACTTCCTTTCCCTAAAAAAGTTATTGACAAATGGGTAAAAAAGGGACCATATATATTGTCATAGCGGTACTTACCTTGGCCGCCTTTATGCTACTACAATACAGTAAGCCAAAGAATATTAATTGGTTTGAGTCCTATGTGGCCACGCATAAAATTCCTTATGGCACTTTGGTAGTCAACACCATCATGGAGGACCTTTTTTCAGATCAATTAAAACAAGTATACACCTCACCTTTTGAGTTTATAAAAACTAGTGATACCCTAAGCGGTACGTATCTATTTATTAACAATAGGATTCAGTTTAATGAAGCTGAGCTAAACGCCTTGTTGGACTGGACAGCAAAAGGCAATACCCTTTTCATAGCATCAAAAAGTTTTGAAGAAAAACTAAAGGACACTTTAGGATTGACCCTTGACCGATTGTATGGCGGGTTTGAAACAAGTCAGAAACAGGTACACAAGCTCGTAAATCCAAGGCTTCAAATTACCGATTCGGTTATTTTTGACCGTGATACAGCTACACCTTTTTTTAGCGAAATAGACACCTTGACTACAACAGTTTTAGGTACTGTAGAAACATTCTCTGAGCAAAACAATGGCGATAAGCTAAATGTACTGCAACATCCGTTTGGGAAAGGGAGCATTATACTCTCTACCTTTCCGGAGGCATTTACCAACTATTTTATACTCCAAGAAGAGAATAATAAGGACTATACAGCAGGACTTTTATCTTATTTGGATGATACCAAGCCCATTTATCTGGACAATCATTATAAGAGTGGAAAATCTTTCTACAGCTCTCCTATGTACATTTTCCTGAATACAAAAGAGCTTAAATGGGCATACTATATTGCATTATTCGGCGCTATAATCTATGTGATATTTGAAGGAAAAAGAAAGCAAAGAGCTATTGCTATAGTGCAACCGCTAAAGAATAGGACTTTAGATTTTACCAGAACTATTTCAGACATGTACTTTGTACAAAGTGATCAAAAATCTATTGCCGAGCATAAAATTAATTACTTCCTAGATTGGCTTCGCTCCCACTATTATTTGGGTAAGATTAGCAAAGAAGATGACTTTTATAGAAATCTGGCAAACCGGAGCGGCCATTCTTTAGAATTTGTATCCAAGTTGTTTTCCTTTATGGAACAAATTAGGGATAGTGAACAGTTAACAGACGAAGATATAATCAAACTAAATACCTTAATACAAAAATTTAAAGCAAAAGCTGATGGAAAATAACGAACAGCAATCCAATAACGATCTTGATTTTAATAACCGAATTCCTTTAGAAGGCCTGCTACAGGCGGTAGCCGAAATAAAGAAAGAACTAGGTAAAGTCATTATAGGTCAAGAGAACTTTATAGAACTTTTGATTGTTGCCCTTTTGGTAGACGGTCATGTATTAATAGAAGGCGTACCTGGTGTAGCAAAGACCATAACCGCTAAACTATTCGCCAAGACCCTTAAAACTGAGTTTAGTCGCATACAGTTTACACCAGATCTTATGCCTAGTGATATTCTAGGCACCAGTATTTTTAATATGAAATCCTCGGAATTCGAGTTTAAAAAAGGGCCTATTTTTTCAAATATTGTCCTAATCGATGAAATCAATAGAGCGCCGGCAAAAACACAGGCGGCCATGTTCGAGACTATGGAAGAGCGCCAGGTTACTATGGACGGCACAACCTACCCTATGGCAGCACCTTTTATGGTATTGGCTACACAAAACCCTATAGAACAAGAAGGCACCTATGCCCTACCTGAAGCACAATTGGACCGTTTTCTTTTTAAGGTAAAAGTAGACTACCCAAAGGTAGAAGAAGAGGTGTTAATTTTAAAAACGCATCACGAGCGTAAAGGAATCTTGCCACAAGAAAATATAAAAAATGTACTTACTCCCAAAGCGCTTTTAGGATTTAAGAATCAGATACAAGAAATTGTAGTGGAGGAAAAAATATTCAAATACATTGCGGATATCATTACAAAAACAAGAAACCACCCACACTTATATTTAGGAGGATCACCTAGGGCTTCTATTGCGGCTCTAAATAGCGCTAAGGCTTTTGCAGCCATTAATGGTAGGGATTTTGTTACCCCAGAAGATGTTAAGAAAGCGCTGATTCCTGTACTTAACCATAGGGTAATTTTAACCCCAGAACGCGAAATGGAAGGGATGACCACGGAAAATGTGGTGCAAATGATTACGGAAAGTGTAGAAATACCCAGATAGATGCATTTTTTAAAATCGTTCTACATACATAACACTTTTTTTAGATATCTGGCGGTACTTTCTGCCTGTTTTATACTCTCCTTTTGGTTCAAATGGTTGTACCCTATTGCATGGTTATTAATATTGCTACTGGTTGCTGCTTTTCTGTTTGATATTTTTCTGCTTTACGGCACAGGAAAAGCTGTAGAAGCTAAAAGAGTACTACCTAAAAAACTCTCCAATAGTGATTTGAATTCGATTCGTATTACATGTACTACACACTACCCATTTAAAACAGGCATTATTCTGATTGATGAACTCCCTGTTCAATTCCAAAAACGAGATTTTATACATCGTATAGCTTGTATAAAAGATGAAAAACAAGTTTTTGAATATTTGGTGAGACCCGTGGACCGTGGCGAATATGTTTTTGGAAATCTTAATCTATATGCCTCTTCGCCACTACGCATCGTTAAAAGACGTTTTGTTTTTCAGAAAGACCAGATGGTACCGGTGTATCCGTCTATCATCCAAATGCAGCAATACGATTTTCTTGCTATTAACAACCGCTTGTCTAACATTGGCCTAAAAAAAATACGTAAACTAGGACACACACAGGAGTTTGAGCAAATAAAGGAATATGTACCAGGAGATGATATCCGAACCCTTAACTGGAAAGCCACAGCAAAACAGAACCGGTTGATGGTGAACCAATATCAAGATGAAAAATCACAACCCGTATATTCCATAATTGATACTGGCCGGGTAATGAAAATGCCTTTTAACGGTCTTAAACTACTGGATTATGCTATTAATAGCGCATTGGCGTTCACTAATGTGGCCTTAAAAAGAAATGATAAAACAGGTTTGGTAGCCTTTTCAAAAAATATAGAAACCTATTTACCCGCCATACAAAAACCTACCTATCTCCATAACATCCTGGAAACGTTGTACAATATAGATACTGAGTTTTCCGATTCTGATTTTGGTGCCTTGTACGGCCATGTAAAACGAAAAATAAACCAAAGAAGTTTATTACTACTGTATACCAATTTTGAGCACATATCCGCCTTAAAAAGACAGTTACCCTATTTCTTAGCACTAGCAAAAAAACATGTACTTGTTGTTATCTTTTTTGAGAATACCGAATTGGAAAAACTTATTGCTAGCGATGCAGAAAACCTGCAAGCCATATACCACAAGACCATTGCAGAGAAATTTTCCTTGGACAAAAAATTGATGCAAAAAGAACTCCAACGTTATGGAATACAGACTATCTTGACCAAACCAGAAGAGCTGACGATAAATACGATAAACAAATATTTAGAAATAAAAGCAAGAGGTATGCTATAGACCAGAATTTATAAAATGACTGGCCTGTATGGCCGCTACTATATCGCCAGAACCGGTTTCAAAATTAGTTGTAAAATCTGTATTACTATAATTTAAATTTAAAGCGAGACAACCGCAGCGCTTACCTCTGCCTCTTCTGCTATCCAGAATCAGGTCTAGGACTACACCGGAAATAACACCTCCAATTGCAGTGTATACAACGTCGTTATTTTCCCATACCCCTCCTTTAGATTGGTCGTATGCTTCCTTTGCCAAACCTGCCGCCAAACTACTACCAACAGCACCGGCCCAAGTCCAACCGCGACTACCTTTAAAAACTTTGTGAGCCGCATAACCACCAACGGCACCAATAACTGCGCCAGCACCTACATGTTTGGCTGCATTTGTCGTAGCTTGGCCTTTAACGGTTGTACAACCCAAAAGAAAAGTTAGCAAAAGGATCGTTTTATTCATTTTATAAATGTGTTTATACCAACAGTACGAACGTAAAAATGCGTTACTAATTTCATCGTAAATGGCCCTTCTTAAATAGCTAAAACATTTGAAACCACCACCTACCCTACTTTTAGGACTATATTGGTATTTTGGCCTAGGAATAGGGATTTTAACGTATAAATACCTTTGTAAAACGTAAGAAATAAATAAATTGAAAGACTTTTAAGTAACTAAGGTACTGACATGAAAACACTATTTCACAAAGCAACAACAAGAGGGCATGCTAACCATGGCTGGCTCAACTCCTACCACAGTTTTAGTTTTGCCAATTACCACGACCCAGAGCGTATGAACTTTGGCGTGTTACGTGTACTCAATGATGATACCGTTACCGGCGGCCGGGGTTTTGGCACCCACCCCCATGCGAATATGGAAATCATCTCCATTCCGCTAGAGGGCGACCTAAAGCATATGGATGATATGGGAAATGCTACTGTCATAAAACAAGGCGATGTACAGGTCATGAGTGCGGGTACCGGAATCGCGCATAGCGAGTACAATAAGAATAGGGATAAGGAGGTAAAATTTCTTCAGATATGGGTAATTCCAAAAACAACTGATGTTACGCCGCGCTACGGTCAGATTTCTTTGGAGGATATTCGCACCAAAAATAGTTTCTATCAAATTCTATCGCCTAACAAAGACGATCAAGGAGTTTGGATACACCAAGATGCCTGGTTTAGTATTGGCGAGTTTGACACCAATAAAACTGGGTCGTATGCGGTACACAAAAAAGGAAACGGAGTTTATCTATTTGTTCTAGAAGGAAAAGTAAGCGTTAACGAGCAAGAACTAAACGAAAGGGATGGTTATGGGATTTGGGATACCACCAATTTTACCTTGCACGCAGCTAGCCAAGCTAGCGTATTGTTAATGGAGGTGCCCATGTAGTCATGTGTTCTTAAATACCCTTCATAAACGTTTGTTACTCCCTTCTGCGATACACATATACCTAGTTTGCTTTCTGTTCGTATTTTAAATGCTCTGGCGCAGTTATACCTAAGTTTCTTGGATGCATACTAATTGCAGAATAAACAACTAGTTTACAGCAGTCTTTCTTGCCACAATGCACAGTTTTATTTTGTACACCAATCATGATCATTTCGTATATCACTTTTTAAAAAAACAAATTTGATATATAAAAAATATCACTCTTGAAAAACTTTCTAAAACCTAGCAAAATATAGCTTTAATGGAAAAATTGTATTTTAGTTGCTCGCATCAAAACTTACACCTATTTATGTATTGCCTACAATATAAAAAAACAAATTATGAATAAATTATTCCTCCTTCTTTGTATATTATTTGTTTCGTGCGAGTCAAATAAGAAAAATAAAAGAGATAAAACTGCTCAGTTTGAACAACCACCTGGTTCCTTTTTTGAACAACAAGTTGACTCTTTGCGAATAGCATATAAAATACCTGGAATTAGTATAGGAATTTCCATCAATGATTCAATACATCTAATTAGAGGTTTTGGAATGGCTAACATTGAGCAAGGAATTCTAATGACAGGAAATACACCTTTACGAATAGCTTCATTGACCAAACCGATTTTTTCAACAATTTTTATGCACCTTATAGAAAATGATAAAATTGATTTTAATTGGAAAATTAAAGACTATTATCCCAATTATTTGGAAAGTTGCATAAGAATACACAGATATTTGAATGAAGAGATGCCAGAGTATTCCTTTCTCTTGAATAATTATCAACCTGAACGTGACGACATTTTATTAAAGCATCATCTAACTCACACTGCTGAAAATATTCCTGGAACTAAATATAAGTACAATGGTTTTCTCTATGGTATGCTATCTGATGTTGTGGAGACAGCAACACAACTAAAATTTGATAAATGGGTCGACAGCTTGGTCATTAAGAAACTGAACTTAAAGCATTCCGCTTCCTCACAATTAGATAAATCCAAAAAAATAATATTGGATGAAATTGCATTGCCATATAAAATCGATAACAACGGAAATTTTGAAAGAACTAAATTTCCAAACC
>CAZDOW010000039.1:0-30921 GCA_964507115.1 uncultured Maribacter sp.
CGGTTGAAAAAGCAATGTTATATGCTTATAGAGATCGTAGAAACAAAAAAAGAACCTTTCGTGCCCTTTGGATTACACGTATAAACGCGGGTGCCAGAATACACGGATTGTCCTACTCTCAATTTATGGGGAAAGTAAAAGCTAACAACATAGAACTTAACAGAAAAGTTCTTGCTGATTTGGCGATGAACCATCCAGAGGCCTTTAAAGCCGTTGTAGATCAGGTAAAATAAATAAAACAATATATCTCTCACTTTAAAAAATCCGATTCATATGAATCGGATTTTTTTGTTCCATATGTCAGTTTATTTCATAGAAATAGCTACTTTAAATTACACCCAAGCTATCAAATTGTTCTCGTTTTGCTTATCGCCTTCTATACCTTAAAAGGTATACTTCTCTTTTAAACACACCTTTAGTACCTTATGGATTTTTTAAAAGTCATAACTTTTGAAAACATCACCGTATTTTTAAACCGTATCAGGTCCCAAATAGTGTAATTACCAATTCTCTTCCTACTGCATGGTCTCTGTGCTCACAAAGGTAGATGCCTTGCCAGATACCGAGATTCAATTTTCCATTGGTTATTGGTATTTGCACGGAGGAACCTAATAAAGAAGCTTTAAGATGTGCAGGCATATCGTCTGGACCTTCATAGGTATGTATATAATAAGGTGCATTTTCTGGCACCATTATATTCATATGACTTTCAAAATCGGTTCGTACGGTTGGATCCGCATTTTCATTTACGGTTAAACTTGCTGAAGTATGCTTGATAAATACCTGACATATTCCCACATCTATTCTTGAAATCTCTGGACTCTCCTCCACCACCCAATTGGTTATTAGATGAAATCCCCTAGAGAAAGCAGGAAGTAGAGCTACTTGTTGAAACCACTGCATACCATATCGTATTAAATAAAAGTAAAACTTTAAGCATTCCCATGGGCAATCCTTCCTATTGAAATACCTTTACCTACTAAATTAGGTAATAGATGGATTTATCCAAAATAAAAATGGTGGTAACCGATATGGATGGCACCTTGCTTAACTCTAACCATGAAGTAAGCGACCGGTTCTTTTCTATTTTTAAAGTACTCCAATCCAAAGGCATTCTTTTTGTTGCCGCCAGTGGAAGGCAATACAACAGTATCGTAGACAAGCTAAATACAATTCAGGACGATATCATAGTTGTAGCTGAAAACGGAGGATTTGTGATGCAACAAGATAAAGAATTGCTATCTACACCATTACCTGCAACTCGGATAAAAGAAATTTTAGAACTACTAAGGAATTTTCCAGATATGCATCCTGTACTTTGTGGAAAACAAAATGCCTACCTCACAGGAAAATCAGATGCTTTTGTAGAAAAATTAAAAGAGTACTATACCGAATTTGAAGTTGTAGAACAGCTAGAGAACGTTAGTGCAGAAGTTATTAAAATTGCTATTTATCATTTTGAAAGTTCGGAACGGTTTATTTATCCACATGTAAAACAATTGGAAAGCCAACTTCAAGTGAAAATTTCAGGAACAAATTGGGTGGATATCTCCAGTGCTAATGCAAACAAAGGTTATGCTTTACAGCAATTAATGGCAAATCATAATATCAAATCAGACGAAATTATGGTTTTCGGAGATTACAATAACGACTTAGAAATGTTGGCTTTATCCGATTTTAGTTTTGCTATGCAGAATGCGCATCCCAATGTTAAAGACGCTGCAAAATACATGACTGTTAGTAATGACGAAGCTGGAGTAGAACTGATTTTAGAGAAGCTTTTATAAATAAAAATTTATAAATGAGTATTGGGCATACAACAAAAAGTTTGCTATTTTTAATTTTAGCTTTTGTGTCTGAGTTTTGAATTTTTTAAGTTTTCTGCTTCTTCTTTCGTGCAGCAGGAAAAAGTACATTGTTCAAAATTAACCGGTAGCCTGGAGAAGTAGGATGTAACTCCAATTCCGTTTTTGGGTCCCCTACCCTATGCTGGTAATCTTCCGGATCATGACCTCCATAAAAGGTGAAAAAACCCTTTCCCTTTATTCCATGAATGTATCTGGCCTCTTCATTCAACTTATTTTCCCCCAAAACCAATACCGTTGATTTTATTTGAGACCTTTTAAACGCTGTCGTCTGGCCCATGAAACCTTTTACCAAGGAGGTGTGATTTTGACAGAGCATGGTAGGTACAGGATCCCATTTAGCAGAAAAATCCATTAACGAAAAATAATCGGACTCCTTAGGAATGTTGCCTCTTTTTGTGGTCATATCTATGGAAGAAAATTCATATTTCAAAGGACTACGCTCCAATATGAAATCTTTAAAAGCGAAGGTTTTTTTAAAATCCAAACTGGCTTGGTAATTGGGGTCAGAGGCATCCCCGTCAAACATAGGTTCACAAATATCCACACCATCAGCGGCAAGGGCAATATCAAAACTATCCGTTGCCGAGCACATAGCAAACATAAACCCACCTCCTATAACGTAATTCCTTATTTTTAAGGCTACTGCTCCCTTTTCTTCGGAAACCTTATCATACCCTAACTTTTTAGCTAGTTTTTCCGATTCCGCTTTTGATTCAATATACCAAGGTGTTGCTCTGTAAGCTCCGTAAAACTTACCATACTGACCTGTAAAATCTTCATGATGTAAGTGTAGCCAATCGTACAATGCCAATTTATCATTTAGTACTTCCTCATCGTAAATGGTTACATAAGGAATCTCTGCATAGGTCAATGCCATCGTTACAGCATCATCCCAAGGCTGATTTCCTTTAGGCGAATACACAGCAATCTTAGGAGATTTTTCCAAAATAACTGCATCCTGATTTTTTGAGGGACTACTTATTTCGTCCAATATTGCATTTGCTTGACCGTCTGATAGGATTTCAAAAGAGACACCTCGTATTTGGCACTCTTTTCGTATGCTTTCGCCATCTGGCAATAAAAAGGAGCCGCCTCTATAATTTAAAAGCCACTGTACCTTTTGTTGTTTGGCAAGTACCCAAAAAGTAATACCATAAGCCTTTAAATGATTTTTTTGTGTCTCGGCATCCATAGGTATAAGAATGGAAGATGCCCTGAGACTCACAGATACTAATAAGCAAAAAAATAAGATTTTCTTCATAACTCAGTAAAGACCCACCAGCTCGTTTTACCACTAGCCAGTATAATTTTCTTTTATAAAGTTACAGGAAATAAATTGGGAAAAAGTTAAACATTTTGCAAAAGAATCCTTGTTCCAGCTCCTTTAAATTTAAGAAATAACCATACCATACTCTCTAGAAAGGAACTTCGTTATCATCTTCCGGGTTCAAACCGCGATTCATATCACTACCAAAAGCTTCATTCGTACTCGGTAAATTTTTAGTGATAAACGGATTCTCCTCATTTTCATTCATTTTGGACTGAAATTCGAATGGAGAGTCAAAATCATCCAAGTTATCGAACTTACCCAGGTTTCCAATGAACTTCAACCTAATGTTATCTAAACCACCATTCCTATGCTTGGCTACGATAAGCTCTCCTTGCCCTTGGGTAGGTGTTCTTTCTTCATCGTCCCACTCATCTATTTTATAATATTCAGGTCTGTATATAAACGCCACAATATCCGCATCCTGCTCAATAGCTCCAGATTCCCGAAGATCAGAAAGCAAAGGTCTTTTACTTCCTCCACGAGTTTCCACAGCCCTAGAAAGTTGTGATAATGCTATTACCGGAATATTTAATTCCTTGGCTAATGCTTTAAGATTACGAGAAATAGTAGAAATTTCCTGTTCCCTATTCCCTCCTTTTTGAGAACTACCAGCCGTCATTAGTTGCAAATAATCAATAACAATCATTTTTATACCATGCTGTGATGCAAGTCGCCTTGCCTTTGCCCTAAGGTCAAAAATAGAAAGTGAAGGCGTATCATCTATGAATAAAGGCGCTTTTTCTAAGGCCTTTACCTTTACATTAAGCTGTTCCCACTCATGCTTTTCAAGTTTACCCGTACGCAGTTTTTCCGATGATAAACCCGTTTCAGAAGAAATCAAACGGGTAATCAATTGTACAGAGGACATCTCACAGGAGAAAAATGCTACTGGAATATTGTGATTAACCGCCATATTCTTCGCCATGGACAACGTAAGTGCTGTTTTACCCATACCCGGACGTGCAGCGATAATAATCAAATCACTGGGTTGCCAACCGGAGGTAAGCTTGTCTACCTTATCAAAACCAGAAGGTACGCCACTCAAACCTTCCTTATTCGCAATCTCCTCAATTCTTTTCTTTGCTTGGATTACTAGATTCTGTGCTGTTTCTGCAGAACGTTTTAGATTGCCTTGAGTAACATCGTATAGTTTAGATTCCGCAGCGTCCAACAAGTCAAAAACATCTGTACTTTCATCATAAGCCTCCTCTATGATTTCGTTGGAAATCTTAATTAGACTACGTTGAATGAACTTCTGCAGTATAATACGTGCATGAAACTCAATATGCGCCGAAGAAGCCACTTTTTGGGTCAATTTTATCAAATAAAAATCACCTCCTATGGACTCCAATTTTCCCACTTTCTTCAATTGAGAGGAAACCGTTAATAAATCCACTGGTTGCGACTCTTCGAACAAAACGAATATAGCTTCGTAGATAAATCTATGTGCATCCTTGTAAAACGCTTCTGGATGTAAAATATCTATGACTTCGTCTACTCCCTTTTTATCAATCATCATAGCCCCTATCACAACTTCCTCTAAATCAACAGCTTGTGGTGGAATTTTACCCCTTTCAAGGTTAATGATAGTAGATTTATCGATCTTACGACCGACTAAGGGTTTCGTGTTTTCCATGAGTGCGAAAGTATGCAATTAACGGTAAGTTAACATTGGATTCCCTATTTAGGATGTCCACAGTTCACTAACATTGCTTGTTAATAAGTTACGATTTTATGTTGATAACAAAAAAAATCCAGAGATTAAAAACTCTGGATTTTCCTGAGGTTGCCAAAATGGGATATCAACCATTAAAAACACCCATCTGCTCGTATTTTTCCATACGTGCTTTCACTAATTCTTTTGGTGATAACTTTTGAAGTTCACCGAAATGGGAAATAATTTTATTCTTCAAGATATCAAAGGTCTTTTCTCTGTTAGCATGAGCTCCACCAGCAGGTTCCCTTACAATTTCATCGATAAGTTTTAACTTTTTCATATCGGTTGCTGTTAGTTTTAGGGCAGATGCTGCAATCTCCTTATACTCCCAACTTCTCCATAAAATAGAGGAACAGGATTCCGGAGAAATTACAGAGTACCATGTGTTTTCTAACATCAATACTTTATCCCCTACTCCAATACCTAATGCTCCGCCAGAAGCTCCTTCGCCAATAATTGCAACTATAATTGGAACTTTAAGACGTGTCATCTCCATTATATTCCTGGCAATGGCCTCTCCTTGTCCACGCTCTTCAGCTTCTATACCAGGATATGCACCTGGGGTATCTATCAAGCAAACAACGGGAATATTAAATTTTTCTGCCGACTTCATTAAACGAAGGGCTTTACGATATCCTTCTGGGTTTGCCATACCAAAATTGCGGTATTGCCTAGTCTTAGTATTATAACCTTTTTGCTGACCAACAAACATAAATGTCTGATCACCAATTTTACCAAGACCACCAATCATGGCTTTGTCATCCTTAACGGTACGATCCCCATGCAGCTCCAAGAACGTATCGCCACAAATTGCCTTAATATAATCTAAGGTATAAGGTCTGTTGGGATGTCTTGATAACTGAACACGTTGCCATGCCGTAAGATTCTTATAGATATCCTTCCTAGTCTCCGCTAATTTTTTCTCTATCTGTTTGCAAGTTTCGGTAACGTCAACATCACTCTCCTCCCCAATAATCATACACTTGTCTAATTGCTCTTCCAGCTCTTTTATAGGAAGTTCAAAATCCAAATACTCCATAGTTCTAAAAAATATTTAGTTAGTTGTTAGGCAAAGATAAAACTTTAATGCCTAATCTTTGAGCCGTCTCTGCTTAATACTGGCCCTATGCTTTAAAATACCGTTTGCAATAACCGTTAATAATATAATCAAGGCACCTACGTAAAAGAGCGCATTCATTTTTTCTTCCGAGCCAAAAATAGCCCAAGCTAGCAGTATTCCGTACACAGGCTCCAAGTTATTCGTAAGCATTACTGTATAAGGTGTAAGTAATCGCATGATTTTTACTGATGCAATGAACGCATAAGAAGTACATATTAAAGCTAGAATAATCAGATAGAACCAATCAGAACCGTTCAATACAAAAAAATCAATATTAAAACTTCCTCTACCGGCCAAAATAAAAGATAAAAACAAGGTGCCTATCCCTAGTTCATAAAAAGATATAACTGATGGCCTATTCTCTTTAACCAGTTTTGCATTAACTATTGAAAAAACAGCTACAAGGAAGGCAGAAATAAGAGCGATAACCATACCCTTCATATAATTGGACTCGACTCTAAAAATAAGATAGAGACCAATTATCACCAATAGACCTAAGAGAAGTTCATATCCTATAATCTTACGTTTGTACACAATGGGCTCCAATATAGCCGTAAAAAAAGCACCTGTAGACATCATGGCTAAGGCTACGGATACCGTGGATACTTTGATTGCCCAAAAAAAGGTAACCCAATGCAAAGCCACCACAATACCGGCGAAAGTGAACCACAACATGGTCCTACCGGATACTCGAAGTTTAAATTTAGAAAACCGAATGTATATAAGAATGAAGATTGTTGCTAGTCCCATGCGGTACCATACCAGTGACAGAGAATCTATAGAAATCAGCTTTCCTAAAATGGCGGTAAAACCATATATAAAAACTATAACATGAAGATGGACGAGATTACTTAGCCTATCTTTTTGCATTTTGTAATAAGTAAAATGCCAAGGCTCCAAAAATTACATTTGGAATAATCACTGCAAGCAAGGGTGAAAATCCTGTTTGTTCGGCCAGGGTACCAAAAACCTTATCAAAAAATATAAAAACAAACGCCACAAGAATTCCGAATGCAAGATTAACACCCATACCGCCGCGCCTTTTAACGGAAGAAACAGCAACGGCAATTATGGTCAAAATAAAAGCCGTTAATGGTAAGGCCCATCTTTTGTATTTTACGAGCACATAGGTATTTATGTTTGAGGCACCCTTCAGTTTTTGGCTGTTTATAAACTCGTCCAATTCGTATAGGTTTTTGGTCTCTGCGACATAGGATACTTGTGTAAGGTCATTAATTTTAAAGGCAAATACCGTGTCTAGACGTCTCTTCTTTTCTAATAAAGCAGTATCAGTAAGTACCGTTCTTTTTACATACGAGGTGAGTCTATAGTTGCTGTCTTTTTCTACCCATCTTATATTTGCAGCTGATATTTTAAACTCCAATTCGTTGTTCTCATCAAAACGTTCAAAGGTGAAATTATGGCCTAATTGTCTCGCCGGATCAAAGCTACTGACATAAATAAAATCGGTTTCGTTTAGCTGGTTGAAAATATTATTGGTAATGCGGTCCTGCTTTCCCTTTTTAAGGTATTTAAATTTGAATTCATTAAAACCAAGACTGGCATTAGGAACGATGAACATGGTCATATAGAACATAAGTATCGCAATAATAGATGCCCCAATCATATAGGGTCGTAGAAACCTATTATAGGAAACACCAGAGCTTAAAATGGCAACAATTTCTGTGTTATTGGCCAGTTTAGAAGTAAAGAAAATGACAGATAAAAAAAGAAAAATAGGAAATAATAGATTACCTATATAAATTGTAAAGTTGAGGTAATAAAACAAAATCTCATTGAGCGGTGCCTCATTGTCTATCATTTTACCAATCTGTTCCGCTAGGTTCACCATAATCCCAATGGGGATGAACAACAGCAACATCAAGGCAAAAGTCGCCAAATACCGCTTTAATATGTATTTATCTATTATTGAAAGCATTACAGCCTTTTATCCATTTGTTTTACCATCCTGTCCTTCCATTCCCTAAAATCGCCTGCTAGGATACGTTTTCTAGCCTCCCGCACCAACCAAAGGTAAAAGCCAAGGTTATGTATCGTGGCAATTTGTTTTCCAAGATATTCATTTGCAGCAAATAAATGACGCAAATAGGCTTTGGAATATTCCTTATCCACAAAAGTGGTTCCCATCTCATCCAACGCAGAGAAATCATCTTCCCACTTTTTATTTTTTATATTGATGGTACCATGTGCTGTAAACAACATTCCGTTTCTTGCATTTCTAGTGGGCATAACGCAATCGAACATATCTATACCAAGAGCAATGTTCTCCAAAATATTTATAGGTGTTCCTACACCCATCAAGTATCTTGGCTTATCTTCTGGTAGTACTTCACAGACCACCTCGGTCATTCCGTACATTTCCTCTGCAGGTTCCCCTACAGATAAACCACCAATCGCGTTTCCTTCCGCACCTGCATTTGCTATATATTCCGCAGACTGCCTCCTTAAATCTTTATAAGTAGACCCTTGTACAATAGGAAAAAAAGTCTGTGTATAATCGTAAATTAAAGGTGTTTTTTCTAAATGATTTATACAGCGATCCAACCAGCGATGAGTCATGTGCATAGAGCGCTTGGCATAATTATAGTCACAAGGATATGGCGTGCATTCATCAAAGGCCATAATAATATCTGCTCCTATTACCCGCTGAATTTCCATCACATTCTCAGGAGTAAACATATGTGTAGATCCGTCAATATGGGATTTGAACTTTACGCCTTCCTCTTTTATCTTTCTATTCGCGGAAAGCGAATACACTTGGTAGCCACCACTATCCGTTAGAATATTACCATCCCATCCCATAAACTTATGAAGGCCACCAGCCTGCTGTAAAATATGGGTCTTGGGCCTTAAGAATAAATGATAGGTATTTCCCAGAATGATATCCGGTTTTATTTCCTCTCTTAATTCTTTTTGGTGAACTCCTTTAACAGAAGCCACGGTACCAACAGGCATAAAAATAGGTGTTTCTATAGTGCCATGGTCTGTTTCTATGGTTCCCGCCCTGGCCTTGCTTAGCGGATCTGTCTTATGTAAAGTAAATTTCAAAAGCTTAAGAATAAGCTACAAAGATAATAAACTACACGTCCCCAAAACTTAATAAAAACGCAAAGATTCATTTAAGCAATCAAGGTTATTTACTTGAGTACAATAAGCGTTTTTTGTGATTGTTTTTCAAGTTTTATCCCAAAACAATAAAGAACAGGGCTTTCCGTTTTCATGGTATAATGAGAAATGGGATGTCTCGTATTCTTATTGATTACCATCTCAATCATCAAAATAAAGAAATTATGAAAAAAACATTTTTAATTACGATTACGCTATTAACTAGTATGTTCATGGTAGCGCAAGGAGATTCCGGTTTTGGAATTAAAGGGGGACTTAATTATGGTGCAAACGGTGACTATTTTGAGTCTGCTAGCGATGCGATTAGCAATCCGGATAGTAATGTTGGATATCATCTAGGAATTTTTGGAACGATAGGAATTTCTAGACTATATCTGCGGCCTGAGTTAGTTTATACTAAGACCAAATCAGATTATGACACTAATGAATTTGATATAAGCAAATTGGATATACCTGTTCTTTTAGGGTTCAAAGTAATTGGGCCCTTACATATATTCGCAGGTCCCTCTTTTCAATATATCTTGAATACAAAATTTGATGGAATTACTATTGATGACATTGAAAACGATTTTACGGTAGGGATAAATATTGGTGCTGGTGTTAATTTTGGGAAGTTCGGCTTAGACCTTAGATACGAAAGGGGATTTTCTGAGAATGAGGTAAGCTTTATCAATACTAACATAACGGATGCCGAACCGAGTAGAATAGATACGAGACCGAATCAGTTGATATTGAGCCTGTCTATAAAGATATAATCCTTCATGTACTCCTAATAAAAGAGCCCTTTAGACAAAATCTAAAGGGCTCTTTTATTATTTAGGTTTTTGCTTAATTATCATCTAAATGGTCAGAAATACCATCTCCATCCGTATCCTTGAATGATAAAAAAGTACCGTCCTCATTAAGATTGATTTCGTCTCTTGTTGGAATACCGTCATTATCGTCGTCAGCATCTGCGTAATTTGGCGAAAAAGTAGATATCTCGTCCTCATTGTCTGTATTATCGTTATTCAAATCTCCGTTCATGTCCAAGTCCTCTAAAATAGAAGGGATACCGTCACCGTCAAAATCTGTATCTATCTCATAGGAAAATGCATCTATTTTAAAGATTAAAGGCGCATACAAAGGAATTAAATTACTCTGAGAATTATTAAAATAACCCAAACCAGCGGGCATAAAAATAGCTCCAATTCCGTAATCTTCGTAGTTAAAGGTACCATCACCATTTTCAAAGGGGCCAATTCCTGTATTGTAATACTCAACCCCATTACCAAACCCCTTAACAACCCTAGACAAATTAAACTGAACGGGTTGATTTATGGAAGAGTCGAATAATTCACCGTTGAACAAAGAACCTTCATATCTTAAAATAGCATTATCGCCAATGGTAGGTTTAAATTCGGAAACACCTTGTCTTGCAACTAAATAATATAATTTATGATCTACAACCTCCCCATCTGTTCTTCCAAATTCGGAGGACGAAACTGATATAGTTTCAGTTCCAAATTCCACCCCAGCAAATTGGCCACTGTCAAAAATAGATATCTTGTCAGCATTATCGCCAGCAATCGTATCGAACCGAACTCTATAATCAAAATCAGCAGGTGGACTTTGAAATTCCTCATAGTTATAAAAATGACTCTTTAAAAAAGCTAGTATTTCCGCATCATCTTCAACGGCAACCTCGCTCAACAGTCTAGGTGGCACTAACTCACCTGTAGAGCCGTCATCGTCATTATTACAAGACCATATTCCTGTAGCAATTAATAAAAACAAACAGATATTTTTTAATTTCATCTACCTCAATTTTGAGCGCGCAAGATACAATTTTCCCTTATTTTTGTTGAGAACCTTAACAAAGATTTTTAATTAGAATGCGGATAGACAAATACTTGTGGAGCACTCGTTACTTTAAAACAAGAAATATAGCTACCAATGCCTGTAAAAAAGGTCATGTTAAAATTAGTGGACAGGTGGTAAAACCCGGACGAGAGGTGTATCCAATGGATGCCGTGATAGTCAGAAAAAATCAAATTAACTACCAATTTACCGTTCTTGATATTCCCAAAAGTCGGGTTGGAGCTAAACTTGTAGATATCTACCGCAAGGATACTACGCCCAAGGAAGCCTTTGAACATAATGAATTGCTTCAGTATTCTAAAGAGTATTACCGTAAAAGAGGAGCAGGAAGGCCAACAAAAAAGGACAGAAGGGAAATTGAAGATTATTTAGATGAGCCACAGGACGCTCCTAAAGCAGATGAATCCGACACTGACAAAGGCGTATAACCAAAACATACTTATATTTAAGAACTTAAAGTAGTAGACCCATGGAACAACTTATTCTTTCCCACCAACAGATTGAGTATAAAATAAAACGCATCGCTTACCAAATCTATGAGGCTAATGTTTACACAGACCAAATCATTATTGCTGGCATTGAAGGAGGAGGGCTAAAGTTTGCAAAAAAAATAATTGCGGTATTAAGAAAAATCACAGATGCTGAAATCATTCTCTGTAAAGTCATCATGGACAAGAATAATCCACTAAAAAGTGGTGTTTCTACTTCCATTTCAGAAGCGGACTATAAAAACAAATCCATAGTTCTTGTAGACGATGTACTTAACTCTGGCACTACACTCATTTATGGGGTGCATCATTTTTTAAAAACGCCTTTAAAGCAGCTTAAAACGGCTGTTCTTGTAAACCGAAATCATAAAAAATATCCAGTAAAGGCAGACTACAAAGGAATATCGCTTTCTACTTCGTTACAGGAACATGTGAACGTATTCTTTGAGTCTAAAAACGATCGAGTATTTTTAAACTAAGCCATTTTCAATTTCTACAGCCAGTTGATCTAGAGATTTGCCATCACAAGAAATTACCCTTTCCGCTTGGTTGTAGTAGAAACTTCGTTCAAAAAGATGTTTTCCTATAAATTCAGGCAATTCCTCATCTGCTATATTAGCAATAAGTGGTCTATGCGCCTTTTCCACAGAAAGCCTAGTAACAAGTTCTCCTAAGGATACTTTAAGGTACACACTGTTTGGGGTCGCTTTGGTTATGGATTCCATGTTATTGCCATAGCAAGGTGTCCCTCCGCCAGTGGAGAGTAGAACGTTAGCATCGGAACTTAAAATTTCATTCAGATAAGAATATTCTTGTTTTCTAAAATAGAGCTCTCCTTTCTCTGAGAATATGCGGGCTATCTTTTTTCCTTCGGCTTTTTCTATATAATCATCTAAATCTAAAAAATTAATTTTCAAGCGTTTAGCCACTAACTTTCCTATCGTAGTTTTCCCACTACCCATGTAACCAAGCAATACTATTTTCACTTCTTTGTTTTGTGTAAAATTCAGCTAAATATAGTGGATTTCAAAAAAAAAAAAAATTATCTTAAAAAGCGCTTGGAAACTTAAGATATCAACTTATATTTGCACCCGCAATGAGGGAAAAAATCCTGATTTGTTTAGACCTGGTAGCTCAGCTGGTAGAGCATCTCCCTTTTAAGGAGAGGGTCCTGGGTTCGAGCCCCAGCCAGGTCACTTAATCGGACACTATCCGAGACCAAAATCCTGTTAATCTTATGATTAGCAGGATTTTTTGTTTTTATAGAAGTCATATGAATTGGTTTGATATCGATTAATATGTCTACAAAGCGTCTACATCTTTTGAGAATGGTAACATTTGTTTAACTTAACCGTAAATAAGAAAAACTCCTTGCCTAATTGATTTTAAATCAAAAGTAAATCTCAGAATTAAAGGGCAAAAATGCTTAATAGTTCTATCAAGGCAATGTAGAGAATGAAATGTGGAAGTCAATCAAAGCAATAATTGCAATACTTAGAGTATAGGAACTTCGATTCATTAAGAAAGGAATGGGTTTATAAAGAAACTAACAAGTTAGAAATATGAGATATTTGAAAATAAAAAATATTGTTCTACTATTTATTTTAGCCCTATTAACATCATGTGGACAAAAGACAGAAAAAAAGGAAACAGAAAAGCTTTTGAATGAACCTCAACAATGGTTGACTTTTGATGGTAATAGTCAAGAATCTAAGCATATTGTTCTTGTTTCTGGTGATGAAGAATATCGTTCTGAGGAGGCACTTCCGCAATTGGCCAAAATACTCTCAACGCATTATGGTTTTAAATGCACTGTTTTATTCGCACAAGACCCGGAAAAACCTGGAATCGTTAACGCAAATTTTGTAAAAAACATTCCCGGTTTGGAAAGCTTAGAAAAGGCTGACATGATGGTGATTTTTACTCGATTTCGTGCACTACCAGATTCACAAATGCAGTATTTCGAAAACTATCTAAAGGCAGGGAAGCCATTACTAGGTATTCGTACAGCGACACATGCCTTTAATTTCCCAAAAGACTCTAGTACTAATTTTGCAAATTATAGTAATAATTACGCAGGAGAAAAAACCGAGTGGATTGATGGTTTTGGAAGACTGGTGCTAGGTGAAAAGTGGCATACCCATCATGGACACCATAAAAATCAAAGTACACGTGGGGTTATAGCAGAAGATGCAACATCCCACCCCATTACTAACGGCATTGAAAGTGGAAGCATTTGGGGACCATCAGATGTTTATGGTGTACGTTTACCACTGCCTGTAGAGAGTAAGCCTATTATCTTGGGCCAGGTTGTCAATAGAGCGGGAGAGTTTGATGAAAACGATATATTTTTCGGAATGAAACCTACAGATAGGGAGCTGGCTACGGAAAATAGCCAAGGACTTAAGGTAAATGATGTTCTAATGCCTATTGCGTGGACCAACAGTTATCAAATTCCGGGAGGCAAGCAAGGTAAAGCAGTTGCCTCTACTATAGGCGCAGCTACCGACATGCTAAACGAAAGTGTTCGTCGACTTTTGGTAAACAGTATTTTTTGGGCTATGGATGAAACAGTGCCCGAAAAGGCTAATGTAGATTTAATAGGCGATTATAAGCCTTCAGCTTACGGCTTCAAAAAAGAGGAATATTGGTTGGATAAAAATTTGAAAATAACAAGTTTTAAGTAATAACCAAATCCCTAACTTCTTCAGACACTATGCGTCATTTTTGGTGATTAGTTTTAAAAATAAAAATGGATACTTATACTTTTTGAATTTTTATGATTCAATTTAAATCAAATGATTTGGAAAATCGGATACTTCTTCACAACAAATCTGCTCCATTACCTGCTGCAGTTCTGTCTTTAGAAGTGAAATAGTATGGTCGCCTCCTTGCTTACCTAGAGCAGCTACTCCATACATAAAGGAACGTCCCATAAAGGTGAATTGTGCTCCTGAAGCCATAGTTCTTGCAATATCAGGACCCGAACGGAGACCGCTATCCATCATAACAGTTAATTTATCTCCATATGCTTTTGCTATTCTAGTAAGTGGCTTTATAGAGGACTCTCCAGCGTCCAATTGCCGACCACCATGATTGGATACGATAATGCCGTCCAATCCTAATTCCACTGCCTTTTCTGCATCTGCTTCATTAGCCACACCTTTAAGTACTAATTTCCCTTTCCACATATCTCGGATAGGTTTTATTTTTTCTTCGTTCAGGCGACCGGAAAAAGTCTGGTCCATGAATTTCCCTAGCTGTTTTAGGTCAAGGCCTTTGGGCATATACGGCTCTAAGGTCTTGAAACTTGGCTGACCGTTGATTAAAGTTTTCATGGCCCATTCCGGTTTTCCCAAAACCTGAATGATATTTTTTACGGACAAGGAAGGAGGCATGGCCAAACCGTTTCGAATATCCCTTGGGCGGAAACCAAAAGTGGGCACATCACTAAGAATAACCAAAACTGGGCATTCCGCTGCAGAAGCTCTTTTAATGATATCGTCTCGCAATCTATTTTCCGTAGGATGGTACAATTGAAACCAAGCTTGTCCTTCGGTAATTTCAGCGATTCGTTCTATACTACTGGTGGTAACCGTGCTCAGCACAAAGGGAATATTATGTTCAAAAGCAGACTTTGCCAATATTTCGGGAGCATTGGGCCACATGAGTCCTTGCAGGCCAACTGGTGCAATGCCAAAAGGAGCATCATACGTATGCCCAAAAAGCTCAGTCTTCATACTAGACCCAGTATGCTTGCTTAAATAATAAGGTAATAATTCAACATCACGGATTTCTTTGGTGTTCTTATGAAGATTTACATCCTCGTTACAACCGCCGTCCAGATACTCAAAGGCAAATTTTGGAATCTTTTTTTTTGCTCTTTCCCTTAAATCGGTTACAGAAGGATAGGCTGTATTTATCTTGATTTCTTTTTTAAGGTTCTCCATGTTCAACTTCTTTAGTCTAATTCAAAAATCCGTTCCATTAGTAACCATTTTTCTCCTGGTTTTGCCGTTGGTAATGCTTTTTGGTACTTCCACATCAGGGTTTCCCACTCTTGTACTTTTGCATTGTTTTCATCTAATCGCTGTTTCGCTTCAAACGAAAAGGTGGTATTTACCTCCATAATCATAAACAACCGGTTGGCCACATGAAAAATATCTAACTTCTCTATTCCAGAATCTTTGATACTTTTGATGATTTCCGGCCATACGTTCTCGTGGTACTCCTTATATATTGATATAAGTTCAGTATCATCCTTTAAATCGAGTGCAAGACAATATCGCTTCATCTTCAAAGGTTTGAATTTATCATATAAGTCTTGTAAACCCTATGTCCGTAAAAAGCAATGAACATAAAACAAATAAAAGGAAGAACAAAAGAGAAATTTACTTCTGCAACACCCATGATACTGGTATCATTAACAGCCACGCCACCTGCATCTATAATCAGTCCTTGTAAACCAGGCATAAAGGCCCCACCTACAATGGCCATTACCAATCCGGCGGCACCAATTTTAGATTCTTCTTCGTTCAACCCATCCAATGCTACACCATAAATTGTAGGAAACATTAACGACATACAGAACGATACACCTACCAAGCAATACAGACCAAAAATGCTTTCTATAAAAATTGTCCCCAGCGTACATGCCCCGGCCAATAAAGCAAAATACATCAATAGCTTTCCAGAGGAAATAAAGCGAAGTAAATAAGTGCCGATTGCACGTCCCACCAAAAAGAGTATGAAGGCGACGAACTGGTAGTTAGCTGCTATCTCACTATCAATTCCAATAGCCTCCGCATATTGATAAATATAGGTCCAACACATAATCTGCGCGCCTACATAAAATATCTGTGCTAGAACCCCTAGTATATATTTCTTGTTCGCAAAGAGGGAAGAGAAAGTGTTACCTAAACTGGGGATAACTCCTTCTCCTTTGGCCTGTGGCATTTTGCTGACAACTATCATAATGAATACGCCGATTATTACCAATCCCAATATTACATATGGATCACGGATTACAGCCAAATCCGAGGTGCGAATTAGCGCTTTTTTAGCTTCTGCCAACGCAGCATAATTATCAATATCATCTGACTGAAGTCGCTTCAGTACAAACTGTTGTGCTACCAAAAGCCCCAGAATTAATCCAACCGGATTAAAGGCCTGTGCCAAATTTAATCGTTGTGTGGCCGTTTTTGGGTCGCCCATGGCCAAAATATAAGGATTGGCGGTGGTCTCCAAAAACGCAAGTCCAAAAGTCAATATGTACAGACCCAAACAAAAAAACCAAAACTGCTCCGTTATCGCCGCTGGATAAAACAATAATGCGCCTACGGCATAAAGCGCCAGGCCAATAAGCACACCTACCTTGTAGGAATATTTACGCACAAAGAGCGCAGCAGGTAATGCCATACAAAAATATCCTCCATAGAACGCCATTTGAACCCATGAAGCTTGAGCATTACTTAGTTCCAATACTTTTTTAAATGCTTGTACCATAGGATCGGTAACTGCATTGGCAAAACCCCAAAGGGCAAACAAAGAAGTAATTAAAATAAAAGGGATGATTACTTTCTTGGATACTACGGGTATTTTTTTATTCTCTTGCATAGTTGGTTGTTAGTTTATAAAGATCGGTCCAAATGGGTGTAACCGCCATCAACAAATATAAGTTGACCAGTGGTATGTGATGATTTTTCGGAAAGTAGAAAAGTAACCATATCTGCAATTTCTGCGGTTGTGGTCATCCTATTTTCAAAAGGAATATTCTTGTTAATTTCATGAAGCCTTTCCTCTGAATTATCAAAAGTGTTTATCCATCTTTCATACAAAGGTGTAAAACATTCTGCAACGATTAATGCATTTACCCTTATAGCATAAGGAAGCAGTTCAACCGCCCACTCTCGGGTTAATGCGTTTCTACCTCCATTTGCCGCAGCATAACCGGAAGTACCTCCTTGCCCTGTAAAGGATGTTTTTGATCCGATGTTCAAGATTACTCCTTTGCTCTTTTTTAATTCTGGAAGCGCATGATGCGCCATCATATAATAATGTGTCAGATTCCTGTGAATAGAAGTAATAAATTTTTCATAGTTGCCATTTTCCAATCCTATCGAATCATTTACACCGGCATTGTTTACAAGGCCATCTATGCGGTCAAAACGTCGGATACATTCGGTTACAGCATTTCTACATTCCTCCGGCTTGGTCAACTCTGCAAAAGTATATCCTGATTGGCCTCCCAGCTTCTCGATTTCAGAAATTGTTGCCATGACATTCGCTTTATTCCTTCCTACGATAAATGGAATAGCACCCTCTTTTGCTAATGAAATGCTAATACCCTTTCCTATACCCGATGAGCCTCCGGTAACGATTATGATTTTATCTTTTAATTTTAAATCCATTTTATTCTACTATTCCTTCATATGTTGTATCGTTCAAATCCTGATTCCTAAATACCTAAAAAAATTGTTAGCGACCTAGATATCCAAAGCATAAAAATCAGCGGCATTTTTACCCATTATCATAGATTGTTCTTCATCGGTAAATTGTTTTATATAATTTTCTGTAATGCTTAAAACACGACTATAGTTACCTGCCAAAAGACATACAGGCCAATCTGACCCAAACATTAAACGGTTTGTTCCAAAGGCTTCAAAGACAACATCCATATATGGTTTAAAATCGTTTTCATCCCAATTTAGCACATCGGCCTCCGTGACCATTCCTGAAATTTTACAATGTACATTCTTATGTTTCGCGAGAATTTCAATATCGGTTTTCCAAGCAGAAATCTTGCCATCTTTGATATATGGTTTCGCCAAATGGTCTAGCACAAAACGTTGCTCGGGAAAACGTTCCACTAGTTTAACGGTATTTTTCAACTGATTTGGAAACACCAAGATATCATAGGACAAATTGAACTGTTCTAATTGCGCAATACCATTACAAAAGGCTTTTCCTAGCATAAAATCATCCGGTTCACTCTGTAGGATATGTCTAACACCTTTGAATGCACTGTCTGCAGCAAAATGCGCCAAACGCGCTGCTACTTTAAGTTCACATAAATCTACCCAACCTACAACGCCTTTTATAAACGTATGGTTAACTGCCAGATTCAACAAGAAGCTAGTTTCCGCTTCGGATTGCTCTGCCTGCACCGCTACGCATCCCGTCATATTCTTCTCCATCAATACATCCTGAAGCTCGTCTGGCATAAAATCTCGCCGTAGCACATCCATAGAATTATCTATCCAGCTATGTTTTACAGGATGATAGTCCCAAAAATGTTGATGACTATCTATTCTCATGGTTGATATGCCTTTACTTTTTGCTTAGAACTTCCCAAACCTTCTATTCCAAGTTCTACGATATCACCTGACTTTAAATATTTTGGGGGATTAAATCCTAATCCTACACCAAACGGAGTGCCCGTAGAAATGATGTCTCCCGGCAGCAATGTCATATACTGACTGATATAACTCACCACTTCTTGAACATTGAATATAAAATCTGACGTGTTACTATTCTGAACAGTTTCCCCATTTAATTTCAACCAAAGGTTAAGATTATTAGGATTCTTTACTTCCTCTTTTGTTGCAATGAAGGGACCTAGTGGGGCGAAAGTATCACAGCCCTTTCCCTTACACCACTGTCCTTCTTTTTCCAATTGAAAGGCGCGCTCACTATAATCATTGTGTAATACGTATCCTGCAATATGATCATATGCATCCGTTTCGGAAACATACGAGGCCTTCTTACCGATAACAATACTTAGCTCTACCTCCCAGTCTGTTTTTACGCTACCTTTTGGAATCACCAAATCATCATTTGGGCCTACAATGGCCGAGGTTGCCTTAAAAAATAATACCGGTTCTTTCGGAACCGCCATACCACTTTCGGCAGCATGTTGCGCATAATTCAATCCCACACAAACAATCTTCGACGGCCTTACCAAAGGTGGCCCAAGGCGTGTTTCCTTTTTGATTTTAGGACAATTTTCTTGATGTATCACCAACCAATCCTCTAGCCTATCAAGACCTCCTGCACCGAAAAAAGCTTCATTATAATCTTCTCCAAAAGCAGAGATATCTATCCAACTGCCATCCGCTAATTGAATTCCGGGTTTCTCGTTTCCTTCTGTTCCAAATCGTATTAATTTCATACGTTACTCTTTATTTTTTATCCGTTAAGTTTAATAAACCCTCCATCTATGGGGAAATCAGTTCCAGTAATAAAGGAAGCTTCATCCGAACATAGATAAAGGGCAAGGTTGGCTACTTCATCTGGTTTACCCATACGTCCTATGGGTTGTGTTTTGGAAAGATTTTCAAACATCTCCTTTTCATTTCCTGGGTAATTCGCCTTTATAAATCCATCCACGAAAGGAGTATGGATACGCGCAGGAGAAATACTATTGCAACGAATACCATGCGCTATATAATCTTTTGCAATGGAATAGGTCATGGTAAGCACCGCTCCTTTGCTCATAGAATAGGCAAAGCGATCCGAAATACCTACGGAAGAAGCTATAGAAGCCATATTCAAAATAACACCACCGTTTTCCTTCATTCCAGGAATTACGGCATGCATACAATTATAGGTTCCCTTAATATTCACATTGTACACTTTATCCAAATCACTTTCCAAGGTATTTTCAATATTCCCAACATGAGCTATTCCGGCATTGTTTACTAAAATATCAATATTTCCAGTTTTTAAGATAGTTTCCACTGCCTTATTAACGCCCTCTTGATTGGCTACATTACATTCGTAGCTGTCTGCCAAACCGCCGGTTCTTTTAATTTCTGCTAAGGTGTCTTTTGCATTATCGAGATTGAGTTCCAAAATATGAACATGAGCTCCTTGTTCTGCAAAAACTATAGAAATTGCCTTTCCGATACCGCTTCCGCCTCCGGTGACCAATACATTTTTATGCTTTAAACTAAATTTCATGTATGCTATTTTTTTTCGTTCTTCCAATACGTTCCGTTCGGAAACAGATATGTTTCCAAGGACTTTTCTTTCATGGTAATACTATAACCTGCAAGTTGGGGAGGCATATAGGCTCCGTTCTTAATGTTTACAGGGTCATAAAAGTGTTCATGTAAATGATCTACATATTCGATGATTCTGTCTTCCAAAGAACCGCTTATCGCAATGTAATCGATCATTGACAAATGCTGCACATATTCACAAAGGCCGACCCCGCCGGCGTGAGGACAAACAGGAATATCGAACTTCGCTGCCATCAACAGTATTGCCAAAATCTCATTAACCCCCCCCACTCTACAACTATCTATTTGACAGATACCAATAGCTTTTGCCTGCATAAATTGTTTGAACATCACCCTATTTTGGCAATGTTCACCGGTAGCTACTTTAATAGGAGCTACTGCCTCAGCTATCTTTGCATGACCCAAAATATCATCGGGGCTCGTAGGCTCTTCTATCCAATACGGATCAAATTTCTTTAGTGCAGCCATGTTAGTGATGGCCTCGTCAACATCCCATTTTTGATTAGCGTCCATCATCAATCTCAAATCTGGACCTATTTCTTCTCGGATAATTGCTGCACGACGCATATCATCTTTTAAATCTGAACCAACCTTTATTTTCATATGATCAAAGCCTGAATCTTTTGCTTCTCTACAGAGCCTTCTCATCTTATCATCGGAGTAGCCTAACCAACCTGCGGAGGTTGTGTATGCCGGATATCCATTTTTATTTAGCAATGCAATCCGCTCTTGTTTAGAACCCTGCTTTTCCTTTACTATATCCAGCGCCTCTTGGGGAGTAATAGCATCTGTAATATAGGTAAAATCAACACAGCTTACCAATTCTTCCGGACTCATATCCGCCAACAATTTCCATAAAGGTTTGCCCTCGGCCTTCGCATATAAATCCCACACAGCATTAACCACCGCACCTGTAGCCAAATGAATGACCCCTTTTTCTGGCCCAAGCCATCGTAATTGACTGTCGCCAGTAATCATTTTCCAAAAAGCCCCCATATTTGAGGTAAAACTCTCCAAGGTCTTTCCTTTAATCAAATACGATAAGGATTCAATAGCTTGCGTACAAAGTTCATTCCCCCTACCTATTGTAAATGTGAGTCCGTGTCCTTCAATACCCTCTTCGCTGTTCGTTTTTAAAATAACATAAGCGGCTGAATAATCCGGGTCCGGATTCATAGCATCAGATCCATCCAGCGATTTGCTGGTAGGAAAACGAATATCTTTAGTGATAACTTCTGTTATGATTATTGGTTTTGACATCAGCACTTATTTTATACGAATTTAAGGCCGCTGATTTTTAAAAACCACCTAATTAGACACCAGTTTCGGTACTATTTTTGCATTTAGATCCTGTTTTAACTCTTTCAACCTATGAAATTGCAAAATGTAGGAAGGGGACATTTCTGTGGATTTTCCGAAATTACCTGTTAAAATTTGAACTATTCTTGTATGCTATCCGGTAGGCTATAAAGAGGATTATAGCCAGAAGTAAATATCTTACCTTAGATTTTAGCAAGCTTACATTTAAAGCTGAAACTTAAAACTAGTACCCTGTACGTATCTAGCTTCTTTATCGTATCCACTATTTTTTAACGCTTAATGTTACGTACTGGTTTTTCTGATTCCTAACTACTTCTAAATTTAAAGTTCCTTTCCAGCTATACCCTTGAACGATTTTCATTAAATCAGGTATTTTATTAATTTCTTGCCCCTCTCCTGCAACAATAACATCGCCAATTTCAAGATTGGAAGCTCCAAATATCGACTCTTTAGCTATTCCTATAATTAATACCCCTGCAGTTTTACTCAGTCCAGAGGCTGATCTTTCGGCTAGAGTTTCTATATTTTTTAAATCTGCACCAAGCCATTGGAAGATAAAGTCTTCAGAATTTTTTATTCCTGAAGTAGACCAAAGCATTGGTATCGCTGCTGTTTTTGCCACTTTACGAAGCGACGGCTTCTTTACCCCAAAACTGTCCATGGCAAAATTCTTAAATTTAACTAGCTTAGCGAGCGAATCATTGGTAACAGTATAGTTCCCTTTTTCAGGAGCAAGGAACTTTGGGTCTCCATAGGCACTGTAAAGATCCGTCCCGTTATTTTGTGCTATTAAAAGTGATTCCATATCTGGAAAGAGATTATAGTCTACCTCTTTTCCCCAAGACTCTAATCTGATATCCTTATGGGCTGTCATTACTATATTATGACGGAATCTATCGCCACTATTCTTGAACCAAACATGAGGATGAAAGCCATTGTTTATAAGAATATTATTCTCTACGGTTCTATAAAACCCCTCCCTTAGTTTAAGTCCTCCATTAAGACATAGATTATTGTAAATCTCATAATTCGTAGAACCATCATCCAAATCAATATCCCATCCATGATTGCATTTAAATCTGTTGTTTCTTATGATTGTAGTATGAATGGCATCCCACAATGGCATTTCAGGATTATCCAAGGTCATTTTATTCATAATTTTCCTATCGGGATGCCAAAAACGATCTCGCCCCCATGAGTTAAAAGCACCATGGTCACCAGATTCCAAAACGGTACCAAAAACATCATTATATTCAACAATATGCCCTCCCCAAGTACCCTCACTTACATTTATTCCCGCTCTTGGAACCTCATAGATACTGTTATTGCTTACTGTAATATCCATAGCCATGGAAATCTCTACTCCGGCGGTTTGTTTTTCTAAACGCCCTATTCTATGTATCAAATTATTATTTACACTACAGGCTTTGGGATATTGGTTATTTAATGGACCAGTCAAAGTATCTAATTTACGCTGATCTACAAATTCATAATATTGAAAAGACGGTGAACGCACGGCAGATGGGTTTCCTACAAAACTAATTGCAGACGCTCCGCAATCATGAATATGGTTTCCTTCAATGTTTACGTTTCTATTGTAGTTGCTTACAAAAATAACGTTACCTCCCAAATTAGTGAATTCACAGTCTTTAATGTCAATATCCTCAGCACCCGTTATAAAAACCGCCCCACCCCTATACATAGTCCAATCACTTCGTAAAAGGGGTTCATAAACTTCATTGATTGTTCGTTTGGCGTGTTCAAATTTTATGCCCTGAATCAAAACATCTTTTACGGGATTATTCTCGTCTCCTTTTATTTCCAATAAATTTTTTAGATGTACCCCTTCAACTACGGCTTTTGTTAACTCAATTCCTTCTTCAGGCCAATAGTATAAGAGTTGAGTAGTCTTGTCTAAAAACCATTCGCCGGGACTGTCAAGTTCCTCGAAGACATTTTCAACCATCCGATATTTTTTATGTATCCCGGCTGATGTCCTATTGTTTTGGTGACCGCCCTCTAAAATCGCCTCTCCATTTTTATCGGTACCTGAAATCACAAAATGGAAACCTCCCCATTCCCCGGCATGCATTGCATGTACAACAGCCCCAACGGGCTGGGACCATGTTTTTATACGCTCAGAAGAAATGGCATCTGCCGCATGCCCTTGCCAATGCCCTCCGTTTTCATCATAGTTTGGATATCTGGCCAACACCTGCTTTTTTCCATTTATAATTAACTGATCAAAGTTTGCATCATTGGGTAATTTGGCTACCCAGATATCGGCTGAATGAATGTTCCAATCCAATAGTAATTTTTTAGACCCTTTTAAAGTGACCTTATGCTGCCCTTCACCGATGATACGTAGATGATTTAGTACCGGGGTAATTTGCATTGAAGCATCCAAATAATAGTCACCTTGGGCCACATTGATAGTAATCGGATTGGCGGTATCATTGTTTCGGATTTCAGTCGCTTTTTGTAAAGCTTCGTTGATAGAGCCGAAAGTTAGCCCCTCGGTATTACTATTTTGAGCTCCAACGTACAATTGAATGGTATTCACTTGAGACTTACAACCTAAGGTCATGAGCAGTATTAAAGCGGGGAAGAACAATTTTGATTGGGTATTCATGCGGAACTACTTAGGAATTATAGCTGGCTTTGTTAAGCTAAAAATAGATTGGAACCTTTTAGTCTAAGATACCAAATTTTAGATTATTTTAGAGCATAGTAACTTCCCTTGTTCTCTTTTTAACCAAATGATAGTTTCGTCTCATTATTATCTATTCTTATCGATCTTTTGACATCTTTCAGTATTTGCAAAGATGCTGCGCCTAAGTTCTCATCTTGAGAAATACTAAGATTGATGCTTACGTCACCCCCACTTTTTTTATAAATAATCAAATGTAAATACCCAGCTTCTTCGGATTGAATCTTGGATTGGGTATCTCTTTTTTGTTAATCGCATCTACAATCTCTTCTGGTTGAATGGCCAGGACTTACTAACTTTTTGCTTTATGAAATTTCAAATAGGAGGATGGGGACTTTTTATGAATCTTCCGAAATTGCCGATTAAAATTTGAAATGTTATTGAAACCAGCTGAATACCCTATTGAAGTTATACTTTCCTTATTTTCGAGAAGCAATCTACAGGCATAACCTACACGAATCTCATTCAAGTAAGTGGTGAAAGGTTTTCTATGGGTTTTCTTAAAAAAACGACTGAATGCCGATTTGTTCATACCTACTATTCCGGCCACATCACTTGAACTAATCTGAGTATTAAAATTTTCAAATACGTACTCATATATTTTATCTAAACGTCTGTTTTCTGTTTTGTGAAAAGAATGGACAAAACTACTACTGGACAATAGTTCGTATTGCTTGTGCTGCGCTAAACCATCAAAAATTTCAAGAATTTTATATATTCTTACACTAGGGCTGGCGTTTACCAAACTTTTTATGCTATCCAAAAGATCAGTCTTTAAATCACAAAATCTGATTCCGAGTGCGGCCCTATCCAAAAGATTGCAAATGCCTTGCATTTCAGGTATTTCAAAAAAGTTGGTCCCCAAAAATTCTCTTTCAAAATGTATGGATATGGCTTCGGCCTTTAGGTCTGTATTCCCTTGAAAATAGGCTTCATCATTTAACCACATGTGCGGTAAGTTCTTTCCAATAAGCACAACTTCACCTTCTTCGAATTTCTGAATACTATCTCCAATAAACCGAGTTCCAGAACTTTTCAGGATCACGGCAAGCTCAAATTCGGGATGATAATGCCAAATCCTTAAAAAATTGGAATATTGATCGTGCGAAACCGTAAGGGACTCGTTCAAAACACTAGATCGGTTTAACAGGTGAAGCTTCATATTTACTTTACAAATTAATAGATTTTTTCTATATCGATGTAGAAGGCGTTACTCTTCTCACCGCTTGTCCTTGAAAAATAAGCTAATAATTCTGTTTCTCCTTGGGTAAAGCCGTTTATCTTGCGTAGCGCAGTGCCCTTAACAAACCAAGCCAGACCCCAATAAAAACATGACTTGTGATTCCCTTGATTACCGTGCAAGCCTTTGGTAATTTCTATCTGTAAAAGAAGGAGACAATTCTTGAAATTGGTTCGGGAACGTATTCTTTCAGGAGTAAAGTAATACCGTAATTTTATGTGTGTGTTTTAAGTATTCTAATTTTCGGGATTAAACTAAAAGTGAGCTTGTCTAACCTTGAGAATGCCTTAAAATGATTATTTTACACGAAATTATGCTTTGCGATAATTACTGCGTTCAGATTTCAACAAAAAACAATATACCATAATCAATATGGAAGATTTTAATTGGATATTTCAATTTCTAGGCAGACTGCATCCGTTGCTGGTACATTTTCCAATTGGTATACTTGTAGCTGCGCTGTTTATGGAAGTATTGACCTTAAACGGAAAACGACCAGGCCTTCGAGAAGGCATCCATTTAATGATATATTTAGGGGCGATATTCGCTATTCTTACTGCACTATTCGGTTGGTTGTTACGCACGCAAGAGGCGTATACTGGCGATTTGGTTGACAACCACCAATACGTAGGTATAGCCACGGCTGTTTTTGCTGTCATTACCGCGCTACTCTTGCGAAGAACTTTGAAAGGAAAAATTTCGGATTTACGCTTATATAGATCCAGTCTTACGCTAACGGTCGTATTACTGACTATAGCAGGTCACCTTGGCGCCAACCTTACCCACGGCGAAGATTATTTAACTAGTGTTATGCCGGGCAACAAAGACGCCTATGACGACGCCAGAGGAATAGCCTTACTTTCAGAACTGAAAGAGTCCGATTCCCTGACAGAACTTCAGCAGGACGAGTTAAATTTGGAAGTCAGGGCTATTTTCGCCCATAATTGTTACCAATGCCACAGTGAGAACAAGCAAAAGGCCGATCTGGTGCTTGAAAATAAAGAGGGCGTTTTCAGAGGTGGTGAATCGGGAGTGGTCATCGTACCTAGAAAACCAGAGGCTAGCGAATTGTACCGCCGGATTACTTTATCCTCTAACGATGATGAGGTCATGCCTAAAAAGGGCAAGGTCCTAAAGGACAATGAAATAGCACTCATTAAACTATGGATTCAAAATGGGGCACATTGGTCGGATGAGGCCTTAAAGGTATTTCCAGAAGCGAAATTGGCGCTCGAAAAACCTGAATTACCGCAATCAAAAGAATCGCATCCTCTAGACAAATTAATCGATGCCTATTTCAATGAAAATAGCCTTGTTTGGCCAAAGGTCGTAGATGATCGCACTTTCATTCGTAGGGCTTATTTGGATATCATAGGATTGCTTCCAGAACCAGAAGCCATAGCCCTATTCAAAAAAGATTCAAATCCGATGAAAAGAGAAAACCTCATCGATACTTTATTAAGTGATGACCATAATTACACCCAACATTGGTTGAGTTTTTGGAACGACCTTTTGCGAAATGATTATAGCGGTACGGGTTTTATTACAGGGGGTAGAAAACAGATAACGGATTGGCTTTATAAATCCTTACAGAACAATAAACCCTATGATCAAATGGTCAAAGAACTGGTGGACCCCATAGAAGGTTCTGAAGGTTTTATCAAAGGCATTCAATGGAGAGGACTTGTGAATGCTAGTCAGCGTACCGAAATGCAAGCGGCCCAAAACATTGGACAATCGCTGATGGGCGTCAATGTCAAATGTGCTTCTTGTCATAACAGTTTTGTTAGTAACCTAACCTTGGAACAGTCTTATGGCTTTGCTTCCATTTTCGCCGATTCCGTACTGGAATTAAATCGCTGTGACAAACCATTGGGAAAAATGGCCAGCGTAAATTTCCTCTATCCAGAATTGGGCAGTGTGAAAGGAGAAACCGTTCAGGAACGTTTGTTTAATCTTTCAAAAATAATGGTAAAACGAGAAAATGGGCGGCTTTATCGTACCATTACCAATCGCTTTTGGCATCGCTTGATGGGCAGGGGAATTATAATGCCCCTAGATGAAATGGACAATACGCCTTGGAATGCCAATTTGCTTGATTGGTTGGCTTCCGACTTTATCGATTCCGAGCACGATTTAAAATACCTCGTTAAGCGTATCATGACCTCAAAAACCTACCAATTATCTACGGCTAATTATAAAAAACAAGAAGATATAAGTTCCAATTATGTATTCAGAGGACCAATTTTACGGCGATTAAGTGCCGAGCAATTCTCCGATGCCGTAAGCCAAGTAATTTCACCAATGTTTGCCACAGTGCAGTACACGCTCAATGGCGAAGAACTATCTGCCAAACGAATATGGCACCGCGAAATAAAATTTGATAGAACCGTACTTCCCGAACCAGGTAAGCGCTATTTTAGAAAATCCTTTACCATTACCAATAAAAAAATTAAGAATGCAAAGGCATTGATTTCAGTAGATCATGCGTATACTCTTTATGTAAATGGTCAGAAAGTTGCGGAAGGTTCGGATTGGAAAAAAGTAGACAAAGTTGATGTAACACCGTTTCTACAATCAGGAAAAAATGTATTGGCTATCGAAGGTATCAACGAAGGTAGTATTGGCAACCCAGCTGGTATATTATTTACCATGCAGGTTAGTTTCGAACAAGGAGAAGCATTTTTTATCGAATCAGATACCAGTTGGAAAAGTTTTGCCGAAATTCCAGATAAAGATTGGAAATACCTTGCGTTTACTGATACTTCATGGAGCGCTGCTCAAAATTATGGTACAGCGAACTGGGGCAAATTAGTAAACTTTACGTTCACCGATCGCGAAGGAGTTTTTGCGCGGGCAAGTCTTGTAAAGCAACACCCATTCATGAAAGCTTTAGGTCGGCCAAGTCGCGAAAATGTAACTACCTTAAGAGACGAACAGGCTACGTTGTTGCAGGCGTTAGAACTAACCAACGGGGCATTTTTCAATAGTGTTTTGGAAGAAGGAGCAACCCAGTGGATAAAGCGTTACGGTAACGATGCTGATAAAATCGTAGAACACTTGTATCAAAAGTCCTTGGGGAGGAAACCTTCGGAAAGAGAACAGAAGGTGTTGTTGAGCGTTTTGGGCAACAAACCTCAAATAGAGGGCGTGCAGGATATTTTTTGGTCGACTTTGATTTCACCTGAATTTCAATTTATCGATTAGTTAAAATTGAAGCTATAGGATAGTATTCTTAAAGATTACAAGCTATGAATGAAAAAAACACACGGAGAGACTTTATAAAAAAAATGACGACGGCGAGTCTAGCCGCCTCGGCCACTACCATTCCTTTGGCAAGCTTTTTAAGTTCTTGTTCTACTTCGGCACCAAAGATTACCTCAACCGCCGATACTGTTATTTTACTTTGGATGGCCGGGGGCATGGCGCATACCGAAACCTTCGACCCTAAAGCTTACGTGCCATATGAGAAGGGCGTGGAAAGTAAAAGGGTACTGAGTACCTTCCCAAAAAAACCTACCGTAGTTGATGGACTTGAATTTTCAGAGGGTCTAGAATCCATAGGAAGTGTCATGGACAAAGGGGCGATAATTCGTTCCTATAAATCGGCAGACCTTGGACACATCTTACATACGCGACATCAATACCATTGGCATACCTGTTATGAGCCTCCACAATCCGTACAAGCTCCGCACATTGGTGCCTGGATTGCCAAAGAATTAGGTCCCGTAAATCCGGTAATTCCTCCGTTTATTTCCATGGGTCAACGTTTTACAGTTGGTGAAGCCGAAGAGTTAAAAGCATTTCATTCAGCAGGTTTTTTAGGAACAGAATTTGGACCTTTTCTAATCCCTGATCCTTCCGGCGGACTCGAAAGTGTTCGACCACCACAAGGCATGTCACTCAAAAGATTTGAGGCTCGGTATAAATTATACAAAGAACTGGCTAGTAAAAGCAAGGTCATGGAGGAAGGTAGTGACTACCAAAGAGAGTCATTAATGCGTTCTATGGAACAGTCATACCGCTTGTTAAATTCTCCCGAGGCAAAGGTATTTGACCTAGCACAAGAACCAAAAGAAGTTTACGACACCTACAATACAGGACGATTTGGCCTAGGATGTTTACTAGCCAAAAGACTAGCCCAGAACGGCGGACGATTTATCAGCGTATCTACAGAATATGAACCTTTTTTAGGTTGGGACACTCACGAAAACGGGCATACCCGAGCCAAAAAAATGAAGGAATTGATTGACAGGCCTATAGCGCAATTGATAAAAGATTTGGAGGAGAGCGGCCACCTCGACAGAACACTAATTATTTTGGCTAGTGAGTTCAGTCGCGATGCAATCATGGAAGGTAGGCCGGGCGAACCCGTAAAAGATCAAGTAAACCAACCCGATATTATTGAAGACGAAAAGTTCTATGGAATGCATCGTCATTTTACCGATGGTAGTTCAATTTTACTTTGGGGCGGTGGCATAAAAAAAGGTCTGGTGTACGGTAAAACAGCTGATGAAAGACCTTGCTCTTCTATTGAGAATCCAGTAGTAATCGACCAGGTTCATCAATCCATATATCATGCTTTGGGAATACATCCTGAAACGCAGTATACAATTGAAGGTCGACCCTTCTACACTACACCTGACGGTAAAGGCAAGCCTATTCTAGATTTATTCGGAAATCCTTTGACTAAACCTACTTAAGGCTTCAAAAACTTTTGTGTTGAAATATATGATGCATGGCGTGGAAATTTAAAGTCTCAGCATCTTGTTTAATTTCTTTGATAGTGATGCTCTTTTTTCCAAATGTAAGGGAAGGTACTGAGTAGTTTATTAGCTAATTTTAAATTACCAGGGAAAAGAAAGAATAGCCATAAAATTTAATAAGATGAAAATAACTAACCGAAACTTAGTTTTACAAAAATTGAAGTCCTTTAACGTATCTCCACAAATTATATGTTGCATTTTATGCATCATAAACGTAAGCTGCAACGCGCAAAAGGCTAGCACGCCAGTTTCCATTTTCGATGGTATTACTCTTAACGGCTGGAAAACAGTTGATCAAGAAAATAGCACCTATTGGTCTGTGGTCGATAATG
>CAZDOW010000040.1:0-28762 GCA_964507115.1 uncultured Maribacter sp.
CCTGTTCTTCTTAAAACACCACCTTCTTTTGCCACTAATGGGAATATATGTCCGGGCCTGGCCAAATCATGAGGTTTTGTGGTCTTATCGGTAAGCGCTAGAACGGTTTTAGCCCTATCTGATGCAGAAATACCAGTGGTAACACCATTACCTCTGAGGTCTACAGATACCGTAAATGCAGTTTCCATGGGATCCGTATTGTTACTTACCATCATGTGAAGTCCCAACTCTTTACACCTACCTTCACTTAGAGGAGCGCAAATAAGTCCCTTGCCATGCGTGGCCATGAAGTTTACAGTTTCTGGGGTCGCCAGTTCAGCAGCAGCTAAAAAATCTCCTTCATTCTCTCTATTTTCATCATCAACAACAATGATTACCTTTCCTTCCCTAATATCAGAAATGGCATCACTAATTGTATCTAATTGTATATTATTCGGCATCTTCGTTATCATCATTTTTCTTTTTGGTCAACTTTTTAAACAGGCGTTGGAAGAAATCCGTTACTACGCCAAAGTTCATCATTCCTTTGTCTTCGGTAGCTCTCTTTGTTAAGTAAAAGCCTAAAGGCATCATAATCAAAGTAGACAACCATGCGCCAAATATGGGATTAATATTTCCCTCTTTGGCATAATTACCAGCAAATACCCCTAGAAAATAATAAATTAAAAAGAGGACTATTGCGATTACCATAGGCAGACCCAATCCACCTTTTCGTATAATAGCTCCTAGGGGAGCACCAACAAAAAAGAGAATGATACAGGAAAATGCTAATGCATATTTGTTATGGAGTGATAAGATATGAAGGTTATAGTTTTTATATCTATTCTGCATTTCTTCTTTTTTACCCCGTATGGAACCCAAAATACCCGTGGTAGCATTTTTGGCCGTATTTACGATTTGTATTTTTTGCCAATCTGGAAAAATATGGAGCACATCTGTTTTTAAGGAATCTTGCTTTTCTTTGTTCGCTTTTACTAGTTTAACTTTTTCGACCAAAATAGAGTCTCTTTTCGCTATAGCTTCACTCTTTATGGTAGTGGTGTCTTTGGGTTCCAAAGGAACAAAAGCACCTATTCTAGAGCCAATATTTTTTGAGAAAGCCCTTACAATCCTAAAGTTATCCTTTTTAATAGAATCGATGTCAATAGATAACCTGGAGATGTTTTTCATCTTGGCCGTGCTAATATCCCGTTCTTCATCTAAATCCACGTTATTAAATTCAGAGAGGTCTATATTTTGGATGTAGGTGTCAAAATCTGCCTGAGCAAAAGGGTACTTAAGTTTGTTCTTATTTGATTTACTAGTGATGTCTTGGTAATAATGACCATCGTTAAGAATTAACTCTAGGATATCGGAATTTTCGATACTCTTTAATTCTCCCGTTTTTGCTTTTATAACGGTAGTGTTAATGTTGTTCTTTGCCTTTTTGTGAATGATAACGTTTTTTAGAAACCGATCATTTTCTCCATACTTTTCATCAACTTTAATACTCATGCCCTCAAAGTCGCTAAAAACACCCTCAGTAACAGCTGCTGCAGGTTTTACTTTGGCAATGTTTCGTCTAAGGTTAAAGATTTTTCGTTGTGAAAGTGGTATTACATTGTTAGCAAAAAAGAAGGTTACCCCACCTAAAATAGTTACGAAAACAATGAGGCTAAGCATGGAGCGTTGCAAGGAAATCCCAGAGGCTTTCATAGCTGCAAACTCATAGTTTTCTGCAAGTGAGCCAAAGGTTAAGATAGAAGAAAGTAGTACAGTCAGCGGTAGTACTTTTTCAGTAAGGTCGGGGATAAGATAAAAAAGAAACTTTCCTATGATAACCACATCAAGACCTTTTCCTGCTAAATCGTCTATAAATAGCCAAATCGTTTGAAATATGAAGATAAACATCAATATGACAAACGAACTGATAAAATTAAAAACGAACCTTGATAATATATACCGGTCTAGAATTCTCAAATGTTCTAATTTCTGATGATATAGTAGCCTTTATCCTCATACTTGGCCTCGTCAAAAGTAAATAAGGTTTTTGATAAAGGTTGATTCGTTTTAAAAGAATTAACAGTAATCGTAGTTTTCGTACCGTTTTTACCGGTTTCGATTAACTTATAAATATGTTTTGTCTCTGCATCAATACCTAAAAGTCTAGATTTTATATCGGTATTAGAATCTATGGGTGTTAGTTTTACATACTGGATTTTTCTTCCTTGTACATCCTGCATAATATCCCATGCATAGTTGTGACCTTCCTTATAGAATGTTAACATTTTTGATGGGGTCATGGCGTTTTCGTCCTCCGATTGATCTTCTATGGTAACTTCCTCGTTTTCTGGCACTATCGTGTATACTTTGTTACCATCAAATAGTTGCTGCGATCCTAGGTAGTTGAAAATATATTTCTCTCCATCCAGCGTAACATCTCCGCGTGTTTCTTGGTTTATCCCAGCTTCTGCGTTTTGAAGGTCAAATTTAAAGTCCACAAATATGTTGTCATAACTTTTCACCTTAGCATATACATCGTCTAAGAGCGTTTTTGCTTTTGTAGCATTCTGTGCATTAGAAACGGTTGCTATCAATAAAAAAGTAAATAGTACTGCTAATTTTTTCATTTCTCTTTTTTTATTCTAACTAAAATGTTGTCAACCTACTTTTATATTTAAAATTCTCTATAAGCCCGATCTTCAATAGGTAGGTTATTGATTCTCATTATCGAGTAATAATTGAAGAGCCACCATATCTGAAACCAATACTTGTCTTGCTTTGCTGCCTTCAAAATTACCAACAATACCTGCTGCTTCCAATTGATCAATGATTCTTCCTGCGCGGTTGTATCCCAGTTTTAATTTTCGCTGTATTAATGACGCGGAACCTTGTTGCGCAATGACAATAACCTCTGCTGCTTCACGAAATTTACTATCCCTTTCAGATATATTATAATCAACGTTCGTGCCAGAATCTTCGCCTACATACTCCGGCAATTCATACGCTTCCGGATAGGCACGCTGACTACCTATGAATTCCGTAATTTTCGCTACTTCAGGGGTGTCTACGAAAGCACATTGAATTCGAGTTACTTCATTACCCTGTGTGAAAAGCATATCGCCACGACCAATTAATTGATCTGCACCTTGGGCGTCTAAAATTGTTCTAGAGTCTATTTTAGATGTTACCCTAAACGCCAAACGGGCTGGAAAATTTGCTTTAATGATACCTGTTATTACGTTTACCGAAGGTCTTTGTGTGGCAATAATCAAGTGGATGCCTATGGCTCTAGCCAGTTGTGCTAGTCTAGCTACAGGTGTTTCCACTTCTTTACCTGCTGTCATAATTAAATCTGCAAATTCATCGATAACCAAAACTATATAAGGTAAAAATTTATGTCCATCGTTAGGGTTTAATTTTCTAGCCTTAAACTTAGTATTGTATTCCTTTAAATTTCGAACCATAGCTAATTTTAATAGCTCATAACGGTTGTCCATCTCAATACATAGTGAATTAAGGGTATGGATTACCTTAGTATTGTCTGTAATGATGGCTTCTTCAGAATCTGGCAGTTTTGCCAAAAAATGACGCTCTATTTTGTTGTATAAAGTAAGTTCTACCTTTTTTGGATCTACCAATATGAACTTGACCTCTGCAGGATGTTTTTTGTATAATAGCGATGTTAAAACTGCATTTAAACCAACAGACTTACCTTGCCCGGTAGCTCCTGCCATAAGTAAGTGTGGCATCTTTGCCAAATCTACAACGAAGGTTTCGTTGCTAATGGTTTTACCAAAGGCAATAGGTAGTTCCATTTCTGCTTTCTGGAATTTACTGGAAGCAATAACGGAACGCATCGAAACAATAGATGCATTTTTATTAGGAACTTCTATACCAATAGTTCCCTTTCCAGGTATGGGAGCAATGATTCGGATTCCTAATGCGGCCAAGGAAAGCGCAATGTCATCCTCCAGATTTTTTATCTTAGAAATACGAACCCCTGCTTCAGGAACAATTTCATATAAGGTTACAGTAGGGCCTATGGTGGCCTTAATTTGGGCAATACCAATCTTATAATTCTTTAGTGTTTCTACAATCTTATCCTTATTTTCTTCTAATTCTTCTTGGTTAATAGTAATGCCGCCAGTAACTCCGTGTGGATCCAAGAGTTCTATGGTAGGAAATTTATAATTACCGAGTTCTAGGGTAGGGTCAAATTCTCCAAAATCATCAACAAGCTTGTTGGCCAGCACATCTATCTCCTCTGGTTCCTCAATAACTTGCTTAACCTCCATATCTAAAGAGGGTTCTTCCTCTTCTTCTGTTGGCACGGAAATTTCAAAATCATTATTCTCCTGTTGTTTTTCTAAATGTGGAATTTCTTTTTTGTGGGTATACGTATCAAGTACTATGGGTTCCTCATCTAACACGGTGGAGATCGTTTCCTTAGTTGTAGACGTTGTTTTTCTTTCACTCTTAAATTCCGATGTTAAGGCTTGCTTTTTTGATCGGAAAAATTCCGCCACACCCTCGGGCGTAAGCTTAAATAAGCGAACAGCAATGAAAACAAGACCAAAAAGTAAAAGTAGTAAAACGCCTATGCTACCGGTATAATCCTGAAGAAAATCATTCATTTCGTATCCAACCAAACCACCTAAAAGAGGAGTTTCACTTGCAAAGAAACCAAATGCGATAGCTAACCAAATAATAAAAATGAGACCCCATATCCATTTTTTAAGGAGTCCTTTTTTATCCAAATTTAAAAACATATAGATTCCGCTGATACAAAGCAAGAATGGAAGAATCAAGGATGCAACACCAAACCCTTTATACACGAAAAAGTGACTTACACTGGCGCCAAATTTGTTTAAAAGATTTTTTGCTTCCTCATTCCGATCCGCAAACTCTGTCAATAAACTCTGGTCATCTTGCCAAGTAAAATAAAAGGAAACAAAAGAGAAAAATAATGCAATACTGAATAACATCAACAGACTCCCTACTATAATCTTGTTTTGTTTAGACAAGATAAAAGGAGATTTTTTTTTAACGGGTTTCGGCTTTGTTTTGGTTGCCTTTTTTGCCATGAAACTATTTATTCTGTGGGCTAAATTACAAATTTACCACCTAAGCGGTTCGTATTGGATACTTAAAAAATCTTTGGAAAATAAATGATGCAACCAATAATACTCGCAATGATAGATACAAGCATAACAGCTCCAGCCGAAATATCCTTGATAAGTCCTATTTTTTTGTCAAATTCTGGTTGCACGTAATCCGATAGTTTTTCTACAGCGGTATTCATTCCTTCAATACCCAAAACTAAGGCAATAGCAAAAAGCTGTATCATCCATTCGTTAGGGCTGATTTCAAAATAGAAACCTGCGGCAGTCATAATCAAACCTAAACATACTTGTATTTTGATACTCGCTTCTGTGCGTATCAAAAGTATGGCTCCGCGAATTGCGAAGCCAACACTCTTTACTCTATTTACTAGAAAAGACTCTTTGAGCATAGTGAAATTAGACTTTCTAAGCCATTAGTGCTTCTAAAGCAGCTTTATAATTAGGTTCGTCCACTATTTCTGGAACTTGCTCGGAATATAATACGGTGCCTTTATCATCTATAACCACTACAGCCCTAGAATGTAAAGGTGCTAATGGACCATCTGTAAACTCTAAATTATAAGCTTTCCCGAAATTACCATCTTTAAAATCAGAAAGCATTTCAACGTTCTCAATTCCTTCTGCACCGCAAAAACGCGCTTGTGCAAATGGTAAATCTTTGGAGATACAAAGGACAATTGTATTATCCAATTCTGCAGCTTCTGTGTTGAATTGTCTAACGGATTGGGCACAAGTGCCGGTATCCACGCTTGGGAAGATGTTCAATACAATCCTAGACCCCTCATAATCCGAAAGTTTTACGGTAGCAAGATCATTGGTGGTCAGTTGAAAATCAGGTGCTTTACTGCCTGAAGCGGGTAGCGTACCCAACGTATGTATATTATTTCCTTTTAATGTAACTGTAGCCATTTTAATGAATTTTAAATTATAGTGTAAAATTAAAAAATATTAGTAGGAAATGTAAGTCTTTAGTAAAGTAAATATTGAAAGTAGCGTTCCATGCAGAATTCCTTCACTTTAAAATCAATCAGATGGATTGATTTAAGTTTGCTTATCCCTTCTAAATTGTACTGCGTAAGCTCGGTTAGCTTTATTTGGAAAAGCGAGTTGACCCTTGTCAAGGATTCGTTTAAACCTTACTATAATCGAAGTACTCCTGTATTTGAAATTGATTGCTTAGCTTTTGTATAAACTTGGAGGTTTACGGGTTTTTAATTAGGCCGTAATTTTATTAGCCAATTGCTTGATTTTAATTCCAAAACCAGCAAAAATCAAAGTCATTATTGGACTTAGCCAGTTGAAAATTGCGTATACAAAATACTCACTTACACTAACTCCAAGGACTCCGCTATGATACGCACCACAGGTATTCCAAGGTATCAGAACAGAGGTTACTGTACCAGAATCCTCTAAGGTTCGACTTAGATTTTCTGGAGCAAGACCTCTATCTCTATAAGCTTTGGCGAACATTTTTCCCGGTACTACAATCGCTAAATATTGATCCGATGCCGTAACATTCAATGCCAAACAACTTGCTACCGTGCTAGAAAAGAGACCAAAGGTAGTTTTTGCCATACTCAAAAGCGAACCACTAATACGAGACAAAGCACCTATTCCGTCCATAATTCCACCAAATACCATAGCACAAACTATAAGCCAAATGGTACCTAGCATACCTGCCATACCTTTAGCGGTAAAAAGATCGTTTAAAGCTTCATTGTCCGTTGGGATAGTCGTGTTCACGGTTATCGCCTTAAGTACACCTTTATAACCGGATTCAAAAGTCAATTCTTTTGCGTTGGTAATTCCCGCAACGACTTCCGGCTGAAAAAGCAGTGCAAAAAGTCCACCAAGCAAGGTTCCAATGAGTAATGCTGCTAATGGAGGCGTTTTCTTCACAATTAAAAATATCACTACTAAAGGCACAATAAACAGCCATCCGTTTATGTTAAAGCTTGTCTCAATAGATTTAAGGATACCCTCAATATCCGCGGTTCCAGAAGTTTCCAGATTTAGTCCGATAATCACAAAAACTGTGAGTGTAACCAAGATCGTTGGAATGGTGGTTATAGTCATGTATTTGATATGACTGAAGAGTTCCCCTCCCGCCATTGCGGGCGCTAGGTTAGTGGTATCACTTAACGGGGACAGTTTGTCCCCAAAATATGCCCCAGAAAGCACAGCTCCTGCCGTCATTCCTAATGAGATTCCCAAAGCATCTCCAATGCCTATTAGAGCAATACCTACAGTGGCAGATGTAGTCCAACTACTACCAGTGGCTATGGAGATGATGGCGCAAATGATTACACATGCTGCTAAAAAAATAGTAGGATTCAAGATTTGAAGACCATAATAAATCATGGCAGGTATAATGCCGCTGATCAACCAAGTACCGGCTAAAGCACCAACCATTAATAGAATGAGAATAGCTCCTGTGGTAGACTTTACGTTTTCGGCAACTTCCGCAAGCATTTGTTTGTAGGAAACCTTGTTTAAAAAACCTACGATGGCAGCTACTGCTCCACCCAACAATAAAATAAACTGGTTGGATCCACTCAATGCATCATCCCCAAATACGTAGACATTATAAGCTAACATACACACTAGGACAAATACAGGAATCAGTGCTTCCCATATACTTAGTTCCCGGTTTTCAACAATATTTTCGTTCTGTCTGTGTTTATTAGGGTTTTGCTTGGCCATATATTGTTGGTTTGGTTATCCTGTAATATTACAACTTATGCCACGGATGTGCAAACCAGATACAAAGCTACAAACTACTCACTATTGTCTTGTTTTCTAAAATGTCCAAGTGCTCCATACACTCTTTCATTTGTTCGTATGTTCTTTGAATATCGTCATCCAATCCTACGGAAAAACGGATTAAACCATCTCCAAGGCCCATTGCTTTTTGTTCTTCTTCAGGTATTTCGGAAGATGTAGAGCTGCCTGGAGCACTGAAAAGCGTTTTGTAAAACCCTAAGCTCACAGCCAAATAGCCTAGCTTTTTATTTTGCATCAGTTCCATAAGCGCATTGGCATTTTCTAATGAGCCAACATCTATGGTCATAAGACCCCCAAATCCGTATTGAGAGTTCATTTGGGCTTTCATTTTTATATGGCCTGAGTGTGAGGAAAGTCCGGGGTAAACCACCCTAAGACCGTCCGCTTCAAATTTTTGGGCAAGAAAAAGGGCATTTTCACTGTGTTTTTTAATTCGGATATGAAGGGTTCGCATATTTTTCAGAATAGAAACGCCCCGCAGACTATCCAAGGTACTACCCAATAACATGCCTGCTCCATTGTTTACATCCTTTAATGCCAAACAAAAATCTTTTGAGCCACAAACAACACCAGCAACGCAATCGCTTGTTCCGTTGATAAACTTCGTTAAACTATGAATCACGATATCCGCACCAAGTGACACTGGACGTATGGTCAAAGGTGAGAAGGTGTTGTCTACTATTAATGGGATATCCTTTGACTTTGTAATTTGTGATAGCGCAGCAATATCAGCTACTTCCAATAATGGGTTACTTACACTTTCACAAAATACCATTTTGGTATTCGGGGTAATGGCTTTTGCCACAGCATCCATATCAGTAATATCTACAAAAGAAGTTTCGATATTGAATTTTTTTAGAAAATTCTTCATAAAGGCATACGTACCACCATAAATAGTTCTGCTGCTTACAATATGGTCGCCTGCATTACAAAGTTGAAGAATTACGGCTGTAATAGCACCCATTCCACTTGCAGTAACGTTAGCAGTTTCAGTTCCTTCTAATGCTGCTAAAGCTTCTCCAAGGTATAGATTGGAAGGGGAGGAGTGCCTACTGTAAAGGTAACAACCTTCCGTGTTTCCCTCAAAGGTATCGAACATAGTCTTTGCCGACAGAAAGGTGTAGGTAGAGGAGTCGGAAATAGAAGGGTTAACACCTCCATATTCTCCAAAATACTGTAAATCCTGTAAATCGTTCGCTGCTTTTTGACTCATAAAAGTAAATTTTATATGTAAATTTATGTTTTATATGATAATTTGTCAACCAATAATAAATTTTATAGTTTATAAAACTATATTTTTAAAATTAACAGAAAATATATCTAAAAGATGTTGCGTTGTATAGATAATATAGAAAACCATTCGTTATGAAGTTAGATACTACCGACCTTAAACTTTTACAGGTTTTACAATTGGATTGTAAAAAAACCACTAAGGAATATGCACATGTACTAGGCCTTTCTACAACAGCCGTTTATGAAAGAATTAAAAAACTAGAAAGAGAGCAAGTGATCAAAGGCTACGTTGCCTTGATAAACGCACTTGAGGTTGAAAAAAGTTTTATTGTTTTTTGCCATATTAAACTGGTACAGCATACCCGAGGCAATATCCAGCAATTTGAGCGCGAAGTTTTAAAGTTGGAGGAGGTTGTAGAGTGTCATCATTTAAGTGGTGATTATGATTATTTGTTAAAGATATATGTAAAGGATATGGAGGATTACCGCAACTTTATGGTTTCTAAGCTTACGGCGATAGACCATATTGGAAGTACACAAAGTTCCTTTACGATAAAGGAGGTAAAGCATTCTACGGGAATCCCTCTTTAAAAACAGAAAATAGTATTAATTTTGTAGTAATTTGAAAAATTTAGAATTTATGAATCAATATGATGTAGCCATTATTGGCTCGGGACCTGGAGGATATGTTGCTGCCATACGTTGTGCGCAGTTAGGAATGAAGACTGCTATAATTGAAAAATATGCTACCCTTGGTGGTACCTGTTTAAATGTAGGTTGCATTCCTTCTAAGGCATTGTTAGATTCTTCGCATCATTATGAGGATGCCGTAAAGCATTTTGCAGAGCACGGTATTGAAATCCCTGGCGAAATAAAAGTGAACCTAGAAAAAATGATCGGTCGCAAGCAGGCTGTTGTGGATCAGACTACCAAGGGAATCGAATTCTTGATGGACAAAAATAAAATTGATGTACGTCAAGGTTTGGGCAGTTTTAAAGATGCGACCCATATCAATATTAAAAAAGAAGATGGCACTATAGAAACCATTGAAGCGAAACATACCATTATCGCTACCGGTTCCAAGCCTTCTACGCTTCCATTTATCAAAGTTGATAAAGATCGTATCATTACTTCTACAGAGGCTTTAAAGCTAAAAGAGATTCCTAAACATATGATCGTAATTGGCGGTGGTGTTATAGGGCTGGAATTGGGTCAGGTCTATAAAAGACTTGGTGCAGAGGTAACGGTTGTAGAATACATGGATAGAATAGTTCCAGGGATGGATGGCGCGCTTTCTAAGGAATTGATGAAAGTATTGAAAAAGCAAAAAGTAAAATTCGCCCTATCGCATAAAGTAAAATCTGTAGAACGCAAAGGGGATATAATTACGGTGAAGGCTGATGACAAAAAGGGCAATGAGGTCGTTTTTGAAGGTGATTACTGCTTGGTGTCTGTAGGTAGAAGCCCCTTTACAAAAGGACTTAATCTTGAAGCTGCCGGTGTGAAACTGGATGAGCGTGGTAGGGTTCATGTAGACGGACATTTAAAAACCAATGTGGCCAATATCTATGCCATTGGAGATGTGATTAAAGGTGCTATGTTAGCTCATAAGGCAGAAGAGGAAGGAACTTTGGTAGCCGAGCAGTTGGCAGGCCAGAAACCACATATAGATTACAACCTTATCCCAGGTGTGGTCTATACTTGGCCAGAAGTTGCTGCAGTGGGAAAAACCGAAGAGGAACTTAAGGAAGCTGGTGTGGAATACAAAGTAGGTCAGTTTCCAATGCGTGCATTAGGTCGTGCTAGGGCGAGTATGGACATAGACGGATTTGTAAAAATACTAGCCGATAAGGCAACGGATGAAGTTTTGGGCGTACACATGATTGGTGCCCGGTGTGCCGATTTGATTACTGAAGCGGTTACGGCAATGGAGTTTCGTGCATCCGCTGAAGATATAGCTCGTATGAGCCATGCGCATCCCACGTATGCAGAAGCGGTTAAAGAAGCAGCATTAGCAGCTACGGGTGATCGTGCACTACATATTTAAAACAGCTAGATTTGGCCTGCCCGTTAAGCAGGCGTTAAGTGATAGACATAACAAAAAAAGCAGCCTTTTGAGGCTGCTTTTTAGTTTTTAAGTTATGTTAAAACCCTTAGTTATTATGACTCCCATCACAGTAAGGAGGATTGCTCGTTTTCTTACAACTACATAAAAATGCAGCTTTGTCTTCTTCTACGCTAAAACTTAAGGAAGGTGGTTTGTTGTGTGCCCTATGCGCACCATCACAAAAAGGTTGATTTTCACTGTGACTGCAGGTACACCAAGCATAGCGTTTATCTTTTTCTAAATCTACTTGAATAGGGGCATATTTCTTCTCGCTCATATATTGAATTTTTTTACAATGTAAGCGAAAGAACCGAAAACAGAATCGGGGAGAATCAATTTTTAATGAGTCCAAATAGTTTGGCCAATTTTAAGGAAAAGTTTCTAAGCTGACTGAAACCATACAAAAGGGCATACTCTATTCGTTTTCTGACTACATTAAAATACATGTTAACCGCCAGTTTAATACGTGCTTTATTATCCTCATAGCGCAATGCTAAATAGGAGCAGGCAACCATGAACAAAATGGCACCAGGAATAAGGATTACTGGACTTAATGAATGGTGAAAAAAACCATAGAGGCCTAGACCTGTAAAACTTCCATAAAGAATAACAAAATGAACTACATATATAGACAAGGTGCTCTGCCCTAGTCGCAATACGGTTCTATTTGTTAGGAACTTTCTTAATAGCATAAATAATGCAAATACCAAAAGCACATCGCCAAGCCTAATGAAGAGGTAATTGTTAAAAAATATTGCTTCAAAGAGTTGTATGTCAGCGTATTTGGATAGTGCAAGAAAAGCATCAGATGAATAAAATATTAGTAAAGAACCAACTACTGCGCTTATTCCTATGGCAGCAGGGTATAATAAGGTATTGTTCTTATATCTGCTAAACAAAACAGAAGCAAAACTACCAAACGTTGCATAGCCGAACCAAGGCAAAATGGTAAAGATAGAACCATTGGATTTGGTAAAGTAGTTGGCAACCCATTCTGGTAATAAATGAAAATTAGCGGAACTATACCAAGGTTCAAAAACAAAAAGGAGAAGTGTACTACTAAATAAAATACTCGGTAAAATCCATTTTTTTTGATTGGATGTTAATACATAAATCCCGACAATCCCCAGTATGGATAGGCCAATACAATGCAAAACATCAACTACATAGAAAGAATTGTAGATTTCGCCTAGAAACAGTCCTAAAAGGTTTAAGCGGAGCAGATAGCCAATGAGTAGTAGCTCAAAACCGCGTTTGATTCCTTTTTTTACCCTTGGGTTATCCCAGCCTTGTTCCGGTGCTTTAATCAATAAATAGGTGAAAATAAAACCAGATATAGTAAAAAAAACAGGAGCCGTAATACCTCTAAAATACTTCCAGACTACAAATATTAGATTAGAGTCGTCACGAAATACATTGTCTAAAAGTCCATCTATAAAGTGGCCTTGTAGCATCATGAGAATGGCCCATGCGCGAATGGCATCAACAAAATACAATCTGGTGTTACTTGCGCTCATTTGGCTTGTCTTACCTCTATATACTTCATTACGAGTACGTTTGGACGTTTCGCGTGGCAAAATTAGACAAAATACTGGCAACTCAATTGTATTTGATCTATTTTCGTAGCAGAAAAAAATTGTCTAAATGTCATATATATTAGGATTTGCAGGGAGTAATTCATCCGCCTCTATAAATTATCAATTAGTGCGCTATACCGCTTCTTTGGTATCGGGGTATGAACTTAGGTTATTGGATATGTCCAACTACCCTTTTCCTATGTACAGCCAGGATTATGAAAAAGCGCAAGGTTTTTCTAATTCACTAGTAGAATTTAAAGATGACATAAAAAAAGCCTCAGGAATTATTCTATCTGTTAACGAACATAATAGTAATCCTTCTGCCTTTTTTAAAAATCTTCTTGATTGGCTTTCTAGGGTAGACAAAGATTTTGTTCAAGAACAAAAAATATACTTAATGTCCACTTCTGGAGGTAAGCGAGGCGCCCAAGGTTCTTTGGAAGTAACTGAGAAATTACTTTCTCGTTTCGGTGCAAAAATAGAAGCAACCTTTTCCCTTCCCAGTTTCAACGAAAATTTTGATATGGAAAAAGGTATTTTGGATTCCCAATTGGCAGCGGACCACTCAGAAAAATTAAACGTGTTTTTAGATTCAATCCGGTAGTTGTTGAGAAAGACAGTTCGCTATACCGTTAGTAACATTCAAAAATTCAAGGATACGCTGTTGGAATGGTCCCGCCAATACGATGAAGTGGTTTGGTTGGATAGTAACGGGCATAAAGGGCTTTATTCATCTTTTGACGGGCTCTTGGCAGTGGATGGTTTAACAGGAATTTCAACCGATGCAGAAAATGGATTTGCTGATTTGGCCGAGTATCAGGCGCAGGTAAAAGATTGGATTTTTGGCTATCTTTCCTATGACCTTAAAAACGATGCAGAGCAATTATCCTCTAAAAACGTCGATAGCTTAGAATTTCCAGCACTCTATTTTTTTCAACCCAAGAAAATAATTAGAATAGAAGGGAATGATGTCAATTTCATTTATTTGAATTTGGTTGCTGATGAAATTCCGGCTGACTTTGAGCTGCTCTTAAATGATATACTTGAGCATACGGAGGAACGTTGTTCTGACGACGATATGCGCATAAAAATGCGCATATTTAAGGACGAGTATTTTTCTAGCGTAAACGAAATGTTGGCCCATATTCATAAAGGAGATATCTATGAGGCGAATTTTTGTCAAGAATTTTATGCTGAAGATTTGAAGATTGATGCGGTACGCACTTACAAAAAACTAAACACCATTTCTAAACCACCATTCGCCACCTATCTAAAACTTTTTGATAAGTATTTGATGTGTGCCAGTCCAGAACGGTATTTAAAAAAAACAGGAACAAAGCTAATTTCTCAACCTATTAAAGGAACCGCACCGCGTTCCAAAGACAGGGAAACCGATGCTCGGTTTATAAACGAATTGCAAACAGATGAAAAGGAACGAGCAGAAAATATAATGATCGTAGACTTGGTGCGGAATGACCTATCTAAAAGTGCAGACAAGGGAAGCGTTACGGTAGAGGAGTTGTGTGCCGTATACTCTTTTGAGCAGGTGCATCAAATGATTTCTACCATATCTGCTACAGTACCAAAAGATGCCAATCCTATTGGATTACTACGGGAGACCTTTCCAATGGGCAGCATGACAGGGGCGCCAAAAGTTTCTGCAATGAAGATAATAGAACAGTTAGAATCTTTTAAGCGTGGTTTGTACAGCGGCGCAGTTGGTTATTTTACCCCAGATTCTGATTTTGATTTCAATGTTGTCATACGAAGTATTCTCTATAATGAAACAAAGCAGTATGTGTCCTATGCCGTAGGAAGTGCTATTACGGCCAAATCAGTTCCAGAGAAAGAATATCAAGAATGTTTATTGAAGGCCAAGGCCATGCGCCAAGTATTGGAAGAGTAATTTTTCGATGATAAATCAAAATGGGTCTACTGGCTGCTAGATGTCCTAAATACCTACCTTTGCATTATGCTAGAAGATTTTAAATCTCATACAGCTTTACATTTTCCGTCCTTGTTGGAAAATCGATTTTTAATCGCCTGTAGCGGGGGTTTGGACAGTGTTGTATTAACGCATTTATGTGATAAATCTGGAATTAATTTTGCCCTTGCGCATTGTAATTTTGAACTACGAGGAGCTGAAAGTGATACGGATGAACAATTCGTAAAACATCTGGCTGAGCAACTAGATAAAGTATATTTTAGCACACATTTTAATACGCTAGGCTATGTAAACGAACAAAAAGTTTCCGTTCAAATGGCTGCTAGGGAACTTAGGTACGCTTGGTTTAAAGAGGTAATGCAGAAGCACGAGTTTAAAAAAGTTCTCACGGCACATCATTTAGACGATGCCCTGGAAACCTTCCTCATCAACCTTTCTAGGGGAACAGGAATAGAAGGCCTAACCGGTATACCTGAAAATACGGAAACTACAGTACGGCCACTTTTAAAATATTCTCGAACACAGTTATTGGATTATGCTGAAGTAAACGGACTGGAATGGAGAGAGGATGCTAGTAATACGGATACAAAGTATCTGCGGAACAAAATTAGATTGCAACTCGTTCCTGTGCTTAAAGAGTTACATCCCAATTTTTTGGAAAATTTCAAAAAAAGCACCAACTATTTGAGTCAATCCTCAGCCATAGCAAGCAACGAGATAGAAGGGCATAGAAAAGAACTATTTATCCCAGAAAATGGACTTTTTAAAATACCCATTGCGCGGTTAAAGCAATTGAACCCGTTGGAGGGCTATCTCTATGCGCTTTTTCAGGAGTATGGTTTTAGCGAATGGAAAAATATTTTGGACTTGTTGGACACTATGAGTGGTAAATTTGTTTTGTCTTCAACCCATAAATTAGTAAAGAACCGAGAATTTCTTTGGTTATCCCCATTGGATATTGATGCGAATCAATCTGATACCTATAACATATCTGCTGATAGCAGAAGTATCGCAGCACCTATTTCTTTGGAATTTTCAGATGTAGCTCAAAGAAATGAGAATGCTCCAGATATAATTTATGTTGATAAAAATGCGTTAAAGTATCCATTACTAGTAAGGAAATGGAAGAAAGGCGACTATTTTTACCCTTTAGGTTTTAATGGGAAAAAGAAACTGGCAAAATTCTTTAAGGATGAAAAAATGCCTGTAAGCCTAAAAGAAAGACAATGGCTCTTATGTTCCGGCGATGAAATCGTATGGATTATAGGAAAAAGGGCAGATGAACGTTTTAAAGTACAAGCCAACACAAAAGATATTTTAAGAATTGAAGTGAATTTATGAAAGGATTATTTTTAAGCGTTTTCTTTTTTGTTTTGCCGTTTTTAGGAGTTTCCCAGGATGATGAAAACCCTGTGATTTGGGAAACAGATGTACAACAACTTTCGGACACCGAGTATGAGCTTATTGTAAAAGGTAAAATATTCGAAGGCTGGCATGTGTATTCTCAATTTACGGCAGAAGGAGGTTCATTACCTAGCGATTTTAACTATAAAGAAGTTGGTACGGACTATGCGCTTGTTGGTGCATCCCAAGAAAGTAAAACCGTAACTGAGTTTAGTGACATTTTTGAAGTTGAAGAAACTTTTTTTAAGAATGAAGCCATTTTTACACAAAGGATAAAACTCTTAAATCCTGATGTTTCCCAAGTAAAAGTAAATCTGTTTTACCAAGTTTGTAAAGAGGTATGCATTCCGGCGGATATAGACTTTGTTTTTTCCTTGAACGGTAAGACTGTTATAACCGAAGTCGTTGAAGTAGATGAACGTAGTAAGGTATTCTCTTCGGCTTTAAAGTTAGACTTGAAGAACAAAGAATTACTAAGCCAAGGTCAGGAAAATATTGGAGCTAGTACTAGTTTATGGGTCATTTTCGCCCTAGGGTTTTTAGGCGGACTCATAGCGTTGTTAACGCCATGTGTATTTCCCATGATACCCTTAACCGTATCGTTCTTTACCAAACATTCACAGAATAAGTCCAAGGGAATTGCAAATGCCCTGTTGTATGGTTTTTTCATCGTTTTAATTTACTTTTTGCTAAGTCTGCCGTTTCATTTGTTCGATTCCGTGGACTCACAAATACTAAATACCATTGCCACCAACGTATGGCTTAATCTAGGCTTTTTCGCCATTTTCGTATTTTTTGCTTTTTCCTTTTTTGGTTATTATGAACTTACCTTACCCAGTTCATGGGCCAATAAAATGGATGCTGCTTCCTCTAAGGTTGGCGGGGCTTTGGGGATATTTTTTATGGCCGTGACCTTGGCCATTGTTTCCTTTTCTTGTACCGGTCCTATATTGGGAGGCTTGTTAGGTGGTACAACCTTAGCAGAAGGTGATGTAGCTATTAATCTTACGGCAGGAATGACAGGATTTGGCGTTGCGCTTGCCTTGCCATTTGCCTTATTCGCCTTGTTTCCCGCGTGGCTTAATTCCCTACCAAAATCCGGTGGGTGGATGACTACGGTAAAAGTAGTACTTGGATTTTTAGAGTTGGGACTAGCCTTAAAATTCCTTTCCAATGCAGATTTGGTAGGGCATTGGGGGATCTTAAAAAGAGAAATATTCTTGGGTATTTGGATTGTCTTAGGACTACTAATGACTTTGTATTTATTTGGAATCTTTAGATTTCCACATGATGGTCCCAAGAAAAAATTAGCCTTGGGCAGAAGGATTATCGGTATGGTAAGTGCGCTTTTTACGCTATATCTGATTCTTGGGGTAAGCAATCTAACCAGCCTTAAATTGTTGAGTGGTTTTCCACCACCTGATTTCTATAGTATTTTTGAACAAGAAAGCGACTGCCCTTTAGGTATTGACTGTTTTAAAGACTTTGAAACTGGTTTGACCTATGCTAAGGAAAATAATAAACCTATTTTATTGGATTTTACGGGGTGGGCGTGTGTGAACTGCAGGAAAATGGAGGAAAATGTATGGAGCGAGCCGGATATCTATCCCATATTAAAAAACGACTATGTCCTTATTTCCTTATATGTGGATGACCGAAAAGAACTCCCTGAAGCAGAACAATTCGATTTTATCTACGATTCCGGTCGTGTGAAGCGTATCGAGAACATTGCACAGAAATGGGGAACTTTTCAGGATATTAATTTTAATGCTGTTTCCCAACCATTTTATGTGTTGCTTTCTCCAGATTTAGAGGTGCTCAATACATCCATTCAAAATAGTGACGCGGACACATATCGGTTATGGCTCTTGGAAGGTCTCAAGAACTTTAAAGAGTAGTAGTACATGCAAATTCTAAACAAAGTATAGCCAATAAAATACAAAGCCGCCCGATTTTTTTTTGAAAATTTAGTCATACCTTAGAGTCAAAATCCCCTAAGAACTGATATGAAAATTTTAAAGAAAATTGGACTTCTTTTACTCGTTTTAATCGTTATACTAGGAATTGCCGGTGTCATCTTTGTTCAAACCCTTAAACCTGATTATGCTGGTAGTAAGGAATTATCCCTTCTAAAGAGCGAAGTGAAGGTTTATTATGATACCTACGGTATTCCTCATATTTATGGTGAAACAGAACAAGATGCTTTTAGGGCTCTTGGTTATGTTCATGCGCAAGATAGGCTTTGGCAAATGGAACTGCTACGTAGGATAGGTAGTGGTGGACTCTCTGAGGTATTTGGTGCCGATTTACTTAAAACAGATAAGTTTTTACTAGCCTTGGGAATAGACGACGCTTCGGTGCAAACGGTTTCCAAACTAGATAAGAACAAAGAATCGGTTATTATAGCGCAAGCGTATTTAGACGGTGTCAATCAATTTATTACCGAAGGTCCTACCCCTATAGAGTTTTATTTGACAGGTATTGATAAAACGGAGTTCACCCTAAAAGATATGTACAATACCATGGGCTATATGGCATTTAGTTTTGCCATGGCTCATAAAACCGATCCTTTGCTTACGAATATCAAGGATAAGTTGGGGCCAGCTTATTTGGAGGATTTGGGAATAGACTCAACTCCAGATTTAGAATGGATTAAGAATTACCATCCTAATAAAATAGACACCGTTCAGAATACTATTACGGCCATGGTTTCAGAAGCTCTAGGAAAAATAAACCTTCCACTTTTTGAAGGTAGTAATAGTTGGGTCTTGGCACCGGAGAAAACCAAAAACGGAAAAGTAATTTTCGCGAACGATCCGCATATTGGGTTTGCGCAACCTTCGGTTTGGTATGAGGCACATTTAGAAACTCCCAACTACTCCAAGTACGGGTATCATATTGCAGGTATCCCTTTTCCTGTTTTAGGGCATAATCGCAATATCGCCTATGGGATGACGATGTTTGAGAATGATGATGTAGATTTTTACTACGAGGAGAATAACCCTGCAAATGACAATCAATATAAAACCGTAAACGGTTGGGAATCCTATGAGACCATTAACAAGACTATAAAGGTCAAGGATGCAGCCCCAGTGACTTTCTCTTATAAAAAATCTATACACGGTCCAATTTTAAATGGTATTGCTGATCAAGTAACGGGTGAGCGTCCCATTGCTATGTCTTGGGTGTATACGCAAATGAAAAATGAGGTTATCGATGCATTTTTTGGGATCAGTCACGCTAATAATCTAGAAGAATTTTACAAGGCTTTGCCCAAAATTCATGCCCCAGGGCTCAATATAATGTACGGGGATGCACAAGGGAATGTGGGTTGGTTTGCTAGTGCGCAGCTTTATGAAATTCCCGATAGTGTGAATACTAAACTGGTTTTTGAACCCAATAAAGGGTTACCGGTAAATAAAAAACTTTTGGATTTTTCTAAAAACCCCCAAGCGGTAAATCCGCCTTGGAACTACGTTTATTCCGCAAACAACCAACCCGATTCTATAGCGGGTACCTTATATCCCGGCTACTATTTACCAGAAAATAGAGGGAAACGTATCGTCAACCTGCTAGAACCAAAGGATGGTTGGGATATGAACAGCGTTAGTGATATGATGTTAGATGTTACCTCCTCCGTAAATCCATCAACCGCAAGTGATTTGGTTCAGATGCTAGATGTATCGGTCTTAACGGAGCAGCACCTTAAAATTTTGGACACTATAAATATGTGGGAAGGGGACTATCCATTGGAAAGTATTGCCGCTACGGTGTATACAAGATGGGAATATTTCCTATTGGAAAACACTTTTAAAGATGAATTGGGGGAAACGCTATTTGAACAGTTTTTAAGTACCCACTTTTATAAACGACTAATAGCACCCATGGTAACTAAAGTGAATTCTGTTTGGTGGGACAATGTGAATACGCCCGAAACGACTGAAACGGCTAAAATTATTGTGCAAGATGCATTTATAAAGGCAGTAGGCTCTTTAGAAAAAGATTTTGGAACGAATATGGCATCATGGACATGGGGTAAGGTGCATACGATAGAGCATCCGCATCCCATTGGTGAGGTAGACGCACTTAAATCGTTTTTTAATGTAGGACCTTTTCCCGTCCATGGTACGCGGGAGGTTATTAATAATATGGCTTTCAACTATGATACTACTGGAATGTATCGTACTTCTGCTGGTCCTTCCACGCGTAGGGTCATTGATTTTTCAGATGTGGAAAACAGTATCAGTATTCTGCCCACAGGACAATCCGGGAATCCTTTTAGTAATCATTATAAAGATCAAGCCCAAATGTTCGTAGATGGAGAATTCCGTAAAATGATGATGAACAAGGAAGAAATTATTAAAAAGTCCTCTTCTTTACTTATATTTAGTAAAAAAGTTACTAATTGAAAATTTGGACCGATTCTGGGTTCTTTTAAAAATATGCGCTTAATCTCCCTTTTTTTATTGGTTCCTTTTTCGTTTTTGATGGCTCAAATGGAGGAGAATAACAGCCTTGCTTATATTTGGTTTGATACCGCAATTGGCATAGAAAATTCTGGATTGTACCTTGGTAAGGAATACAAGGAAAATTATAAATTTAAGAACGGAAAGCACAAGTTTTTCGAATTCAACGGATTTCAAAAGGGTTCGGTAGTATATAACGATCAACCGTATTATGGTATTCTTCTAAAACTAGATGTTTTTGAAAATGAGCTGTTGGTAAAACTGCCTGTTGAAAAAGGCATTGCTGCTTTTACATTAATTAAAGATGAGGTAGCGTCCTTTACTATTGGTAACAATAGGTTCATAAAAATTCCATTAAATTCTGAAAAGAAGGGTTCTTCCTGGGAATATCAAGAGGTGCTGCTGGAGACCCCTAACTTCCGTTTCCTAAAAAACCATATAGCCATAAAAAAAACGATAAAAGAAGAAAGGTGGTCCTACGTAGAGTTTTTAAAAAAAGATACCCACTCACTGTTTTATAAGGAAACCTATTACCCTATACGGAATAAGCGAGATGTTATAGAAATCTTCCCTCAATATAAAAAGAGGTTAAAAGATGTTTCTAGGGATTTCTTTACCGGGGCGAAAAGGGATGAAAATTTAATACAATTATTTAAGGAATTGAATCTTGATATTTTGTTGAACGATATAGCCAAGGACGCAGAATGATATACCGTATAATTCTAATTTGCTTATTGTTTAGCCTAGGTGTTTTTGCTCAGGATAAAAAGGACAACATTACTGTGTCTTTTAACAATACCCCGCTTGTTACCGCTCTAAAAACGGTCTCAGAACAAGCCGGATATCAAGTTTTTTATATGAAAGAATGGTTAGCTAATATAAAAGTTTCCGGCACCTATGAAAATCAACCTTTGGATACTGTTCTTAGCGGTTTACTTCAGGAAACTTTGTTGAACCATTATGTTTTAAAAAAAGAAGGTAGAGTTATTCTAACCAAGGGAAGTCGCATTTATGAAGCACTTCCACTGGGATTCTTTGGAGAAAAGAAAAAAGAATTTAAAAGTTCACCAGTAGTTAGTGCTTCTTATACTAGAATGAATCCTAGTTTTCAAAAAGAAGTAAACGTTTCCAATCAGGAACGAGCAACACAAACAATACGTATAGGTAAGGATACAGGCAACTATAACAATGAAACTTTAGAACTATCGGGTACGGTAACCAATATGGAAACCGGGGAACCTTTGCCTAGTGTTTTACTTGCTATAACCAACACAAATCAAGCTGTGGTAAGTGATGTAAATGGTTTTTATAGCTTACGGCTTTCTCCTGGTAGCCATACCATTGAGGCAAGTTCGCTTGGACTAGAAAAAAACAAGATTATACTTGTTATTTATGCTGCTGGCACTTATGATTTTAAACTTTCGGAAGATGTTCAGCAACTAGATGAGGTTACCCTTAGCGCCAATAGGGCTCAAAATGTAGCGCAAGCGGATATGGGAAAAACAGAAATAGATTCTGAGGAGTCCAAAAATATACCGCTGGTATTAGGAGAGCGAAACTTATTTAAAGTGGCAACCTCCTTGCCGGGTATTTCTACCGTAGGCGAGGCGTCTGCAGGTTTCAATGTCCGTGGAGGGAAAACCGACCAAAATTTGGTCTTAATGGATAATGCTACGATTTATAACCCCACTCATTTCTTTGGTATATTTCAAGCTATGAACCCTTTTGTAACTAAGTCCCTTACGGTGTACAAGGGTAATATTCCTGCAGAGTTCGGTGGTCGACTTTCATCTGTTTTTGATATAAAAACAAAGAATGGCAGTAGTTCAGAATTTAAAGGGGAAGGTTCCATAGGTCCCGTAACCAATAACTTGGCCTTGGAGATACCGATTGTTAAGGAAAAATCTTCTTTAGTGCTAGGAGCAAGAAGTAGCTATTCCGATTGGATTCTTAAAGCCTTGGATGATCCCGTATTAAATAATAGTACGGCATCTTTCTATGATTTAATAGCCAACTACACCCACCAGATTGGGCAGTCGGATGACATTAAGGTAAGTGGTTATTTTAGTAATGATGCCTTCAGTATTACTTCTGACTCACTTTATAGATATGATAACAGCCTTCTGTCCTTACAATGGTCACATCGTTTTACTGATACCAAGAAAGGGTCACTAATTTTGGCCCATAGTGCCTATAATTTTGATATTGATTATGATGGGAGTGCCAACAACGACTTTATACTCGGCTACGGGTTAAAAGAAACAGAGGCTAAATTTGTGATGAATCAAGTAGTTGGCAACAGGCATAATTTGAATTATGGACTAACGGCTAAGCGGTATGATATTTCTCCTGGAAATTTAACACCAAGAAATAATGAATCTGACATTACTGGTTTAGCAATTCCAGAAGAGCAGGGGCTTGAAGGTGGTGTTTTCGTTTCTGGAGATTATGAGGTTAATGATAAATTATTGATTAACCTTGGGTTAAGGATGTCTTTCTTTACATCGGTTGGTCCGGCTTCCCAACGTGTATATGAGGATGGGCAGCCTAAGAATAGTGGTACTTTAGAAGAAATTATAGAGCGTGATAGCGGAGAGTTATATCAAACCTATGCATATCCAGAAGCCAGAATATCTGCACGGTATTTCCTAAAGCCAGATTTATCGGTTAAGGCTAGCTATAATAACAGTACCCAGTTTATCCATACCCTTACTAATAATACTACAGTAAGCCCTGTTGATACTTGGAAATTATCCGATAACAATATTAAACCTTCTAGATCAAGTTTATATTCTGTAGGTCTTTTTCAAAATCTAAAGGATAATCTTTATGAGTTGAGTTTGGAGGGCTACTATAAAAGTTCTACTAATATTTTGGATTTTAGGACAGGAGCGAAACTATTCTTAAATGAAACTATAGAGACAGAGGTTTTACAAGGTAATGGCAGAGCGTATGGTGTTGAGCTTTTAGCAAAGAAGAATGAAGGCAAACTAAACGGTTGGCTTGCATACACCTATTCCAGATCTTTATTACAATTAGACAGTCCATTTAGTCAGGAAAGGGTCAATAACGGAGAGTATTTTCCATCTAATTTTGACCGTCCACATGATTTGAGTTTAGTAGCAAACTATAAGTTTACCCAAAGATTTAGTCTTTCTGCTAATTTTGTGTATCAAACCGGTAGGCCAATTACATATCCTGTAGGCAGATATACCCTTAACAATACAGATTTTGTGTTGTACAGCGATCGTAATGCGTTTAGGATACCAGATTTTTATAGGTTAGACCTAAGTTTTAATGTGGAAGGAAACCATAAAATAAAAAAATTGGCGCATAGCTTTTGGACCTTTTCGATTTACAATGTTTTAGGAAGGAATAATCCGTACTCCGTATTTTTTGTAACCGATCAAGGGCAAATAAAGGCATACCAGTCTTCTATTTTTGCTATACCCATTCCTAGTATCACCTATAACTTTAAGTTTTGATGAAAGCCAGAAAAAAAATATCGATTTTAGGCTGCATTGCTTTTCTGTTTTTGAGCTGTGTGGAACAGATTGAATTAGAGATTGTCAATGTTGAAAGTCTGTTGGTGGTAGAAGCAAACCTTACCAACCAGAACATACAACAACAAGTGCTATTGTCGCGTACAACCGCTTTGGAGGACAGTACAATTAGAAGGGAATCCAATGCCACTGTAAGTATAATAGATGAATTGGGAGAGGTCTTTGGTTTTACAGAAAATAGTCCTGGTATTTACCTATCCAATACACCGTTTGCTGCTCAAATAAATAGAGATTATAAATTAGAATTACGAACAGCTACTGGAGATGAGTATACGTCTACCCCGCAGCGTTTTACCGAAGTTTCAGAAATTGAGAATATCTATGCTAGTGCAACAATAAATGAGGAAGATGAGCAAGGGGTGTCTATATTTATTGATACTGAAACTACCTCTGAGACAGGGCGCTATAGGTATGAATATGAAGAAACCTTTAAGGTTATAGCACCAAATTGGTCAGCATTTGAAGCAGATATTATTTCTAGGGATAGACAAGATCCAATGGTTGCTCTGAAATTGAAGGAGCAAGAAAATAGAATTTGTTACAAGGATAGTGTCTCTACTGCTATTATTTTGGCAAGTACAGATAATGTCGGCTCTAACCGGTTGGTTGGCTTACCTATACAATTTATAAAACGAGATAATTATTTGATTGAACATAGGTATAGTATTTTGGTAAAACAATATTCTCAAAATATAGAATCTTTCGAATTTTATACTATCCTGAGAGACCTATCCAGTTCGGCAAATTTCTTTACGGAATTGCAGCCTGGTTTTGTCGCCGGAAATTTGAGTTCAAAAAATAATGATACAGAGAATGTTGTTGGTTTTTTCAATGTTTCGGCTGTTTCGGAAAAAAGACTTTTCTTTAACTACACAGATATCTTTTTGGATAGTCAACTCATAAACTTCGATTTCCCATTTTCATGTACGGTGTTTTCCCCTGCGTTAATGGGACTAAGTGATCAAGCCAATTCGCCATTAATAACTGCTTTAGATTTGGGAGCTATCATATATCAAGAAACAGCAGATTTTGATGTAATTCCAGATGGTTTCGAAGGGCCATATACGTTAGTGCCAAAAATTTGCGGGGATTGCACGGTCTTAGGAAATGCTCAAGTGCCAGATTTCTGGATAGAATAAAAAAGTAATGATAAGAACAAAACATGTATAGGGTTTTAAAATATGTTATTTTTTCCATTTTCACTAGTGCTTTGGTACACGCACAGTCTACCGCAGGCGCTTTAGAAAAAACCTATGAATATCCTAATATTCCTCAGGAAAAGGTTTTTGTACATTACAATACGTCCGTTGTTTTTCCGGGAGAATATTTATACTATAGTTTGTACTGTCTTTCTGAAAAAAAGAATACCACAAGTCAACTAAGTAAAATAGGATACGTGGAACTGGTTAATGAGGATAGGGAGGTGCTAAATAGACAAAAAATTACCTTGGTAAATGGGATAGGACAAGGTGATTATTTTGTCCCTGCAGATATCCCTTCTGGTAATTATAAGCTTTTAGGGTATACCCAATGGATGCGTAATACTGGTTTGAACCATTTTTTTAAAGCAGATATAACAGTATTGAACCCATATCAAGGAAATCAAGAAAAATTGATTGCTCAGGTCAATGAACCTATAGATTCCTTGGAAAATGTTCAAACCACAGGGGTTAGCGAACTGAATATTCCTTTGAAATCAGAAACAGGATATACCCTGGTATCGAATCAAGAAAAATTTGGAAAACGGCAAAGAGTACGACTAAGCCTAAAAAATGCATTAGGCGCTCAGGGATATGGAAATTTCTCATTATCCGTACGGAATTTTCAAACCCAATTTGAGCATAAAAAAGTAGGCTCAAAGGATTTTTTAATGCAAAAGAAAGGAAAGGACATTACGGGTATGGAAGTTCTTTTTTTACCGGAACTAAGGGGCGCGCTTTTACGTCTTAAAGTAGTTGCTGAAAATGGTTTAGCTGTGCAAGATGTAAATATTAGCATGGCAATTCCTGGAAAAAATTACGTTTTTAAAATAGCAAATTCTAACGCAAAGGGTATTGTTTTTTTTAATCTTAATGACAGCTATGAGGGGGATGTGGCCATTTTTCAAGTTCTTGGTGATAAGAAGAACTCCTATCGGCTAGAACCCAACGACTATCCGACTGTAGATTATAGCGATTTGAATTTTAATAGTTTTAAGATTTCAAAAAAAATGGGAAGCAGTATTGTAGAACGCAGTGTTCTTAATCAGATTGAAAATGCCTATGTAGACTTAAAAAAAGATACAATAGCAGAAAAAGAATGGAACCCAGTGTTTGATTTTCAAGATGCTATCCGATACAATTTAAACGATTATACCCGGTTCAAGACCATTAAGGAAACTATGGTTGAAATTATAAAGGATGTTTGGACCAAAAAAAATAGAAAAGGGGAAGATGTATTTCAAGTACGTTGGAGTGGTAGTGATCTAGAATCTGTTGTATTGCCTTTATTGCTTTTGGATGGTATTGTTGTAGAGGATCATCAACTGTTGGTGAATTATGACGCCAGAAAAATAAACGAGATTAAGGTGTTAAAGGGGACTTATATTTTGGGTGAAATGGTCTATGACGGTATTTTAGTTTTTGAATCTGAAAAACCCTTACAACCAGATGAAATAGGACTAGGAGAACTATTTCAGATAAAGCTACTTAACGCAGAGGAGCCCAAAATATATTTTAATCCTCGGTATAATGAGGAGCATAGTATAAAGCTGCAAAACATACCAGATTACAGACAACAGTTGTTATGGAAACCACAGGTTCGTTTAAACGAGGAAGTATTGAATTTTGAGTTTTATACTTCGGATGTATCTGGAACTTTTCTGGTTGCGCTAGAAGGTTTTAGCGATTCTGGCAGACCTGTTTCCATTTCTAAATTTATTCATGTAGAATAATGTTCCTCCAGTTCCTGTATATCTCTGCGGGAGGCTGGAAGCCTAATAGTAGGAGCAAGCCAAAATCTTTTGCTACATTTAGAGTAAAGTTAGGAAAATGCTTACAAAAGTTTATGGCAGTGCAGTATTTGGGGTGGAGGCCACAACGATTACGGTAGAGGTAAATATAGATAAGGGAATAGGCTATCATTTAGTTGGCTTGCCAGACAATGCTATTAAGGAAAGCAACTACAGGATTGCGGCGGCTTTACAGAACAACGGGTATAAAATTCCAGGAAAGAAAATCACTATAAACATGGCGCCAGCAGACCTTAGAAAAGAGGGTTCTGCCTATGATCTTACCTTGGCAATAGGGATTTTGGCCGCTTCCAGTCAGATAAAATCAGAGGAAATAGAGAAATACATCATCATGGGTGAACTATCCTTGGACGGTGGCTTACAACCCATAACAGGAGCTTTACCTATAGCCATTAAAGCACAAGAAGAAGGTTTCACGGGTTTTATTCTCCCTAGCCAAAATGCAAAAGAGGCGGCAATTGTAGGCGATTTAAAGGTGTACGGTGTAGATAATATAAAACAGGTCTTGGAGTTTTTTGATCAGGCAACCCCTTTGGAACAAACGATAATTGATACCCGTGCCGAGTTTTATAAAAGCTTAGATTTTCCTGAGTTCGATTTTTCCGATGTAAAAGGGCAAGAAAGTATCAAGCGCTGCATGGAAATTGCGGCTGCTGGCGGACATAATATTATTTTGATAGGTCCTCCAGGTGCCGGTAAAACCATGTTAGCAAAGCGACTCCCTTCTATTTTACCCCCTATGACGCTGCAGGAGGCTTTGGAAACTACTAAAATACATAGTGTGGTAGGAAAGATAAAGAATATGGGATTGATGAATCAACGACCGTTTCGTAGTCCGCACCACACTATTTCAGATGTGGCCCTGGTCGGTGGTGGTTCCTATCCCCAACCAGGAGAAATATCGCTTTCCCATAATGGTGTTTTGTTTTTAGATGAACTGCCCGAGTTTAAAAGAGGGGTATTGGAAGTAATGCGCCAACCTTTGGAAGACCGCGAAGTAACCATTTCAAGGGCTAGGTTTACGGTAACTTATCCCAGTAGCTTTATGTTGGTAGCAAGTATGAATCCGAGTCCCGGTGGTTATTTTAATGACCCCGATGCTCCGGTCACTTCTTCACCTGCAGAGATGCAACGCTATTTAAGTAAAATCTCTGGACCTTTATTAGATCGAATTGATATTCATATTGAAGTGACTCCTGTGCCTTTTGAAAAACTTTCTGAGGATAGAAAAGGAGAAAGCAGTGTAGCAATACGGAAGCGTGTTACGGCGGGTAGGGAAATCCAGACCAAACGTTTTGAAGAACTAGAAAACGTGCATTACAATGCGCAAATGAATACAAAACAGATTCGAGAGTATTGCCGATTGGATGAGCCTTCTAAAGCTCTTTTAAAGACCGCTATGGAACGTTTGAACCTTTCTGCACGTGCTTATGATCGTATTTTAAAAGTGGCCCGCACCATTGCTGATTTAGCCAATGAAGAAAAATTGGACGGTAATCATATCGCGGAAGCAATCCAGTACAGGAGCCTAGATAGAGAAGGTTGGTTGGGGTAATTAGGGTATAAAG
>CAZDOW010000041.1:0-27534 GCA_964507115.1 uncultured Maribacter sp.
GGTAACATATCTATAAAACATGGTTTTATGGGTCCCAACTATACTACGGTATCTGCTTGTGCATCTGCAGCAAATGCTATGATAGATGCACTTAACTATATACGTTTAGGGCATTGTGATGTTATCGTTACTGGGGGCAGCGAAGCAGCTGTTACCATTGCGGGCATGGGCGGTTTTGCTGCTATGCACGCACTATCTACCCGAAATGATAGTCCAGAAACGGCCTCCAGACCTTTTGATGCCACAAGAGATGGTTTTGTACTTGGCGAAGGAGCAGGAGCCTTAGTGCTTGAAGAATATGAACACGCTAAGGCAAGAGGAGCAAAAATTTATGCAGAGGTTGCTGGTGGTGGACTTTCTAGTGATGCCTATCACATGACCGCACCACATCCAGATGGTATAGGCGTGGTAAAGGTAATGGAGAATTGCCTACGTGATGCAGGAATGAAAATAGAGGAAGTTGATGCCATTAATACACATGGAACCTCAACACCATTAGGTGACGTGGCAGAACTGAAAGCCATATCCCAAGTATTTGGTGAGCATGCTAAGAATATCAACATAAATTCTACAAAATCCATGACAGGACATTTATTGGGAGCTGCTGGTGCTATAGAGGCTATTTCCTCAATATTATCCATGGAACACGGCATTGTACCACCCACAATAAACCACACCACTGTAGATGAAAATATAGACCCTAGCTTAAACCTTACATTGAATAAGGCGCAAAAGCGCGAAGTGAACGTTGCCATGAGCAACACCTTCGGTTTTGGGGGACACAATGCCTGTGTCGTCTTTAAGAAAATTAGCTAGATTAGTTTATGGAATTCCCTAAAAACATATTCAATTCCCATTCAAAATCGGATGGGGATTTTTTTTTGGGTATAAGGGATATACTAGGATTTAAACCTAAGAATATAAATTTTTACAAAAAAGCCTTCCTGCATCGCTCCATGAACAAAAGGGATGAGAACGGAAATGCCATGAATTATGAGCGTTTGGAGTTTCTAGGCGATTCTATGTTGGGGACAATTATTTCTAAACACCTTTATAACGAAGTACCCAACGGAGATGAAGGCTACTTAACAAAAATGCGTAGCAAAGTAGTAAGTAGGGAACATCTAAACGAGCTAGGTAAAGACTTAAAGCTTATTAAACATGTAGAAAGTAGAATTCCAAAATCGCACTTTGGAGAGAATATTCATGGCAATGTATTTGAAGCCTTGGTAGGAGCCATATATATGGATAGGGGCTATGTCTATTGTGAGAAGTTTATAAAAAAAAGGGTTATTGAACCTTATGTGGACATAGAACAGTTAGAGGGTAGGGTCATCAGTTATAAAAGTTTGGTGATTGAGTGGTGCCAAAAACAAAAGAAAACCTTTAATTTTAATGTGTACGAGGATACGGGTAACGATTCGTTAAAACACTTTGCCGTTAAATTATCCATTGGAGGAATTATTATTGCAAAAGCTAGGGCAACTTCCAAAAAGAAGGCGGAGGAAAGAGCATCCAAAAGAGCTTTTTTTGCACTTCAAGATAAGATACAGAAGTAAAAATTTCATTTTACAACAAAACGCTAACGTTTTCGTAACTTTTAAACCTGCTTAAAACCTACCCTTTCTAGGCTTTATACTTGAATAGTTCTATATTTACGCCTTTGTGTATCCATGGCAGCAGTCTACAAAATAAACGAAGATTTTTACGATGATTCATTTCTTTTGATTGCTATACATAGCACATTGGAGGACTTTGCCTTAGTATACCGAATTAATCAGGTGCTAAAAGCGAATTTTAAAAGATCCAAAAACGATTTTGACCTTGCCGAAAATAGTTCTTTTCCTTGGTTTGACTGGATGGATGAATTCAATGACAGGTATTGGGTTCTTATTTCAAACCAAAGTTTAAAACAAGAACTACTGGTCAATAACGATTTGTTTCAAAACGAAACAACGTATAGCACACCAAGGCTAATCCCGGAACATAAAGACGTAGATTATTTTCTGAAGATAGAAGATGATCAAAGAGTTGAAACAGAAGAAATAGTAAGAATACTAATGAGTATGCCCAAAGTTATGACGGCATATCTGGTAGATACCGACAAACTAAAATCAAAGAACAACTTAATATTTTAAGTATGCCAACTAAAAAAAAGACAAAAATAGTAGCCACGTTAGGACCCGCTACAAGTAAGAAAGAAGTGCTTAGAGATATGATGCTAGCAGGGGTTGATGTCTTTAGAATCAATTTTTCTCATGCAGACTACGAAGATGTAAAAGAGCGTGTAGCTATGATTCGTGAATTAAATAAAGAACTGGAGATTAACACCTCTATTCTTGCGGATTTACAAGGCCCAAAGTTACGGGTTGGAGTAATGGCTGGAGAAGTTGTAGTAAGCCCTGGAGATGAAATTACATTTGTAACGGGAAAGCCTTTTGAGGGCACAGCGGAACGGGTATATATGAACTACAAAGAATTTCCAAGAGATGTAAAACCTGGAGAGCGTATCCTTTTGGATGACGGTAAATTGATGTTCGAAGTCGTTGAGACAAATGGAGATAACGAAGTTAAAGCTAAAGTGATTCAAGGAGGTCCTTTAAAATCAAAGAAAGGGGTAAATCTGCCGAATACTGATATATCCTTACCGGCTCTCACCGAAAAGGATATCAAGGATGCTGAATATGCTATTTCTTTAAATGTAGATTGGATTGCACTTTCTTTTGTTAGGTTTAGTCAAGACCTTATAGACCTACAAGCCATTATTAGTAAGCATTCCAAGCATAAAATTCCCATCATTGCCAAAATTGAAAAGCCGGAAGCGGTGGAGAATATAGACAAGATAGTTGCGTATTGCGATGGCTTAATGGTAGCGCGTGGAGATTTGGGTGTTGAGGTGCCTGCACAAGAAGTCCCATTGATACAAAAGCAATTAGTGTTGCGCGCAAAAAAAGCAAGAATTCCGGTAATTATAGCCACTCAAATGATGGAGACTATGATTACGAGTCTCACCCCTACGCGTGCTGAGGTAAACGATGTTGCCAATTCTGTTATGGACGGCGCGGATGCCGTAATGCTATCAGGAGAAACTTCTGTAGGTAATTATCCGGTACAGGTTATAGAAAAAATGGCTAGTATTCTACAAACTGTAGAATCGAGTGAACTGATAAAGGTTCCTCATGAACCACCTCATATTAGAACAAATCGATTTATTACAAAATCTGTCTGTTACCATGCAGCGCTTATGGCCAATGAAATTAAGGCCAAAGCCATCTCAACATTAACGAATAGTGGTTATACTGCCTTTCAAATTTCCGCATGGAGACCAAGTGCACATATTCTAGTCTTCACCTCAAATAGGAGAATACTCACGCAGTTAAATTTGTTATGGGGAGTTAAAGCTTTCTACTATGATAAATACGTATCTACCGATGAAACTATAGATGATGTGAATAGAATAGCTTGCAAGAAGGGGTTCTTAGAAGTTGGGGATATGCTTGTTAGTTTGGCCGCCATGCCTATTAAGGAAAAAGGAATGGTGAATACGCTTAGGGTAACAGAAATTGAAAGCTGTAATTTTTAAAGTAAAAGAATACGAATAAAAAAACCCGCTTTATGCGGGTTTTTTGTTTTTTGAATCTCTTATTTCTAAGCTACTTCACGCTCAAAGGCTATAAAATTGATAACTTTTCCCGTTTTATCAAATACGGGTTGGCCATGAATCCAACACTTGTAAGTTGAACCATCTTTCCTGTAATTGGTTACTACGGTTTCAAAAGATTTTTTCTCTTTTATCGCCTTGGAAATTACTTGTAACGATTTTTCACACGTCTTTTCCCCCTGAAACATTTTTGGTTTATTACCAATAATCTGTGCCGGCCTATACCCGTTCATATTCCAAATATTCTTCGTGGCATACACGATATTTAATTTAGCATCCGTTACAAGAATTACATGTCCTTTTTCTTGTATTTCCTCCTTAAATATATCTTTATTGAAGGACCAAGAATTATCATTAGCAAATCTACAAAGCGATTTTATGTCGTTGACCTCATCACATGCTTTATCAAAATTAACAGCATAAAAATCCCATGAAGATATTGGTAAAGATTTAATTTTTAATGATTTATAAAACCTTCTAACGGCATCCTCATAATTTCCAATTTCCATAATTATCCTCTTGTATTAAATCTCTTTTTCATTACAATCAGGGCTAAAGTTATTAAAACCAGTTATGCAGTTTAAATTAAAGCGTATTATTAACAGTCTTGTTTAATAGTTGGTAGGTATTATTTTGCTTTTAGAACGTAAAGAATGAACAAAAAAGTAGACTAAGACTATAAAAAAACCACATTCAACCTTTTTGTTTATGTTTTACCAGTACCGTGACGTTAAATTAGGTTCCTTTTTAGGGTTTACTAGCGATATAGAAAATGATGAAAATCGATTTTCGATTGCTTCTAGTAACATCAATATTCTATGGAATAGGAATGAGGTACCTGTACGTTTTAGCATAGACAATATGGAAATTGAACTACTTCCTTATCAATTGGTGACAACAACATATTTACAACATGTTTCATACAAAACAGGAGAAGCTCCACTGACAGCGTTTCTTTTTAACAGGGAATTTTATTGTATAAATGACCATGATAGTGAGGTTTCATGTAATGGAATTTTGTTTTTTGGCACACAAGATTTACCGGTAATAACTATACCGAAGCATCAGCTAGTCAAGTTTGATCTTCTATATGATATTTTTATTGAAGAATTCTCCACAGCGGATCAAATTCAAGGAGATATGCTTCAAATGCTGCTAAAGAGACTTATTATCATTTGTACTAGATTGGCCAAGGAGCAACTTATTGTAAGGACAATAAACAATGAGCAGCTAGATGTGGTACGTAAGTTTAATGTACTGGTGGATACACATTTTAAAACAAAAAGAAAGGTTAGTGATTATGCCGCGCTTCTTTTTAAGAGTCCAAAGACACTTTCCAATCTTTTCTCCCTGTACAACCAAAAATCTCCCCAGCAAATTATTTTGGAACGTTTAGCATTAGAGGCGAAGCGACTTATAAATTTCACGGATAAGCAGAATCAGGAAATAGCTTATGAGCTTGGTTTTAACGATCCTGCTCATTTTAGCCGATTTTTTAAAAAAATGACGGGATATTCCCCGTCCCAATATAGTGAAAACACTAATAATTAGTCCTAAAGGGAAATTTATACAAGTAGTCGGGTAATAGCTCCTAACAAAGACCTTGGTTGTGTTCGCATCTTTGTAGTGTATTTAAAAACAAACAAAGATGAACCTAAGACACACTTCTATTTTCAATCTCATTGAAATCTTTCGGAAAACAAGAAAGCCGCAACGGCATACTATAAGTACAGAAGCGCATTGCGAGCAAAAACATCATCATGATTTTTATTGTGATGCCGAGAAACCTTTTATATCTATTTAAACAGACGCTGTTTCAATCGTGTGACATAAAACGCTTTTGAGCACTAGTTATTTTCTATAAACAAAAGATTCCTAACGTTTTTGGAATCAAATAAAAATTAATTAATTATGAGCACATTTAACGTACCAAAAAGAGAAGAAGTAACAGAAAGCAACCAGATAATTTTTGATAATTTAAAGAATTCCCTAGGTTTTGTACCTAACCTTTACGCAACCTATGCGTACTCCGAGAACGCTCTTAGTAGTTACTTAGCACTTAGTGGAGCCAATACTTCACTTAACGCTAAACAAAAGGAAGTTGTAAACTTGGCTGTAAGTCAAGTGAACGAATGCCTCTATTGTTTAGCTGCACATACCGCAATAGGAAAAATGAACGGTTTTAACGAAGCTGAAATCTTGGAACTTAGAGCGGGTAATGCTTCATTTGATAACAAGCTAGACGCTTTGGCCCGATTAGCAAAAAATATGACTGAAAATAGAGGAGGTACCGATGCTGATATCGTAACAAATTTCTTCAATGCTGGATGGACGAAAGAAAATTTAGTGGACACCATAGTTTTGGTAGGAGACAAGACCATATCCAATTATTTGCATAAAACCACGAATGTTCCGGTAGATTTTCCTGAAGTACAACCATTAGAACCGGTAAGAGTATAATTAGAAGCACCATTATTTCGGCAAGCTTATTTTGAGTGTAGTCGAACCACAAAGTACAATGTAAATTAAGAACGGATTTCCCCATTGTGGGAATGAAAACAAATAATAAAATTATGAAAAAAGTAATTGCAGGAATAGTATTAGCCCTTGGCGTAGTTTTTTATTCAAATGCCCAAGATAAATTGATGAAAGAAAATGTGCCGATGGAGAATTCCATTTCGACTATTGCCTTGGAGCAAATTCCTGGCGAGTTTACGCAAAAACAGTTAACGGTATCCGAAGGAACCTATATTTTTGAAATATTAAATAGTAATGTTGGCCATAACGTTGGATTTGTTTTGGTGAGAAAGGGAGAGGATATTTCCAACCCCAAAAACCACATTAAAACCGCTTATGTAACAGAACAAGTGGTAAACGGAGAGAAACAGTTTTCAAATCCTACTACTTTAGAAAAAGGGGAGTATGTTTATTTTTGCCCATTAAACCCAACAGCTACTGATAATACTTTAACGGTAAACTAATACGGTATTGTTTTAGTATTGAAACTCCCATATAGATATTTTTTCTTGTGGGAGTTTTTATTAAAAGTCAAATTTTAGTTGTACTAAGATGGACTCTTTCTCCATTTTTTTCTTTTCTTTTTTATCTGTATTTAGGTTAGCCAAAGAGATACCTAATAACCTAACGGAATTTTGAAGTTCTTCTTGGTAGAGTAGTTGCTTAGCGGTTTCTAGGATAAGGGTTTTATCCGCAATGAAATAGGGAAGGGTCCTGCTGCGGGTATTAAGTGTGAAATCGCTATATTTTATTTTTAAGGTAACTGTTTTACCTGCTATATCGGCTTTTTTTAGACGCCGTTCCAGTTCGGTGGCTATATGCTCTAGCCGTTCTAGCATGAAAATTTCACTACTTAAATTTTCGTTGAACGTACGTTCTGCTCCAACAGATTTTTGAATTCGGTGTGGTTTTACTTCGCCGGCATGAATACCACGTACTACATCATAATAATACTGACCGCTTTTTCCAAAATATTCCCCTAAGAATTCTACCGATTTTGTTTTCAAATCCTGTCCCGTGAAAATACCTAGTTTGTACATCTTTTCTGCTGTAACCTTTCCAACACCATAGAATTTGCGGATATCCAAGTCCACCAAAAATTGAAGTACTTCTTCTGGATTTACTGTTTTTTGTCCGTTGGGCTTGTTAATATCGCTGGCTACTTTTGCTATGAACTTATTGGTAGAAATTCCTGCTGAAGCATTAAGGCCTGTTTCTTCGAGGATTCGCTGCCGTATTTCTTTGGCGATTAAGGTTGCGGATGGGTTGCCTTTTTTATTTATTGTTACATCAAGATAAGCTTCGTCTAAGGATAAGGGTTCCACTAAATCTGTATATTCAAAAAAGACTCCCCTAATTTTTTGAGAAATTTCCTTGTAGCGTTCAAACCGTGGTTTTACGAAAATTAGTTCAGGACAATTGCGTTTGGCCAGAACACTACTCATAGCACTCCGTACACCAAATTTGCGAGCTTCGTAACTTGCTGCGGCAACTACACCTCTTTGGGAACTTCCACCGACCGCTATAGGCTTTCCTCTTAATTCTGGATTATCCAATTGCTCTACCGAGGCATAGAAAGCATCCATATCTACATGAATTATTTTTCTAAGTGACAAATTGGACTTCATATTGTAAATTTATAACAACTTAGAGCAGATATGAACGCCAACAGAACCTAAATGATAGAGATAGAACGTAAATTTTTAATAAGTTCCGATAGCTATAAACGTGTTGCGACAACAAAATCAAGGATTGTACAAGGTTTTTTGAATACGGACCCAAATAGGACCGTTAGGATTCGTATAAGAGCAGATAAAGGGTTTATTACTATTAAAGGGATGTCCAACACCTCTGGAACTTCTAGGTTTGAATGGGAGAAAGAAATAGCGGTACATGAGGCAGAAGCTTTGCTATTACGCTGTGAAAAAAGTATTTTGGAAAAGATACGCTATGAAGTGCCTGTTGGGAAGCATATTTTTGAAGTTGATGAGTTTTCCGGCAATAATAAAGGATTGGTTATGGCTGAAGTAGAACTAAATTCCGAAGATGAGGTTTTTGAAAAACCTGATTGGTTGGGAAAAGAAGTGACAGGAGATGTCCGGTATTATAATTCCCAGTTGAGTAAGATGCCTTTTGCAAACTGGTAGCGTATTATTTTAGTACAATAATTTTTTCCATTTGTGATTCTTCTTTGATAATTTCACTTGACTGGCCGTTATATGTGGCATCAGTGATAGTGAATAAAGGGCTGCAACATTCACCTCCAGGATTATTTTGCAAAAGCGTTAAAACCAGTGTATTTGTCTCGGTATCACCTAGAGAAACCTGATATGTATTGGCGCCTTCAGTGCCAGAAATAAAAATGATAATTAGTGCGCCAGAAGGATTTGGAAACTCATTTACCTGTACATTATCTTTCAATACCTTAATATCCTCTAAGGAATAGGTGCCGTTTGCTATGAGATTGGTTCCTTCAATGTCTACGAGCTCAATGGCAAGATATTGGGATGCACATAAAACAGCTGTACAATCTTCTTTTGGATTATCATTACACCCGGTAAATAGAAAAACAAAACATATCATTAAATAAAAATGCACTTTCTTATATGATTGTCGTTTTTGTAAAATATGGTTTATACACATTTCGTTATATTTTTAATTTCTTTAGGGCTTAAGAATGATAATTTTTTCAAAATTGAAGTTGTCATCATCTATGATTTCCACTTCAGTACCATTATAGTTGGCCGAATTAATTCTAAAGTAAGGACCACAACATTCCAGTTCCAATTTGATTCTGGTAAGATTAAGAACCAGTTCGTCCTTTTCTGTTTCGTTAAGTTTTATAGTATACGTATTGTTACCATTTTTTCCTGACACAAAAAAGTATACGGTATCATCTGTTGCGATTTGATTTAGATTAAGCTGTTGATTATTCTTCGCAATTACAATGTTATCTAAAATGTAAGTTTCATTAGTTATTAAATTGACGCCATCTGAATCTACAAGTTCAATGGAAAAGGTTTGTGCTATGCAGTCAATCAGGTAGCATTCATTTAGTCGATCATCTTCTTTACAAGAATATAGGCCTAAAAACAAGTAAAGGAGTGCGTGGTATTTGCGGTGCATAGTATAATGTAGATGTATGAGTGCCATAAAGGTTGCGCGTTCAAACCTTTTCCTTGCCAAATTTTTTAAAATAGTCCATGGATTCTTTTAGACTAAATGTTTTACTTAAAAACATAACAATAGTACGGGAATCGATTTTAAATCCAAGAAGGGGTACTGCTACACAAGAGTGGTCTAAAAACGAAGAGGTAGTTTGGAAAAGATTAGGTTCGTAAATGTTGTGCTTGTTTAGGGCATATATGCTTATAGTTGATAGGTTACTCAAATCTTTTAAAATGAATCTCCATCCAATCAAAACTATCTTCGATATGTAGAAAAACTTGAGTTTCTGGAACTAAATCCGGAATGATATCTATAGCTTTCAACAAGTCTTTAGGTTGCTCTTGCAATCCTGTAATCACTACTTTGATATCTTTTAAGGCCAAATCTAAAATCACATTTTCTAGTGCATAAATACCCGATTGATCTACATAGGGTACTCTGTCCATACGAATCACAAGTATTTTAACACCTTCATCTACATTTTTGACCTGATCTTGAAAGTGAGAAGTAAAACCAAAAAACAACGGACCATATAAATGCTTAATATAGATTTGATTTTTAAATTTTTCATAGAAATCGCTTTCATCTTCCCATGGTTTTTCGCCGTCAAAGCCTGCTAAAGTACCTACTTGCATACCTTCTTCGCCAATATCGCTGGCGCGTTTCATAAAAAGGAGGGCGGCAAGGGTTACCCCAATGCCCACCGCTTGAATCAAACTGCCGAAAGTCGTCCAAAGTAGTACTAAAATAAGAACAGCGACATCGGCCCGGGGCACTACTTTTAAATGGCGAAGCCCTTTCATATCAATAATTTTAAATCCGATAGGTATCAAGATTCCTGCTAAAACAGCTAAAGGAATGTAAGCAGCTAAAGAACTTAGGCCTAATAAAATGGCCAATAAAAACCCACCGTGCAACGCCCCCGATAAACGGGTTCTGCCGCCAGAATTAATATTTACAACAGTTCCTTTTGTTGCACCTGCACCTGGGATACCACCAATTAAAGCAGCTACCATATTCCCAATACCTTGGCCTATTAATTCACGGTTACTGTTGTGTTTGGTCTTGGTCATATTATCGGCAATTACAGAAGTCAAAAGGGAATCTATAGACCCTAAAACGGCAAGTACCATACCATATTCAAATACTAAAAAATAAGCACTACTATCTATAGTGAACAAACCGTCCAATTGTAGTGAAGGTAATCCTGACGGAATTTCACCAATAATAGGTACATCCCATTGGATGAAATAAGCAAAAACAGAAACGACAATCAATGCGACCAACGGACTCGGAACTGCTTTGGTTAGTTTTGGAAATAGATAATAAATGACTACAGTCATACCTCCTAATACCAAGGCTTGCCAATTAAAATCGGTAAATAAACGAGGTAAGTCGGCCATTACTTTTAAGGTAGATTTCGCAGAATCGAGACCTACAAATGGAAATATTTGAAGAATGATAATAATCAAACCTACCCCACTCATAAAACCTGAAATTACTGGATAAGGAAAGTATTTGATATACCCAGCAATATTTATCAATCCGAAAACAACCTGTAAGGCTCCACCAATTAAAAAGCTAAGAAGTATGATACCCATAGCATCTTGCAAACTACCTGCTACTTCAATAGCGTTGGCCACCAAGGCAGCAGACACAACCGTCATTGGCCCCGTTGGACCGCTAGCTTGCGTAGTTGTACCTCCAAAGATTGCTGCTAAAATACCTACAGCGATAGCTCCATAAAGTCCGGCAATGGCTCCTAGTCCAGATTGAACACCAAAAGCTAAAGCCAAAGGGAGCGCTACAACGCCAGCGACTAGACCACCGGTTAAATCCCCTTTAATAGTACTAAAATCAAATATATTCTTAAACATGGGTATAGGATGAGGTTGGTAAACTATTCTTAAAGAAAATCTACTAGACCAGTATCCATATCATATACACCGCCAATAATTTTGATCTCTTCATTCGTTTCCATCTCTTTTAAAATGGGACTGTTGGTTCTAATATCTTCGATTGTTTTGTTAACATTACCCTCGCAGACCATATGCACAAATTCTGGATTTTTGGAGCTTCTATCACCATTATAATCCATTGCTTCTACCACGGGTCTTATCTTTGATAACATTGCTGTAATATTGCCAAGTTTAACGTTATCTACCGCTGCTTTTACAGCCCCACAATGCTCATGTCCCAAAACCAAGATTACTTTTGACCCTGACACCTTACAACCGAACTCCATGCTTCCAAGAATATCTACGTTGACAAAATTACCTGCAACACGTGCGACAAAAACATCACCGATTCCCTTGTCAAAAACATCTTCTACAGGTACTCGACTGTCTACACAGGATAAAATAACAGCTTTAGGGAACTGGCCATCTACAGTTTTACGTATTTGTTCTGTATGATCGCGAGCCGTAAGGTCTCCCGCTACGAACCTTTGGTTGCCTTCCTTTAAGCTTTGAATTACAGCGTCCGGAGTTAAAGCCGCTTGTTCATCTGCGGTCAATACTTTCTCTATTAATGGTTTTATTTCTCTTGTACTGATTTCTCCTGTTTCTGACGCTACTTGTATGGTTAATTTCTTGAATGGACTCACAGCTAATTTTTTAATGATTATAATTTCATAAAAGTAAGCTCGGAATTGTTAGTTCTAAAATTTAATCCATAACAAAAGGTTATGACTTACATAAAGAAAGTTAAGTGTTCAAACATAAATTGATATAATCATAAGGCTATGATTGCAAATTGTTGAAGATTGTTCCGGTAAAAAAAGAGCACTATTAAATAGCATTGGATTCTTGACTACTACAGTATCAATTTAAACTCCTATTAGACTTTTAGTTTTGATGAAAAACGAAGCCAAAAGAGTTGTCAGATTATAAAAAGAGAAGAAGTAAGTACACTTTATTTAAGAATAGCACTTGAAGCTGTGTATGTTTTAGAATATACCAATGCTTTCTTTGCATTACTGGTTTTAGGGCAGTATAAACCAAAAAGGGGAAACCATTATGTTGCTAAAATACCTTCCTTTTTAATTAGAGGTGTAGCTACTAAATTAGCGGTTTTGACCATGTCTTTTTCAAATATAAATCGTTTCTCATATAGGGTGTTGTCTGCATAATAGGTAACAAAGAACTCATTGTTAAGTGCAAGAACATCTTCTTGGACAACTTCTATCTTTTTAAATGATTTTGCTGTTAAAGCGCCTAAGTCATGGCGCATGGTAGAGGTTTTTTTATCTCCATCAAAACCTTTAGAAACTACCATAACCATTTCTATAGGTGTTTTTCTGTCATTGAGAACATAAGCGGTCCATTCTTTGGATAAAAACTCTTCGTTCCATTCATGCACCATAGCCACATATACATCCTTAACAATGGGTATCTGAATATCTTTTTTCATGAAAAATTAATCTAATTTATGCGCTTGATAAGTGTAGAGTAGTTATTACAATGCGCTTTTGAATTGTTCTAGAAACCGAATATCGTTTTCGCTCAATAAACGGATATCCGAAATTTGGTGTAGTAGTAATGCAATACGGTCAATACCCATTCCAAAAGCAAAACCTGAATATTCATCTGGATCAATACCGCAATTTTTAAGAACGTTTGGGTCCACCATTCCGCAGCCCATTATTTCCAACCACCCTGTTCCTTTGGTCATTTTATAATCAGATTCCGTTTCAAGTCCCCAATATACATCTACTTCTGCGCTAGGCTCGGTAAATGGAAAATAGGAGGGTCTAAGGCGAATTTTGGACTTGCCAAACAACTCGGTAGTAAAGTATTGCAGCGTTTGCTTTAAGTCTGCAAAAGACACATCCTTATCAATATATAAGCCTTCTACTTGATGGAAAAAACAATGGGAACGCGCTGAAATTGCTTCGTTCCTGTATACCCTACCAGGAGATATGGTCCGGATAGGAGGGGTGTTGTTTTCCATATATCGCACTTGTACAGAAGAAGTGTGTGTACGCAAAAGAATATCGGGATCTGTCTGAATGAAAAATGTGTCTTGCATGTCCCGTGCTGGATGATATTCAGGCAAGTTCAATGCCGTAAAATTATGCCAATCATCCTCAATTTCTGGACCTTCAGAAACATTAAATCCTATTCTGGAAAAAATCTCAATGATCTGGTTCTTAACTATAGAAATAGGATGTCTAGCTCCTAGTTCAATCGGATTACCAGGTCTGGTAAGGTCTCCATAGCTTCCTTTGTCGTCCGAGTTGTTTTCTAAAGTCGCTTTTAAGGTATTTACCTTATCCGTTGCTACTTGTTTTAATTCATTTATGGTTTGCCCAAATTCCTTTTTTTGTTCGTTGGGTACATTTTTGAATTCGGTAAAAAAATCGGTTAACAATCCTTTTTTACCCAAATACTTAATCCGGAAAACTTCAAGAGTGTCTATATTGTCGGCGGTAAAGTTTTTTACAGCCTCTATATGTTCCTTCAGGGTATCTATCATAGTTCAAATCTAAAAGGACAAAGTTAAAACTTTTAGTAAACTACCCATTGTTTTTTAAGGGTTTTGATTTCATTTGCTCATATCGTCACTTCGCTATCATTGATATTGCTCTTTATCCACTTTAAACAATCCTTGAAATTTTCGAATATATGTTCTTCGGAAATTAGGTCTGGAATGATGTCTACACGCTCCATCATGTACCTTGGTTGTTTTAGGACATCTACAAAAAGCACATTGATGTTGGATTTGCGTAAATCTATGAGTACATCTTCTAAAGCATATAATCCCGATTGGTCCATGTATTGCATACGCCCCATTCTTATGATAACCGTGGAAGCCGTATCGGGTATTTGCTCTGCAAGTATTTGAAAATCGCTAGTGGAACCAAAAAACAATGGACCTTTTAGATGTTTTATAAAGACTTCCTCCCTAAGGTTTTTTGGAAAACCTGATTCGTCCGGCCATGCTTTTTCCTTTTCCAAAGATTTTACATCGGACCTTTCTGCCGTAAGGTCTCCCATTTTTTTCATAAACATCAGGGATGCGATGACTAAGCCTATTCCTACTGCATATATTAGGTCCCAGAAAGTAGATAGCAGCATTACAATAAGCATTACTATAACTTCCGAACTTAACTTCAAAGGTCCTAATTTTATATCCTTTGGTAAACTAGGTATTGCTTTTAGTCCTTTATAGTCCATAACACTGATACCTACGGTAATTAGAATACCTGCAAGAACAGCAGCAGGTATTTGAGAAGCGACCGGCCCTAGTGTCATAAGAATTAGGAGTAGTAGTACCCCAGCTATCATTCCAGATAATTTGGTCTTCCCGCCAGAATTGATATTTACGACAGTTCGTATGGTCGCTCCTGCGCCCGGTAATCCAGCAAAGATAGCAGCGATGCTATTACCAATACCCTGCCCTACCAATTCCCGGTTAGGCTTGTGTTTTGTCTTGGTCATGTTGTCGGCTACTACAGATGTCAATAGAGAATCTATAGCCCCTAAGATGGCTAAGGTAAGCGCTGTAAAAATATATGGGGATACAGCACCGAATTGAAATTCAGTAAATATTTTAAGATTAGGCAAGGGCAATCCTTCAGGAATTTGCTCAATAGCCTTATAGTCCAACCCAAAACCATAGGCAACGCCAGACACTAGAATTAGCCCCACCAAAGTACTTGGTATGGCTGTTGTAATTTTTTTAAATCCAAAAATGATGATGATGGTAGCCAACGCTAGCCCTAATTCCAGCCAATTGATATTTTTAATAGCTCTTGGAAGTACTTTGATAGCGCCAAGAACTCCTGATGAAGCAGTGCCGGCCAATATTTTTGCTTCTTGAAGGATAGCATTAGGAGTAACCTCGCCGGATCGTTTTATAGTCTCCTCAAAGTTTTCTAGAACTAGGATGCCTTCCCCGGCTTCTTCTTTTAATATATTTTCTAAAATAAGCTCTTCCGCTTGTGGTTTAAAGTTATTTACGAAATTAGTATCCTCCTTTGGATAGTACCCTAAAGCCGGTAATACTTGGGTAATAATAATAATTAATCCTATTGCTGTCATAAAACCAGAAACTACTGGATACGGTATATATCGTATATATTTCCCCATACCAAGAAGCCCTAAAGCAATTTGAAATAATCCTGCTAAAAGAAATACAGTTAGAATGGCTGGCAATGCTTTTTCTACACTTCCGTCATAGATTGCAATAATACCTGCTATGATAACCATACTCACGGCAGTCATTGGTGCTGTGGGACCGGAAATTTGGGTGCTTGTACCACCAAAAAGAGCAGCAAAAAAACTTATGAAAATTGCACCGTACAAACCAGCACTAGGTCCTAGCCCAGAGCTTACGCCAAAAGCCAGCGCTAAAGGTAACGCGACTATTCCTGCGGTAATACCACCAAATAAGTCTCCCTTAAAGTTGGAAAATAAATTTTTCATTATATGATTAATTGTTATTGCTAATTTACTTTTTGTTTAAAAATAATACTTCTAAATCATGGGAGTGAAAATTTGTAATGGGTCAATAGCTTTTAAGTGAATTAAAAAGCATAGATGCTTTTACTAAGTAGGTATACAAACGGTAAACCTCTTATGGTATATTTTATCCTGTTTTATTCATAGAATGTTACTTTTCCTGTAGAGATATCATACATAGCACCAATAATTTTTAGTTCTCCATTATCTTCCATTTTCTTTAAGATAGGACTTAAACTACGAGTGTCTTCTATTGTAAAATGAACATTTTTAAGCACTACTTCATTAACAAAATCTATATTTTTAGAAGTTCTCTTACTGGCTTCACTTGGCTCGTGAACCGCCTTAACTGCGTGTTTAATTTTGTGCAAAAGTGTTGTTAAGTTACCCATTTTGGCGTCGTCACAAGCTCCCTTCACCGCACCACATGCAGTATGCCCCAAAACCACAACAACTTTGGTTCCTGCTAGTTTACAAGCAAATTCTATACTTCCTAGAATATCCTCATTAACTATATTACCTGCTACTCTAGCACTAAAGATGTCACCAACCCCTTGGTCAAAAATAAGCTCTGCAGAAACTCTTGAATCAATACAACTTAAAATAGTAGCAAAAGGATATTGGCCTGTTGCCGTATCATTTACTTGATTTAAAAGATTACGTTTTACCATAGTGTTGGCTACAAACCTTTCATTTCCTTCTTTTAACAATAGTATTGCGGAATCAGGAGTCATTGCATCCTGCGTTTCTTTCGTATGTACTTTCATTTACAGTAGATATTTTGTTGGCCTGTATGACCGGTATACTTGTTAACCTAAGATTGGCCAGTTTAGACCAGATTTATATTCTTTGTTTAAGGTTAGAAGAATAGGTTTGTCTTGAGTAAGATACAATAAGGTAAGGAATACATTGGCGGCAATTGGAACTATAAATAAAAAAGAGAAAAATAACACTAAATACGATTCCATACCTTTTTAACTTGACTAGCAAAAAAGTAAATATAAAAGTAATACTATTAGTTTCCTATTAAAATTATTTTAAAAGTCCTTGAGCAGTTTTAGTTTTTCGGAAGATATCCATCCCGTTTTGCCATCTGAAATCTTGATTTTTTTCCAATCATCAAGTTCCTCTAAGATGTTTACTTTAGTCCCTGCATGGAGGACAAAAACCGAATCACTAGTTGTATTTGGTTCTGCTTGAATTTCAATTTCGTTCGCAAAAATAATAGCAGGTCGATAGTTATTAAAATCATTAAACTGTAGAAAAGCAAAGGCAACAGCGACAAGAGCGAAAAACAAACAAAAAAGACTTCCAATAAATGCCCACCTTTTTTTCGATGAATATTGGACGTAGTAAAAAACGATATAGAGAAGCACAAATAAAATTATAAAAACTATAGCGGTGTAGGCCCATTGATCAAACGAGAGAGTCTTAGTGATTTTTTTATATATTTTAGAAAGACCCGTTTCTGGTATGATATCTATGGCATCCAAGGTCATTTGTTGTGCATAACCTAAATTGTTTTGAATTTCAAGGTCATGGGGCGTTAGTAGTAGGGCCTTTTCATAGAAATAGATACTGTTTGGGATATCGTTCAGCTTGTAATAAGAATTTCCAAGGTTGTAATAGAGCGCGGCAGAATGTTGGCCATCATCTAAAATAGTAGTGTAAAAACTGATGGCTTTCTCATATTCTCCCTCATTGTAGGCTGTTGTGGCTTGCTCAAAAATAGATTTCTTCTGAGCTGTAATGGTAAGGCTCAGTAATAAAACAAATATGACGATGCTGTTTTTCACGGTATTATAATTGCTTGTCTATTAATGAAATCACTTTACTTGCCTTTTCATAGTCCTGTTGCATTTGTACCTTAGAAAATGGACTGTATCTGGCCGCTTCGCAGTTTTTTAGTAACTCCAAAAAACCATGTACTGTTTCTTCGTCCACTTTCTTTTTAAGCAATAGTTCGGAAATCTTGTCCTTGCTAAATTCTGAGGTTTCTATCTTTAATTTGGCCTTTAAGTAATTATGTAAGGCTTTTTCCAATGCTACATAAAAGGATTCTTTATTACCCAATTCTTTCTTTGCTTTTGAAAGATATTTTCTTGCCAAACGGCTCGCCTTTTTTACTTTGTTACCTATAACATCGCTTGCAATTTCGTCTCTTTTTTTACGGAATAAAATAGCCAAAGGGATAAATAATAACGGAACTAAAAGAAAAAGATAAAAGCGATTGGACCTAAAAAAATAGGTGTTGCCAATGGGGCTAAGATTTGCATCAAGTTTTATAAAGTTAAATTGAGTGTTGGCGCTAATAACACTTTGTTTATTCGTGCTGTTTACATTCAAATTAGGATTTGCCGCATTATTGGGCCCCTCTAAAACGTTGATAAAGATTTCTTTCGAACTTAGAGTAGTATAGGTCTCAGTTTTTGGATTAAAAAAGCTGAATGCTATGGAGGGTAGCGGATATTTTCCTCTAAAAGAAGGTACAATAGTATAACTATTACTAACCATGCCTTGCATACCTCCTAATGTAGTCCGCACCCCTTCAGTAAATTCTGGTTCATATACCTCTAACGAGCTTGGTAATTCTGGTTCGGGCAGCTTAAATAATTTTAGATTACCCTTTCCGCTTACCTCTACGGTTGCTTGCAGAGATTCAGAAGCATTAAGACTTGTTTTACTTGTAACTACCGAAAAATCAAAATCTCCCACCGCACCATTGAAATCTGCTGGTTGATTTTTTAGAGGTAGAGGTTTTACATCTATGGTACGGTTACCTGCCGAAACTGTTTTGTTCGTTTGTGCGTAAATCCGTCCCCCGAAAAAATCACGTTTGTTTGTAGGGACATCTACGGTAACGTCCAATGAAAGGGGTTCTATTTCTAATTTGCCAGATTTTTGCGGGTATAATACCACTCTTTTTAATACTACATAGCGATAAGGTTTGCCTTTATAGGTTCCGTTTTGAGCATTAATGCTAGTCACCTTGATATCCTGACTCCAAAAATTATTGTATTTAGGATTATCTAATGGTTGATAGTTGGAAACACTTATTGACGGACTCACATACAACTTATACACTACGGTAATAGCTTCGTTCAAATATGGATTTGTCTTGGAGACTTCCGCCACTAAATGAAGATTTTCATCGGCTACGTCATCTGCCGTCATTTGGTCACTGGGCTTACTTACTGCCGTTGTAACCACTATCTTCTTCTGTAAGGACTTATATATTTTACCCTTGATGACTATAGTAGCCTGCTTAATGGTAAACGTTCCCTTAGCTGCAGGAGCTAAGGTATATGAGTATGATTTGGAATAGCTTCGTACCCCATTGACCCATGACGAACTAATGGCCTGAGAAGGTCCCATGAGCACTCTAAAACCAGCAAAGTCTGGGGGATTAAAGTTGTCACCATCTTTGTTCATTATAAAATCTACACGCAAACGTTCATTTAGGCCCAGCTTAGATTTGCTCAACTTCATTTCAAACGTTACGGGAGCTGTGTCCTGTGCTTTTAAAATAAAAGCGAACAGCAACAAGGGAAGGAATAACAAAAGTTTTTTGTGATTCATAATATACTACCAGTCCTTTTCTGTTTTTACTTTGGCGCCTTGAACTTTTTTGGCATCAATTTTTTCCTGTACTTTTTTCTCTGCATTCTGCATAGCCCTTAGGAGATTTTCTACTTGTTGTTTAGAGAGTTGGTTAGGTCTTGGCTGTGGTTGTTCCTGAGGCTTATCTCCTTGTTCAGGTTTTTTGTTTTGTTCTTTTTTCTCATCGCCATCACCATCTTTGTTCTCCTCTTTCTTTTCGTCGCCTTTATCCCCTTCATCACCTTCATCTCCTTTGTCGCCCTCGTCTTTCTTATCTTGGTTCTCATCTTCCTTGTTGTCGCCCTCGTCTTTCTTATCCTGATCTTTTTTATCTTGTTCGTCTTCTTTGTCTTGGTTTTGATCTTTTTTATCCTCTTCTTTTTTCAGCAGCTCTTTGGCTAATGCTAAATTGTAACGGGTTTCCTCGTCCGTAGGATTGTTTCTTAGTGCTTCTTTATATCCCTCTACGGCTTTAGCATAGTCTTTACGCTTCATAAAAACGTTGCCCATATTATGGTAAGCTTTGTGCTTGTCTTTTTTTGAGGAAGCACCTTCACCTGCTTCTTTGAATCGTCCAAAAGCTTCTGTATAGGTTTCCTCGTTGTAATAAGCGTTTCCTAGATTAAATGGAGCCGCTGCGTTTTCCGGACTTTCGGATATGGCTATTCTGTAGTCTGCTTCTGCTGCTATAAAATTATCTTCGGAAAGCTTTTTATTACCTTCCCAGGTATGGTTTTTTGAGTTTCTAAGACTTTCTTCTTTGGCCTTTAAGTCTCCCTCTTGAGCAAAGAATGGTGTAGATACAAAAAACACTAGAAGTGTAAATACGATTGTTCTCATCTTAATCTATCTGTTTTTCGTTAAATAAATTCAGTTTTTTCAGCCATTTGGTTTTTCTATCTAAGATGAAAATATCTAAGAATAGAAGCAGAAGAGCACCACCAAGAAACCATTGGAATTGATCTTTATACTCTGCAAATTGTTTGGCCTCAAATTCCTTCTTATCCATTTGAAGCAGCTCCTCTTTTATGATTTCAACGGCTTCTTCGGTATTGGATCCATCTATATATTTACCATTCCCCTCATCGGCAATATCGATCAGTATCTCTTGGTTTAGCTTGGTAATCACTACTTCCCCCTGTCTATCCTTTTTTAAACTTTCTAAAATCCCGTTTCGTTTAAGAGGTATAGGGGCGCCTTTGGATTTGCCTACACCAATAGTGTAGATTTGAATTCCTTCTTCTACCGCATCTTCAACTGCGTTCAAGGCGGTTCCTTCAGAATGGTCTTCCCCGTCGGAAATAATGAATAGGACCCTATTGGTCTGTTCCTCATCATCATAAAAGGTGGAGGCCAATTCTATGGCTTCGTTAATGGCGGTGCCTTGAGAGCTCAACATATCGGTATTCATACTCTGCAAAAACATTTTAGCAGCTCCATAATCCGTAGTTATCGGGAGTTGCGGAAACGCTTGCCCTGCATAGGCAATAATACCTATACGGTCGCTCGCTAATTGGTTAATGATTTCAGACACCAATCTTTTAGCCTTTTCAATTCTATTAGGTGCAATGTCTTCTGCCAACATACTTTTGGACACGTCTACTGCAAATACAATATCAACACCCTCGCGTTTTACCGTTTCTAGCGTAGTGCCAATTTTAGGATTTACAAGTGCAACAATTAAGGAACAAAGAGCCAAAAGGAAAACTATGAGTTTTATAGTGCTCTTGTTATAAGAACGGTTTGGAGTAAGCCTTTTTAAAAGCATACTGTTCCCAAACTTCTTTTGCGTACTTTTTTTCCAAACTACCAAAAGCAAGAACAGCACAACAATCACCGGTATGATGAAAAGCAAATAAAAATATATTTTCTCGTCTAACTGAATCATAATTTACACAAAGCTTCTAAATACTGTATTTCGTAATATCCATTCCAAAAGTAAAAGAATGCTTGCTATCCATATCCAAGGTCTAAATTTTTCCTCGTATCTATAGTATTTGAATTCTTCTATTTCTGTTTTTTCCAATTTGTTTATTTCGTCATAAATCTCCTCTAAGGTTTCGTTATTGGTAGCTCTAAAATACCTGCCACCGGTAACCTTTGCTATATCCTGTAATAATTCCTCATCTATTTCTACCTGTCGCATACCATACCTAAACGATCCATCTGCATTATATGCAATAGGTGAAAGGGCATTACCATTTGTTCCTAGACCTATGGTATAGGTCTTAATACCAAATTCGACAGCTAGATCTGAAGCCGTCTGGGGTTCAATAAAGCCAGAATTATTGACACCGTCCGTTAAAAGAATAATAATTTTACTTTTTGCCTTGCTTTCTTTTAGTCTGTTGACCGATGTCGCAAGCCCCATGCCTATTGCTGTGCCATCTTCTAACTGTCCGTAGGTAATTTCTCGAAGGGAATTAAGCACGATGGTCTTGTCTGTAGTAATTGGGGTCTTTGTGTATGCTTCACCAGCGTAAGCCACGAGACCTATACGATCGTTGGGTCTTTTTTTTATAAAATCCGCGGCTACTTTCTTCAGTGACGCTAACCTGTTGGGTTTAAGATCACGGGCCAACATGCTTGAGGAAACATCTATGGCCATAACTATGTCAATCCCTTTTGTAGTCTTGGTCCTGGTAGAGATATCTTCGGTCTGAGGTCTAGCCATCGCCACAATAATGGCACTAATAGCTAGCAAACGCATCAAAAATAGAGCAGGTTTAAATTTAGGCAATAGGCTTTTATAACGAAATCCTTTTAAACTGGATATTCGCAATGATGCAGTTTCTTCTTTTTGTTTTAGGATATACCACAAGATACCAAATGGCAGCAAGAGGAACAGCCAAAAGAAATCAGGATTTGCGAATGTTATATTGTCTAACATCTAAATTTCCGTTTTTACTTCAGCAGTGGTTAGTATTCTATCTACAATTTCTTGGGCATAGGTATCATCATCTTTCCAACATATAATAACATATTGCTGAAATCCTTTTCCGCCAAATAAAAGAACAGCGTATTTGCCCTTAATTAATTCTTTAGATTCAGGAATAGCAAATTTTCCACTACCGTAAACTTTTAGGCCTTTAGCACCGCTAATGGTGGTAAACTCCTCTTGTTTTGTAATAATATTTTTAGCGCCTTGGGCCTCAAAACTTTGGATAATTTGTTCAATGGTTTGAGTGAAATCAGGCTCAACTTCTTGGCTAAGAGTAATAGATGTTGTCCCTACTGTAAAAAGACCAATAGAACTACGGTATCCAAATGCTTGAATTTCATTGATACTTGCTTTTGCATCTGGAGGTAGTTTTATGTCTTGTCGTAAGAGTACTTTAGGTGTTTCTAAAAGAATGGGCGGGAATCCATATCGGCTAGAAACCCAATCTCCTTCCAATAATTCTTTAGTAGGGTGGCCAAGCACGGAATCTTTGAGATAAGTAAACCCAAACTGAAAACCGGCTATGGTCGTACCAATAATAATGAGGGCCGCCAAGGAGGCTAATCCTATAACTAGTTTTTTCTTTTGTTTTTTGCGCTCCAATTCTTCTTGATATTCCTCCAGCTGCATCAGTTCTTCCTCCGTTGGTTCTGGAATAGCTTCATGGGTTTTTTCTACAATCTGACCTACAATTTTCCGGTCTTGCTCGGCGACAGACATAGATGGTTTCGATTTCGCGAATTTTACCAAATCTGCAGTTTGGAGAATATTTTTAAACTGATCAATGGTGTTTTTTTCCAACTCCAATTCGCCAGAATCGCTTAGCAGTTCAAGCTTGGCTATGAGTTGGCCTGTGGTACTTTCCATAGCAGAAATGTGCGCATCTTCTTCTAGATATGATCGGACAATGTCCGTAAGCTCCGAATAATATTCCTTGAATTCATCTTGGATTAGGTATTTGGAATTTTCTAACCGCTTTAATTCTAAAAGTGCACGGTCATACGGTTCTAGTAAGGCTTCTTTTTCTTCCTCGCTCAACATTTTTTTACGGATGACGAACCAGTAAAAAAGTCCACCTAACAGAGCTACAAGTAAAATACCTCCCAAAAGATACTTCCACCAATCAGAATTTGTTTTTTCAACGGCTATCAAGGGTTTAATATCGTACATCTTTTGCGCAAGAGTATCCACGGGTATTGTTTCCACGTTTATTTGGAGCGAATCTGTAAAATATCCAATGCCATTGATTTCTATGCGTTGCTTAGGTAGTTTATAGACTCCGGAATCAAATTGAGTTAGTGCATAGATTTTTTGTAATGTAAGTCGATCTTTTTTTCTTGTTGTGTCTGTAGCATAGGCCTCAACAGTTTCTAAGGGAGAGAACGTTTGGCCTTCTGGAAAAATAACCTGATCCGTAGAATCTACTGCAACGGAGACCTTCCACTGTATTTGTTCGCCAATTCTAATGAATGTGGTATCTACCTCAGTGGTTATCGTTGGTTCTGTCTGCGAGAATCCCTTAAAACCTAGCAATAGCAAAACCACAAGCATACATACAACTATGCTAGATGTGCTATTCCAGTTGCTTTGCCTGTTGGTCCAGGTTGTAGTTCTCTTACCTTGCATTATCATCTTCGTTTAAAATAACCTAGTAGTTTTTTAACGTAACTTTCATCTACACGGCAGTTTAAAACCCCACAACCGGATTTTGTGAATGTTTCCTTGAAATAGGCCGCTCTATCCCTATGAAACTCGGCGTAGGCCTTGCGTACTTTTTTAGACTGGGTGTTTATCAACTGCCTTTCACCAGTCTCGGCATCTCGCATTTGTACCATGCCCAGATTAGGAATGCTTTCTTCTCGTTCATCATAAACACGTATTCCTGTAACATCATGTTTATTGCCAGTAATCTTTATAGTGCGTTCGTAATCTGAAGCTATAAAATCTGAAAGCACAAAAACAATGGCCTTCTTTTTCATAACGTTGGTAAGGAATTTTAGGGCTTCACTAATATTCGTCTTATTACTTTTAGGCTTAAATTCCAAGAGTTCGCGAATGATTCGCAGTACATGAGTCTTTCCTTTTTTCGGTGGTATAAAAAGCTCTACTTGGTCTGAAAACAGGATAAGTCCCACCTTGTCATTGTTTTGCATAGCGCTAAAAGCCAATGTAGCAGAAATTTCCGTTACGATTTCATTTTTAAATTGATTGGCAGTACCAAAAAATTCTGAGCCACTTACATCTACAACAAGCATCATGGTAAGTTCCCGCTCCTCCTCAAAAATTTTAACGTAGGGCTCGTTATACCTTGCGGTAACGTTCCAGTCTATACTTCGGATGTCGTCTCCAAATTGATATTGCCGTACTTCGCTAAAGGTCATACCTCTTCCTTTAAAGGTAGAGTGATATTCCCCACCAAAAAGATGGTCGGAAAGACGCCTGGTCTTTATCTCTATTTTACGAACTTTTTTGAGTAATTCCTTAGTATCCATTGGTTTTAGTAAACAGGTTATAATAAACAGTTTTCAATAGCATGAAAATAATAGCAGCTATCCGTCTCTGTTATCTGTCACTTCTAGGGTACTTCGATTTCGTTTACAATTTTATTTATGATTTCTTCAGAAGTGATATTCTCCGCTTCCGCTTCGTAGGTAATACCAATTCTATGGCGAAGAACATCATGGACTACGGCCCTAACATCTTCAGGAACTACATATCCTCTTCGTTTTATAAACGCATAGCACTTAGCAGCAATACCGAGGTTGATACTTCCTCTTGGTGAAGCTCCAAAACTAATTAAGGGTTTTAGGCTTTCAAGATTGTATTTCTCTGGATATCTGGTGGCGAAAACAATATCTAAAATATATTTTTCAATTTTTTCGTCCATATATACTTCACGCACTGCTTTCTGTGCACTAAGAATTTGTTTTACGGAGACTACCGGGTTAACAGTTTCATATTTTCCCAAAAGATTTTGACGCATAATCATTTGCTCCTCGTTCATTTTAGGGTAGTCAATTACCGTTTTCAACATAAAACGATCTACTTGCGCTTCTGGCAAAGGATAGGTTCCTTCCTGTTCTACAGGATTTTGTGTGGCCATGACTAAAAATGGTTTATCCAAGATGAAAGTTTGATCACCGATGGTCACTTGTTTTTCCTGCATCGCCTCCAAAAGAGCAGATTGAACTTTTGCAGGAGCACGGTTAATTTCATCAGCTAGTACAAAATTTGCGAAAATAGGTCCTTTTTTAATGGAGAAATCATTTTCTTTCATATTGTAGATCATTGTACCTACCACATCTGCGGGTAAAAGGTCTGGAGTAAACTGTATTCTACTAAAACTACCTTTAACCGCTTTTGAAAGGGTGTTTATAGCCAAGGTCTTCGCTAGACCCGGAACCCCCTCCAGCAATATATGTCCTTGCCCCAATAGACCTATAAGTAGTCTTTCAATCATGTGTGTTTGACCCACAATCACTTTATTCATTTCAATGATAAGCAAATCTATAAAAGCACTTTCCTGAGCTATTTTCTCATTTACGGCACTAATGTCAACGGGTGTATTTTCTTCCATGTAATAGCTTGTATTTTTTGGTATTGATCAGTTACTAATTTAACAGTTGTGCAAATTGAAAATTTATTCACTGAGTAGCTGTTAACGATTGGTTAAAAATTGGGAAAAGCCTATATTTTTATGAAGTATTTAAGGGATTTCTTTTTAATTTCACTCGCTTATGAAACATACCGCCTACTATTCCAGAATAATCGCCGGAACCATGACTTGGGGCGATTGGGGAAAACAGCTTTCTGAACAACATATGGAGCGTTTAATACAACACTGTTTGGAACACGAAATTAGCACTTTTGATCATGCAGATATTTATGGGGATTATACCAATGAGGAACAATTTGGAAAAGCATTTTCAAACAGTAACATCAAACGCGAAGACATACAGCTTATAAGTAAATGTGGCATTCAGTTTGATGCTAAAAGTAGAAGCAATAGGGTAAAACATTATGCCTGCGGAAAAGATTACGTTATTTGGTCTGTTGAGCGTTCACTAAAGCTGTTACAAACAGATTATTTAGATTTTCTATTGCTTCACAGGCCCAGTCCATTAATGCACCAAGAAGAAATTGCCGAAGCGATTACCCAATTAAAAAAAGAGGGTAAAATAAGACAGTTTGGGGTGTCTAATTTTAGTCCCTCTCAGATTGCGCTCATTGAAAACCTAATTCCTGTAGATGGTAACCAAATAGAGTATTCACTTACCTCTAATACGGTCATGAACGATGGTACTTTGGATGATTGCATCATTAACAAACGTTTAGCTATGTCTTGGAGCCCCTTGGGTGCTTATTTTAGAGAAGATTCTTTGCAAACAAAGCGTATTAAAAAGGAATTAAATATCCTGTGTGCCAAATATAATGCAACAGAGGACCAACTGCTGCTAAGCTGGGTGCTAAAGCACCCAGCTACGGTTTATCCCGTGGTGGGCACCGCAACACCTGAACGATTAGCTTTGGCTATGAAGGCGGTAGAAATTAAAATGGAATTAGAAGATTGGTTTATACTTTTAGAAGCCTCAAACGGACATGAAGTAGATTAAAGAAATTATTATGAGCAAAACAATTTTCATTACAGGAGCAACTAGTGGTATAGGAAAGGCGACGGCCGAGCTTTTTGCAAAACACACGTACAATTTAGTTCTATGTGGCAGAAGGCAAGAGCGTTTGGACCATTTGAAACAGGAATTGGGTTCCTTAACCAAAGTACATGTACTCAATTTTGATGTAAGGGATAAAATCGCTGTAAAAAATGCTGTAGATTCTTTGCCAGAAGATTTTTCAGATATCGCTATTCTTGTGAATAACGCTGGTAATGCTCATGGTATGGATACTATACAAGACGGTAATTTGGAGGATTGGGACGCTATGCTGGATATTAACGTAAAAGGGTTGTTGTATGTGTCTAAGGCGATTATACCTAGAATGATCACTAACAAAGACGGACATGTTATCAATATTGGCTCAACGGCTGGAAAGGAAGTGTATCCAAAAGGAAACGTTTACTGTGCAAGTAAATATGCGGTGGATGCTATAAATCAGGGAATGCGAATAGACTTAAACCAGCACGGTATTCGCGTTGGGGCCGTAAACCCAGGTTTGGTAGAGACAGA
>CAZDOW010000042.1:0-18012 GCA_964507115.1 uncultured Maribacter sp.
TTAAAACTGATACTGCACAAAAGCTGATAAATTCCTCCCTGGGTCATTGATAGGAACCCTACCAAAATCCTCTTGATTATTGAAGGCGAAATTAAGGTGGTTGCTATAGGTCTTGTCAAACACATTTAATACAGCTACACCCAATGTTAAATTTTTGAATGGAACTACCCCTAAACGCAAATCCAAAACTTCATAACTAGGTGTTACTTGCTCTCCGAAAGAAGGCGCAATATTATCCTGTTCGGAAGTCAAGGTGTAATTGGCATTTATCCAGAATTTTTCTTTTTCAAAACCAAGTTTCAATCTAGTCGTTAATGGTGGTACAAGTGGTAACGATTCGTTTAGATCTTGATTTTTGGCGTATACATAGGCTAATTCTGTCGTGAAGTTAAAGTTGTTCCAAAAATTGATACCGGCCATAATTTCAAATCCGGTTTTGTAAGCCTTGTCCAGATTACGAAATACTTTTGGGTTCACAGGTTCTACGGTGGGCATGAATTTTCTGGTCTGACTTTCATCTATCAAGGCTACGATATAGTTTTCGTAGAAGGAATAATAAAAGGAAGTTCCATAGTTGAACATGTCTGAGTTGGTATTTGACAAGGGTAATCTTCCTTTAAAACCAACTTCGAATTGGTTGTTTACTTCGGCGTCTAAATTGGGATTTCCAATATACTCAAAAGCGTCTTGCCCTACGTTAAAATGATTGATGACCCGCTCAATCATATTGGCAGAGCGCACGCCTCTTCCATAAGCTACTTCCATAATAAATTCGTTGGTTGGGGCATACTTTATGGATGCTGTGCCGCTAAAGTTATGCTCGGTTCGTTTATCCAAATCGGTATACAACGCCTCAAAATCTGCTTCTGGATCTTTGATTTCGGAAGTTACATTGTCATAACGTACACCCGTGGTCAACAAGGTATTCTTGTTTAAGGGATATTTGCTTTCGGCGAAAATACCAATATCGTTGATATAGGAATCTTGCCATACCTTATCTGTAAATTCCCTTGGTGTTGGTAAAGGGCCCATAGCATTGCGTTTGACCAAACGGGTTCGGTCACCGTCACGGGCTATATGTAAAACATCTACACCTGTGTACAATGCTAATTTCTCACTTGGTTTTAATTTAAATTCTACTTTCCCACCCGCGGTAATGGCATCAATAGCAGAAATGGCCTCCGTCATCATAAAACTGGGTCTCCTTGTATTGGTCATAATATGATCAACGTAACTATAATAGACTTTGGCATCTATTTCGGTAAGTAATCCGTTTAATCCTGTCAACTTATAATCTAAGGAAAGTATACTACTATTGTCTTCTTCCGTATCCATGGGAAGTCCCGCATGTAGCACATCCCGTCCGTACGATTGTCTCCAATGTGCCTGAAGACGTTGGTTTTTAGAAAAATTATATCCAGTCTTTATTCCATAATCCAGACTACGGAAAGAAGAAGGGATTTCTGTGCCATCGCCATCTTCGTAATTACCAAAATCACGAAATCCTATGTTACCAACTATATCGTATTTCTCGCTAGCTTGTTGCAATCGCGCCATGGATACCATAGAACCACCGTTACTTTCATAACCTGCATCTACACTCCCGTGTAAGCCATAATCTTCGGCAGTAGTTTTTTTGGTTACCATATTGATAATACCGCCAAAAGTTGCTCCATAACGCACCGTATAGGGGCCTTTAATGATTTCTATTTTCTCTATCTCTTCTGGGATTACATGGGTTGTAATGGGATCCATCCGATTAGGACAGGCGTGCATGGCCTTGGTGCCCCCATCAAACTGTACATTTAATTGTTCGTATTGTGCAGCCCTGAAACTTGGGTCTATGGCATAGTTACCGCGTTTAATCAAGGAAAAGCCGTTGATGTCATTGAACAGATCGGCAACATTTCTGGGTTGTACAATTTTCTTTATATAGTTATTGGTTTCAATCGTTAGTACAGGGTCAGTTTTAATGTTACCCGTAACCATAACTCCGTCTATGTAAATAGGAGCTTCTACCATGTTAAAAATCAGGTATTCACTATTGGGAGTTACCGACTGTTCTTTAGTCTTAAAACCGACAAAGGAAACCGTTAAAACAGTACCTTCTTCGGAAATTTTCAATTCAAAATAACCATTGCTGTCGGAATATGCAGATCCTCCACTTTTTGCTAATATATGAGCCCCGACCAAAGGCTCCTTGTCTTTATTGGTAACTATCTGTCCTTTAAAATTTTGTGCGTTGATGCAGTGTCCCATTAGCAATGCTAAAGACACCCATAGGTATTTTAGATACATCTTAAAATCTTTAAATTATACATGAGGTCATCCCATACGCTTGTTGCGTAGGATGATGAATTATAAGGGATTGAGGAAAATTTTAAGCCCTAGGGGGATGTATCATGTTAGCAGAAAAATGAAAATTATAGTGGTCTTTATAATACAAATCAGCTAATGAAGCTGCAGTAAATTTAGAAAAATCAACCTCAAAAAATGATACTAAAAAGAGTACGGTCTCATTTTTTAAAGACTCTAAATTTATAGGTATTTTATCATCATCGGCTTCCAGTAACAACATTTTGGATAGTTCACATTTACCATCGCACTGTAGCATTGGTTTGTTTTTATTCTCACAAAAGCGTGCTATAAAGTCTTCTGTAAATAGCGCATAGTAACCAAATGTGGCCGTTACCTTAAGGCTGTTAGCCATAATAATGACTAAAAAAAAGGATGCTATGGCCAAATTCGACAACTTCATGGTGCGAAGTTAAAATTCGTAAGCAAGTTATAATGTGACTTTTGTCATAGAAGGTATTTTTTTTATAGCAGCGGTTATTTTAAAGGAAATAAAGACCTGTGAAAAAGTTACCAAAAATTGGGTAATTGTAACCAATGTTACTGTGGCATTAAGAAAATAACAAAACCTTTGTTAAAACCTCGGAAAAATAAGACGGGTATAAAAATTTTAGTTGGTTGTTTTAAAAAGGCATTTTGGTAAAACAAGATGTCTTTTTTTTTGATAATGAACGAAAATCCATATGTACTATTAGGTTGAAATTGAGAGAGAACTGGAGCGCTCCCCTTGGTAAGGCTTCTGTCCATGCAAAAGGTATAAAAGGTTTTAAATATAAGAAAGCTTCTTTTTAAGCTTAAAACCGCATTGTGCTGATAATTTATCCTTTGGTAACATTAGTTACTGTGCAGCCCAAATTGCACGCCTAACTTTGTTTTATATAATAAAAACGAAATGAAGCGTCACTTTTTATTTATCTATTTTTTGATAGCCTTTCAACTGGTAATGGCACAAGAACCCAAGTTGATTTCCAAAGAGGAGGTCGTGGTTAGAATGATGGAGAATAACACCATACTTAAAATGGCCGAAAGCGATGTTATGGCCGCACAAGGAGATTTTAGGCAGACCAATGCTGTAATTCTGCCAAATATTGGTATTAGCCATACGGGAATAGCTACCACCAATCCGTTAATGGCTTTTGGTTCCAAATTGAACCAGGGTATTTTAACTGCCAATGACTTTAATCCGAATTTGCTGAATAATCCAAGGCAAATAGAAGATTATGCCACACGCATAGAAGTGCAACAACCTCTTTTGAATTTTGATGGCATCTACCAGCGTAAAGCGGCCAGGTTCAAATTGAGGGCAACGGAGTTGCAATCATCCCGCAAGGAACAATATATAACACTAGAAGTGGATAAGACCTATATGCAATTGCAGTTGGCGTACAAAACAGTGGAAGTATTACAAAAGGTGAAAGAAACGGCTCTAGAGAACCAACGTATAGCCAATAATAGCTTTGAGCAAGGTTATCTTCAAAAATCAGATGTTTTGGCTGTAAATGTTAGGGTTGTCGAAATTGAAAACCAATTACAATACGCCGAAAGTGGTGTGCTGAATGCCAGTAACCAATTGTCTATTTTGATGAACGATAGCTCTTATGCCGTCCTAAAGCCATCGGATACATTGCTGGTTTGGCCAGCGGAAGCCACTTTAGAATCTACTAAAACCGTAACCGAAAACAGGGTGGATATACAGGCCATGGAATCTGCCACAAAAGCTTACGAGCAAATGCATAGAGCGGATAAGATGTCTTTCTTACCTCGTTTAAACGCCTTTGGCACTTATGAACTACACGATGACCAAATCTTTAAGGGTGCCTCGGATGGGTATCTTTTTGGTGCAGAATTGAAATGGAATATTCTAGAGGGTACCAAGCGCTTTGGAAAGGCACAAAAAAGTAAAGCGGAATTTGAAAAATCTAAATTAGAACTACAACACTATAAAGCGGAAAGTCAGGTAGAGTTGAACAGGGCCATGCGAATGCTCCAAGATGCCCAAAATAACTTGAAGCTCACGGATCTGGCCCTAAAGCAATCCTCGGAATCGTTACGGATAAGGACCAACCGTTTTGAACAAGGCTTAGAAAAAACTACCGACCTCTTACTAGCAGAAACCCAATATGCCCAAAAACAATTGGATTATTATGGGACTATTTTTCAGCATAATTATGCGCTGGCCTATGTTCAATTTTTAACCACTTCACAAATTCCTTTGTAAAACATAAAAAATATCCTAATAAAAAAATAGCATTAGCAATACCATTACTACTATGAAAAACAAAACATACATATCTACAGCATTTTTGTCGTTAACACTGGCTTTGACGAGTTGTAGCGATAAAGAACCAAAAGTGACTACCGACAATACTCCAGCTGTTTCTGTTGAAGTTAGGACTACGTTTCAAAATACGGATAACGATTTGTTATCGGTCAGCGGAAAAATCGAAGCAATTAATAGTGCGGATATTAGCACTAGGATGATGGGTTACGTGGACAAAATTTATGTTGATATGGGCGACAAGGTTACTAACGGACAACTTTTGTTAAGTATTAATAATGCAGATGTTTCAGCAAAATTAGCTCAAGTGAATGCCGGTATCATAGAGGCGCAAGCAGCTTTTAACAATACAAAAAAAGACTTTGAACGGTTTACCGCACTCTTTAATGACAAAAGTGCCTCCCAAAATGAGCTTGATGATATCACCGCTAATTACGAAATGTCCAAAGCCCGATTGAGCGCCGCTAAAGAAATGAAAAATGAAGTTAACGCCCAATTATCCTATACCAATATTCGCGCCCCTTTTAGTGGGGTAGTGACAAATAAATTCATAAAAGCCGGAGATATGGCAAACCCAGGAATGCCTTTGTTGGAAGTAGAAGCTCCCGGAAAATACCAAATCATGGCCATGGTCCCAGAATCTGAGATATTAGGTATAAAGAATAACACCAAGGTGGATGTTCTTATTAAAGTATTGGATAAAATAGCAAAGGGCAATGTAACAAATGTCAGTACATCTGCTAAGAATACAGGTGGGCAGTATATGGTAAAGGTGGTCTTAATGGAAACAGATTCGAATCTGCTATCGGGTATGTATGCCACGATCCAATTCCCTGTGGAAAGAAAAGAAACTGAAAGTGCTATAATGATTCCGTTGGAAGCCGTCGTTGAAAACGGTCAACTGAGTGGAGTCTATACCGTAAGCCAAAGCAATACCGCCCTGTTGCGCTGGTTGCGTTTAGGTAGAATAATTGGAAATGAGGTAGAGGTTCTCTCTGGTCTCTCTGCCGATGAGCAATACATAATAAAGACTGAAGGAAAGCTCTATAACGGGGTAAGTATTTCAATTCAATAAAAAGCTTGCGTTAGGGATTGCAATGGTTACCCCACAGGCAACGGTAGTTGCCGAGGAGTAAAAGTGAAAAGCCCGCCCGAACGCTCAACTAATAATACAAAAAAAATGAAGGAAGGAATAGCAGGCAAGATTGCCAAGATGTTCATCAGTAGTAAATTAACCGTGCTCCTAATGATCGTTTTTATGGTCATTGGGGTGTACAGTTCATTTCTGATACCGCGGGAGGAGGAACCACAGATAGATGTGCCCATGGCGGATATTTTTGTGGGTTACCCAGGAGCTAGTCCTACTGAGGTAGAGTCACGCGTTGTAAAGCCATTAGAGCAGCTGATATCTAATATCAAAGGCGTGGAATATGTCTACTCTACGTCCATGAAAGAACAGGGTATGGTAATCGTACAATTCTATGTAGGAGAGGATATTGAACGCTCTTTTGTGAAGCTGTATAACGAGATCAATAAGCACATGGACCAAATGCCGAAAGGAGTGACTTTTCCGTTGGTAAAGACACGTGCCATTGATGATGTACCTATGTTGGGGCTTACCCTTTGGAGTAAAAATTATGATAGCTACCAGTTGGGTCAGATGGCACAAGAGCTTGAGAGCGAGATCAAAAAGGTAAACGATGTGGCCATAACCCATAAAATAGGCGGGCAGGACCGCCAATTACGTGTGGTTCTGGACAAGGATAAACTAGCTGCGAGCGGACTGGACTTTTTGAAGGTGGCCGAAATGATTCAAGCAAACAATGCACAGATGAGCTCGGGTAGTTTTGATAAAAATGATACAGAATTCCTTGTGAATACAGGAAGTTTTTTAGAATCGGTTTCTGATGTCGAAAACTTAGTGGTGGGTGTGCAGCAAAACCGGCCTATTTATCTGAAACAAGTAGCACAGATAGTTGATGGCCCGGAAGTACCTCGCGACTATGTTAGCCTAGGTTTTGGTCAGGCAAGTGAAAAGGCTTCCGAATACCGATCGGAGTATCCAGCGGTGACGCTCTCCGTTGCTAAAAGAAAGGGTGCAGATGCCATGAAGGTTGCCGAATTGATTATTGATAAGGTAGGCCATCTGCGAACTACTTTGATTCCTGATGACGTGCATGTGGAGGTGACCCGGAACTATGGGGAAACAGCTTCGCACAAAGTATCTGAACTGTTGTTGCACCTTATTGGGTCAATCATAGCCGTGACTTTTGTGGTGATGTTGGCGATGGGCTGGCGTGGTGGTTTGGTGGTTTTTTTATCGGTACCGATTACGTTTGCACTGACCTTGTTGAGCTATTACATGCTAGATTATACATTAAATAGGATTACCCTTTTTGCTTTGGTATTTGTTACGGGCATCGTGGTGGATGACTCCATTATTATAGCAGAGAACATGCACCGGCATTTTAAGATGAAACGCTTGCCTTTTAAGCAAGCAGCCCTTTACGCCATTAATGAAGTAGGCAACCCCACTATTTTGGCAACTTTCACTGTAATTGCATCAGTATTGCCCATGGCTTTCGTGTCGGGACTGATGGGACCTTATATGGCGCCCATGCCTATTGGGGCATCTATTGCCATGATTTTGTCCTTGTTTGTTGCCTTGACTATTACACCTTATTTGGGATATATTTTCTTAAGGGAAAAGAATAAAAAAGGGCAACCTGCAAAAGTAGAGAAACCTTTGGAAGACACTTTCATTTATAGGATGTACGATAAGTTTGAAAGGCCGTTGATTGAAAACAGTAGCAAACGTTGGTTATTCTTAGGAGGTACCTTTCTTTTGCTGATGGCATCCATGGTGTTGTTCTTTACGAAATCAGTCGCTGTAAAAATGTTGCCGTTTGATAATAAGAACGAATTCCAAGTGGTGATTGATATGCCTGAAGGTACTACCTTAGAACGAACGGGGGTTGTTGCCAAGGAAATTGCCCAATACTTAGCAACCCGACCCGAAGTGGTCAATTATCAAAACTACGTAGGGACGTCTGCGCCCATTACATTTAATGGCTTGGTACGGCATTATGACTTGCGTGGGGGTAGTAATATGGCTGATATTCAGGTGAATTTGATAGATAAGGGTGAACGCAGCGCCCAAAGCCATGATATTGCAAAACTTTTACGACCCGAAATACAACGTATCGCAGCTAAATACAACGCTAATGTAAAATTAGTGGAAGTACCACCAGGACCACCCGTTTTGTCTACCATTGTAGCAGAGGTATATGGTCCTGACTACGAAGAGCAGATTAAGATTGCTAACCACATTCAAGACATCCTAAAGAATACAGAAGATGTTGTGGACATTGATTGGATGGTGGAGGCTGATCAAAAAGAATATAAGTTTACGATTGATAAGGAAAAAGCAATGCGTTATGGTGTGGCGCCCCTACAAATTGTGCATACAATGAACATGGCATTGTCCAATCGAGCCATTACTAATTTATACGACGAGGATGCTACCCAACAGATAGGATTGGTCTTGGCTTTGGACGAAAAGGAGAAATCTACTGTTGGCGATATTGCCCAACTAAAAATAGCCTCTAAAATGGGCAACATGGTTCCTATAGCTGACTTAGTGGACATTAAAGAGACGACCAGTGCTAAGAGCATCTATAGAAAGAACCAAAAACGAGTGGTCTATGTGTTGGCGGACATGGCTGGTGAATTGGAGAGTCCGGCATATGCTATATTGGGTATGGAGGAGAAACTAAAAAAAATTCCATTACCCAAAGGATATGAGATGCACGAAATGTATTTAGGTCAGCCTGATTTTGAGGATGACTATACCGTAAAATGGGATGGGGAATGGCAGATAACACTGGAAGTTTTCCGTGACTTGGGAATAGCATTTTTGGGAGCCATCATCCTGATTTATATTTTGATTGTGGGATGGTTTCAAAACTTTAAGGCTCCTATTGTTATGATGGTGGCCATACCGCTATCCTTGATCGGTATCATTTTAGGGCATTGGCTTATGGGCGCTTTTTTTACTGCTACTTCATTTATAGGTATGATTGCTTTGGCCGGTATCATGGTGCGGAACTCAGTACTGCTAATCGACTTTATCAATTTACGATTGGCGGATGGTGTACCGTTGAAACAAGCGGCCATTGAAGCGGGTGCTGTGAGAACAACCCCGATTCTTTTAACAGCAGGTACCGTGGTCATTGGCGCATTCGTTATTCTTTTTGATCCTATTTTCCAAGGCTTGGCTATCTCCTTGATGGGCGGTACCATTGTATCGACGGTATTGACCCTTTTGGTAGTGCCATTGGTGTATTATATGATTGAACGTAAGAAATATCCTGAGAAAGAAGTGGATATGGAGAAGTAGAAAGCAAACAGTTTGCAATAGCAGTAAACTGGAAAAGCGGAAAGTGTTTCAGAACTTGAATTTATACTTGATACGTGCACTTGAAAATCTAGGACAATTTAAAAAATAAAATAGAAAACAATGAAACTACTAATGGTAACCGTCGTGGAGGAGTTTGAGCAAGACATACTACGACTTTTTAAAGAGGCGAATATTGAAAGTTTTAGTGGCTCGGATATTGACGGGTATAAAAACCCCACTTCCATGGTACGAACATCAAGTTGGTTCCCAAGTGAAAAAAGTGGAGTTGAATCCAACTTGTTCTTTTCCTTTACAGAAGACGAAAATATAGACGGGCTTTTTAAACTGATAAAAGCGTTCAACAACAATTTGGAAACCAACAATCCCATTAAGGCGGTTGTGGTTCCCATTGAAAAATCGATATAATAATAAATAGGACCCAATGGGGGCATATAGCCATTGTACTTTTAAAAATAGGAATAAAGATTTTTGGCTAAAATAATTATCAAATAGAATAATAACATATAAAACAAAGTATTATGATTAACAGATATATCCGTGCCATTGCTGGCGCATTCATCATCATTAGTGTACTTCTTGCTATGTACGTAAACATTAATTGGCTATGGTTTACCGTTTTTGTCGGTGCCAACTTGCTACAATCTTCATTTACCAAATGGTGTTTGATGGAAGATATTTTGAAAAAGTTGGGAGTAAAAAATGACGGTGGTAGTTGTGGCGCTTAGGAAACTGACAGTAGCCTAAGAAACTTGAACCACCAAAGTACTTTTATGGAATGTATGCGACCGTATACCCACAAGACTTTAGAAATCCTGAAGTAGTAGTTTGTATAAATTACTTATCATCCTAGTTTGTGGTAAGTCCTTTCTTCCATAATGTTACGTTTTATCCCAAAATAAGTGCCGCTTGTCCAATAAAGCACAATTAATGTGTAAGGTTTCCGTTCCTTGTCATCACTGAATCCTTACACTTCGGTGCGTATTATCTTCCTCATATTTTTATTCTCATAAAATCCCTCAGTTTTTATCGATAATCGGTAAAAACATCAAAAACCTATGAATTTTTGTTAAGTATTGGACTAATTCCTTTTCGCAACTTTGAGGAATAACCCCAAAATCTTAATATCATGAGGAATATTTTACATCGAAAAGTAGCTGTTGGATGTGCTGCAGTTCTATGCAGTATGGCAATGAACGCGCAGCGTACTGCTTTTGTATCTATTGATAAACATAAAATGGATGCTACCGTAAAACGAATGGAAAATTTCAAGGAAATGAAATCCATGGGATATACGGAAAAGGAAATCTACCAAGACTTAGGCAACGCGCATTTTTTATCCAAAAATTATGAGAACGCACTTTTTTGGTATGATAGATTAATTGATTTGAGCGACGATGGGCTGTTGGAAAACTCTTATCAGAAGCGCTATGACCATGCCCTTTCCAAAATCGGTAAGACCAAAACTGTAGAAGAGGAAACGGACGAAAACTGGACAGAGCTGGTAAGGTCAGATTATCAGATGACCGAAGCATCCCCTAAAAAAAGTAGTGTTTCCTTTAGAGATAGATTCAAGCCTTTGAATCTGGTACTAGACAATGAGGAACTGGCTTTAAAGGAAAACGTTAAAGACCGCCAGCTTCAAAATAACGTTGTTCTAGGTAAAAGTAAGTTAGACTATGAAACACCAGTTTCATTGACTAGAGATGGAAAAACTGCCTATTATAGTAAAACGGTGTACGTGAAGCCTACCACTGGAATTTTTTCCAAAAAAGAACCGGTACATAAAATTTACCGTGCGGATAAGGTAAAGGGCGAATGGAAAACTATTCGGGAACTTGTTTTGTGTCCTAAAGAATTTTCTGCTGTACATCCGGCTGTTTCGCCAGACGGAAAGCGTCTTTTCTTCGCTTCCAATATGCCTGGTACATTTGGTGATTTTGATATCTACGCATCCAACATTGGGAGTAATGGTACTATAGGCACCGCGAAAAACCTAGGAGAAAAAGTAAATACCGAACGTAACGATATGTACCCTAAGGTAATGGAAGGCAATACCTTGGTCTTTGCCTCCGAAGGGCATAAAGGCTATGGTGGTCTAGACGTCTATACGGTTGAGGTATCCCAAAAAAGTGTTGGTTTGGCTATTAATATGGGTAATTCTATTAATAGTAAGGAAGACGAGTTTACGCTACAATTAGCACCACAAAAGGGAATGGCCTACGTAGTCTCTAATCGCGGTAGTAAAACAAAATCTGCTCATAAGATTGCATACACCTTTGTGGGAGAAAAAGGGAGTTCTAGTGAGACCGATTTTCGCTTATTAGAAGCTTTAAACACTTCTGGTCAGGAGCAATACTCATCATCTTTATTCGAAGACGAGTAGGGCTAAATATTGATTTTCGCATGAGGAATACCCAACCTTGAAAGTGCGGATGCAATTGTACCATTAACACAAGTGTTACTATCTCGCTAGGGACTAGGAAGACTTTTGTAAGACATTATTTTATCTAAAACATAAAAAAAAACTCAAATGGACTATACAAATAAAATAGCTGGAAGGATAGGTATTTACCTTGTTCTCGCTATAGTTCTAGGAAGCATAACCGCGCAAGCTCAAGAAACTAAAACAGAAGTTGGGAATACTGGCGCGTACCACAACCAACTATTCTTTAATCGGTTTTTGATCAACCCTACCTTTTCTTTGGTACGGGAAAACAAATCCTATCTTAATATTTTACACCGTAACCAATACGCCACATTTGATGATAACAGTCAGAACTATTTTCTAGGTTTCAGTAACAAACTAAATGAGAATACGGCTGTTGGAATTGGGGTGTATAGCCAATGGTCTGGCGTAATTCAGGAATTCGGTTTTAATGCCAATTATGCTACTTCGGTAAACTTGGGTGCCAATAGTAAACTAGCCTTTGGAACCAACATTACATATGTTAATCAAGGTGTGGATAGGAATAGAGTAGTAATATCGGAACAAGATCCGGAGATTGCCGATGCCCGAAAAGAAAGTAAGATTGCTATACAACCCGGAATTAACCTTTCTCTAGGTAATTTTGATTTTGGACTTTATGCACAAGATTTGTTCCGATACAACCAGACCACGGACGAATTTATTACAAATTTATCGGTGCGTAGTGTAAAGGGTTCTGTACAATACACTCATGAATTCCAATCTGGGAGAGGACTCTTTAACGAAGCACGATTGATGCCTTTGGCACAGATAGGAAAGAATATTGACGGAAGCTTATATTACTTAGGCTCCTTGGTTTTGGATTTACCTAAATATGGTTGGCTACAGACAACCATAGATCAAGAATATGGTGTATCCGCTGGGATTGGGTTTAATTTGAGTGAAAAAATGTCCTTAGGATATTTGATGGAAAAAGACCTAACACAGCAAGATGCCAATTTGGGTTGGAACCATGAACTGTCACTCGCCTATACTTTTAAGGATGATGATAGCATGAAGAATAGTTATGTGGATAGTTCCAATGACAGTAAGATAGACAGAATTGTACGCAACTATGAAGAGCAAATATCTGATTTGTTGGCAGAACGGGACAAGGAGCAAAAAAAGAAGAAGTATAAGGAAAATTTGGCGACAGGAACTATGGACGAAAATAGCCTGGCTTACCAAAACAAACTTATTTTGGATGAATTGATGATGCGTCAAGATTCCCTAGAAGCTTCGCGTATTGATGCCTTTGAGGAACGTTTTGAAACTATAGTGAGGCTTTTGCGCAACGATATCAAAGACAATATAAAATCTAGTCTACAAGATTTTAGCACAGAAAAAGAAACATATTTGGCTACTAATAACCTTAGTACCGACACAGAGCATAAGTACCAAGATTTTGAAAGAAAAGAGTATTCCAAATTACCCGTAAAGATTTTAGGAGATGCTGATGCTATTGGGGTTAAATCAGGATATTATGTAATAGCTAATGTATACAAGAATAAAAAGTATTTAAATGCTTTTGTTGCGAGCTTGGAGAAAAAGGGATTGCAACCAAAGCAGTTTTACAATAAAGAAAATGGTTTGCACTATGTCTATTTAGCCGATTATGAGGCAAAGCAGGAGGCGCAGGTTGCTTCGGTCTCTGACTTGGGTGGTAAGTACATGGACGAAAAATGGATTATGCAGGTAGATCGTTCTACTGCAACCGCATCAAATGTATATGAAGACGATGAGGCTTATTATAGTAGAGAGGAATAATATATAGTATATGAATTTGTATTTGGTTTTTTAGTACTTCTATGTTTTAGTTAATTGTCGATAAGAGGAGGGAAGGTATCCGGGGGGATAGCCAGACCCTCCTTTTTTCTTTACAAACAGTTGATAATTTGCTATTTGTAAAAAGAAGAATCTAGTCTAAATAATCGATAAACGGTATCGAATCTATGTATTTGAACGAAAATAGCTACAAATTCAACCAAGATATTTTGTTATTATCTATATTTCATTTCAGAAAAGATTGTGAAATAATTGTTTAACCCCAAATCCCCCCAAGAACATGGAAAATTTTTACCTACGATTACCCTTTAAAAATAATACTGGAGATGACCTGTTCAAAATCACGCTTTCGGCGTTCGGAAATAAACAGAAATCTGTTTTAAATGCCTATCGCTCCCTATTTGCTCCCAGTCCCCAAATTCCACTAGGATAAGGAGTTTTTTTTCTTGATTTCAGCAAATTAACATCCGTTCAAATTTAGTATTTTGAGCATTTTTTCTAGGAACATTTTTATAGATGTTTAGCTAGGGGTATAGGCATGTGTCATTTTTTAAAAATGTCACGTCTCTGGAGTATCTATTTGGTTGCTGGTATCAAGAAAAAGTAAGTATCTAAACCCAAATTACTACTAACCAATGCTATCGTATTCATTTTGAATGGGATGCATGCTAACCTTATGTTATGAATACTCAAAATTTAAGAATTATTGTTATCGAGAAAGATGAAGTTTTAAGTAGCGCGTATGAAGAATATTTTACTGGTTTTAGCAACTATATTTTAGCAGGAACCTACACGGATATTCACAAGGCCTTGAAAGATTTTAGAAAAACAAAGCCAGATATTATAGTTTCCGAGGTAGCGCTTAAAGGTATAAATGGTATAGATGCCATACGTTTATTTAGAAAAAAGGATAGAAATGTTCAGATTATTATGATTAGTACCCTTAATGATTTTGATATCATTAAAAAATCTTTTAAACAAGGAGCGAACGGCTACTTAACAAAGCCTATGAGTGCAGATAAATTATATCATGCCCTTAACAATATAAGAAGGGAAGGAGCGGCTATGAGTACAGATATTGTAAAGAAAGTAGTAGCCAACTTTCATAAAAAGTCCTTTAATTTCTTTTCGGAACGTGAAAATCAGATTGTAGATTACCTATTCAAGGGTGCTACATATAAAATTATTGCAGACAAGCTTTTTGTAACCACTAGCACAGTCAATTTTCATATTCAGAATATTTATTTAAAGTTGGATGTAAATTCAAAATCTGAAGCGTTGACTAAGTTGGAACGGATGTGAAACCGGTTTTTGGCGTAAATTAATTTTTACATATGAATATATGCGAAAGCGTTTTCGGCAGTATTTTTCACTTATAATCAAGAAGTTAAATAAATGAAAATTAGCATGTTACATAGTTTTATGTTCTTTGTCTGAAAATCTAAACTTTGGAAATATAGCTTAGATAGTTTCATGTACAGTCCTTTTCCTTTATTTTTAAAGAACCGATACTGTTTTGGTAAAAATTTAAAACACGTATATGTATTATTTAGGTCTGGATATAGGAAGTTCTTCGATAAAAGTAGCCCTGGTTAATGCAGTAACAGGTAAAAGTTTAGGGGTAGTACAAGAACCAGAAACGGAAATGTCTATGTTGGCCATTAAAAATGGCTGGGCAGAACAAAACCCAGAAGATTGGTGGACACATGTATGTGCTGGAATAAAAAGAATTAAAAAGGAACATCACGTTCAGGATGATGCCATTATTGGTATCGGTATTTCTTATCAAATGCACGGTTTAGTTTTGGTAGATGCTGACGGTAATGTCTTGCGAAATTCCATTATTTGGTGCGATAGTAGGGCAGTAGGAATTGGGCAACAGGCTTTTATGGAAATTGGGCAGGACAAATGTAACGATCATTTGCTAAATTCTCCTTCTAATTTTACAGCTTCCAAACTTAAATGGGTAAAGGAAAACGAACCAGAGCTATACGAAAGTGTCTATAAATTTATGCTACCCGGCGATTATATTGCGTATCGCTTGTCAGGAAGCATGAATACCACTGTTTCTGGACTTTCAGAAGGTGTATTCTGGGATTTTAAGCAAGATTCCATAGCTCAGATACTCTTAGATCATTACGGTATTGACAACGCTAAGGTGCCAGATATTGTGCCTACGTTTTCGGAACAAAGTTGTGTAAATACTAAAGGGGCTTTAGAAAGTGGACTGTACCCAGGGACACCTATTTTGTATAGAGCAGGTGATCAACCCAATAATGCACTATCGTTAAATGTTTTTAATCCGGGAGAAGTAGCGGCAACAGGCGGTACCTCTGGGGTTATTTATGCCGTTACGGATAGCCTTTCCGTTAAGGAGAGTTCTAGGGTGAATAATTTTGCTCATGTAAACTATGGACCTGGTAAGGATCCGAGAATAGGAAAATTGCTCTGTATTAATGGTGCTGGGATTCAGTATCGTTGGTTGTTGAATAACTTGGAGGTGGCATCTTATAAAGAAATGAATGATTTGGCCGCCACGGTCCAAGTAGGTTCAGACGGCGTGTGCGTTATTCCATTTGGGAACGGAGCGGAACGGATGCTGAATAATAGGGATATAGGTACGAGCATAGTCAATTTGAATTTGAACAACCACGATAAAGCTCATTTATGTAGGGCGTCGTTAGAAGGTATCGCCTTTTCCTTTGTATATGGCATGGATATTTTGAAATCTGACGGTATTAAAATTAGCGTGATACGAACTGGGAACGATAATCTTTTCCGGTCCGAGATATTTTCAAATACTGTGGCTACGCTTATTTCGCATGATATTGAACTATATAATACCACTGGTGCTATTGGCGCGGCTAGGGCAGCCGACCTTTACAAGGGAGATTTTGCGGCGTTCGGGAAAAGAATTATGGAGAACGATTATGTGATGACCTATGAACCCGCCAAAGACGAAGCTCCGTATCGGCAAGCATATGAAATCTGGAAAAACGAATTAGAAATACTTTTAAACCAAAAATAAGATGGCACTAGTAGGAGATAAGGAATACTTCAAAGGCATTGGCGAAATTAAGTATGAAGGGAAGGAATCGGACAATCCCTTGGCTTTTAAATATTATAATCCAGACCAGGTAGTTGCAGGCAAGACCATGCGTGATCATTTTAAATTTGCCGTGGCTTATTGGCATACCTTCTGTGGACAAGGCTCAGATCCTTTTGGGCCTGGAACGCAAAATTTTGAATGGGACCAGTCATTGGACCCTGTCCAAGCTGCAAAGGATAAGGCAGATGCCGCTTTCGAGTTTATAAGCAAAATGGGTTTCGATTATTTCTGTTTTCACGATTTTGATCTTATTCAAGAGGCAGGAACGTTTGCAGAATCAGAAAAGCGATTGGCTACTATTACGGATTACATTAAAGAAAAGAAAAAGGCTTCGGGGATTAATTTGCTTTGGGGTACGGCCAATTGTTTTTCCAATCCACGGTATATGAATGGTGCCGCGACCAATCCAGATTTTAATGTACTTGCTAGAGCAGGCGGACAGATAAAATTAGCGTTGGATGCTACGATTGCTTTGAATGGAGAGAATTATGTTTTTTGGGGTGGACGGGAAGGATATATGTCCCTTTTGAATACAGATATGGGTAGAGAGCTAGACCATATGGGGCAATTTTTGGCCATGGCACGTGATTATGCAAGAGGTCAAGGATTTAAAGGAAATTTCTTTATTGAACCAAAACCTATGGAACCTAGCAAGCATCAGTATGATTTTGATACAGCCACAGCAATTGGCTTCTTAAAAGAGTACGGTCTGGACAAAGATTTTAAGATTAATATAGAGGTAAATCATGCAACATTGGCCCAACATACTTTTCAGCATGAAATTGCGGTCGCCGCAAAAGCAGGTATGCTGGGTAGTTTAGATGCTAACCGTGGAGATTATCAAAACGGTTGGGACACAGACCAATTCCCTAACAATATATTAGAAACAACGGAAGCGATGTTGGTTTTCTTAGAAGCCGGCGGACTGCAAGGTGGTGGTGTTAATTTTGACGCGAAAATTAGAAGAAACTCTACAGATATGGATGATGTGTTCCATGCCCATATTGGTGGTGCAGATAATTTTGCTAGAGCCTTATTAACAGCGGATAAAATTATTACTTCTTCTGCCTATACGAGCCTTAGAGAAAAACGATATAGTTCTTTTGATTCTGGAAAAGGTAAGGCATTTGAGGAAGGCAAATTAGACCTTACTGAGCTTTATAATATTGCAGTATCAAACGGCGAATTGGAATTGCAAAGTGGTAAGCAGGAATTGTTTGAGAATATTGTAAATCAGTTTATATAGGTACATAGCGTTTAGTTTTAAACTTAGCTAAACATAGAGTACCTCTAGCCCCTTAGAATCCTTACAATAGCATCTTGCAAAAGTGTGTTTTATTTATAATTTTCTGACGAATTTTTTATTTCATATTGAAAAATTCGTCAGTATAAATTGGAATTCCATCGGAGCTTATTCCTTGGACTGTTATTCTATATCTTCCAGATTCTTTTTGACTGTCGAATAAGATTTCACTTTCAGCGGTATTCCTAAATAGTAGCGTTGGTTTCCATAAAAATGTTGTTGAACTAGTACTACTTAAATATTTGGTTTTACTATTTGCGGCCAAATGAAACTCTTGTGGTTTTACGAATCCAGTGTG
>CAZDOW010000042.1:18112-27156 GCA_964507115.1 uncultured Maribacter sp.
TCATCTACTTGTTGGAAAGAATCGTTAACAAGATTGAATCTTTTTGTTTTGGTGCTATTATCAGCAGAAGGACTTGGATTATATTTTTTTGTTTTTGAAATTTTTGGAGGAGAAAAGGCATCAATTTCAATATGAAAATCCGAACTGCCTTTCTTTGATTTTTTATTTGATGAAGAACTTAGCGCCTGTAGCATAATAGAAGTAGTATCCGAAAAATCTAGATTCTGAAATACAAATTTACCGTTGGAATCTGAAATAGTCTCGTCGAATCCTATAGTTTCCTTGTTTTTATACGATAAGGAGACTTTTGCAATGGCTGGAATGCCTCTGTTATAAGCACTTTTTATAGTGCCACTTAGCGTTATTCCTGTTTCATAGTTGAATTCTAGCGCGGATTGATTTTTTGTTTTCATGGCAGTGCTATACTCTTTCCATTTTTCGGTCAGCATAAGAACATCAAGGTTTTTTTTCCGCTCCTTTTCGCTTGAGTTGATATAGTAATTTGGCTGTTCTATTGTTCCGGTTACTTCTGAGGTTAAAAGGAGATATGTTTTAATTCCTTGTTCCTCTTTGATCGTGCTATTTGCTGGAACTTTAGCAATTGAAACCGATACATTTGTGGTCATGTCTGCCTCAAGGTTGGTATTCACCCCAGAATCTAAATTTAGCACCACCTTTTGTTTTGAATCTTTTTCAACTACAGCGACAGTAACTTTTGGTTTTTCTTCTGCTAGAACTTCGTAAAATGACAATCTGCTAACTACCTTTTCACTATTTTGATTTGAAAGTTCAAAATTGATGACACCTTCTCTGAAAATATCCTTTGGGATTTTTATTACGGCATTGGCAGAATTTCCAACAATCTCAGAACTAAAGATTTTACCATTCCTTTGTTTAGCAGTAAACTTATATTGATTTATACCTTGTGTAAGCGAAGACTGAATATTTGCCTGATAAAATTCTTTACCCTCAATAATGCGTAAGGCAACTCCCGTATTCATGGATTTGGGGATGTTGTATGAAAATGTAGTATTGTTATGAAAAATATTGGCAGTATACCCTTTACCATCTTTTGGTATTAAATGAAACAATCCCATACCAAATTTAGAAGTAGCAAATCCAATAACTTTCTTACCTGTTTCATCCACTATTTCCCCTTCAATGTCTATACCCTTATTGTTAGGTCCTACTACCTTGAATCCAATCTTGTTATTATAGCCGGAAACCAATTGTCCGCCCTCGGGGAAAAACCGGACGTTTAAATCGGAGACATTTATTTTTTCATTAGTTGTAGGGGACGAAAGAACTGTTTTGGAATATTTTGAACGCACAAAAACAGACTCTTTAAAGAAAAAGGAATCATCAAAATTCCTCATATAGTTGGTATACGCCCTAATGGTATATTCACCTTCAATAGCATCAAAGGGAAGCGGGATATTTCCTTCACCGAATCCAGCAACAGTCTTTACTATCTTGGTATCCAGAATTTTATTGTTGGCGTCTATTAAATCCAGATAAACAACCTTACTGTTAGTGCCTAGTGTAGTGGTCGCTGTATTAAGCAGGTAGACTTTAAACCATATGTTTTCTTCGGCCACATAGTCAGATTTGTCAAAATGCACATAGATTTTTTCAGGAGCGTATTCCGTTAGGCTCATGTCAGTTATAGATGAATTACTTAAGTGCTTTACTTCAGTGCTAAGCCCAAAAGAGCATAAAGAAAACAGGAGAAGTATAGGCGCTAATTTTCTGCTTATAAGGTTCTGTAAATTTGAAAGAATATTCATAGATATGCTAGTTTATGCTTTTTAAGATAAACATTAAATGATTAAAATATAATAAATTCTTCTTAAGAAATAGAAAAGTTTAACCCTGCAAATTTGATGTGTTTCATTCCTTTAAACGCCTTCTGAAAAGTCAGGTGAATTTAATTGGAAACCTTTCATAATCTTTAACGTCATTTGATTTACATGCCTGATAGTAAGATGATTTTAGTGCCATAGGAGGGTTCCTATTTCTAAAATGTTTTACTTTCATTACACCTTTATGTACCAAACAAAAATTCTTACTTAACAGCTCGCAAGATTACTCCAAAATCAGAATGATAGTGCAATGTTTCAAAATTTAATAAGGTACAAGAAAAACCAATTTGATGCATTTCAAAAAGACCTCTTAACCAAATTGTGGTACATTACAGGGTTATGAAAAAAATCACCTTAAAAGACATTGCTGCTCATTTTAGCGTTTCCATTTCAACTGCTTCAAAAGCTATCAATGGTAGTCATGAAATCAGTACGGCATTGACGGAAAAGATACAGAAATATGCCAAAAAAAAACATTATAAGCCTAACAGGTTAGCACTTAATTTATTGAATAAGAGCAATAGGACTATTGGTGTAATAGTGCCTAATATCCTTAACTATTTCTTTGTTCAAGTGCTTTATGGTATTGAAAAAATTGCAAATGAAAAAGGCTACAACATCATTAGCTGCATCAGTGATGAGTCATTTGAAAAAGAATCAAGGACCTTAGAGTTTTTGGATTCTGGTACTGTGGACGGACTTATCGTTTCCCTTTCTGAGGAGACCCAAGAACTAAACAAGATAAAAGCGCTAATGGATATTGTAGATAACCAAATCCCATTGGTTTTATTTGATCGGGTATCCGAGTTAGTAGCTTGCGATAAAGTAGTTGTAGATGATTTTGAGGCGGGTTATACGGCTACCAAGTATTTTTTAGATACGGGTTGTAAAACCATTGCTTTTGTGTCTCCTATCTCTAAATCTAGTGTGGGCAAGCTCCGATTTGACGGTTATAGGAAAGCGCTGTTAGAGAATACTATTGCTTATGACGAGAACCTTGTTGTAAATTTCAGAAAGGAGGACGACTTGGATTTGCTCATGGTCTTATTGCTGAATCATGGCCCTGTAGATGCTATTCTGGGATTGGATGAAATTACCGCCGTAAGAATACTACAAATCGTGAAATCTAAGGGTCATAGGGTTCCTGATGATATTTCCATCATTGGTTTTACAAACGGACAATTGTCTAAGTATGTAACTCCCGCATTAACCACGGTAAGCCAACATGGAAAATATATTGGGGAATCTGCTGCAAAACAGTTAATTCATCGGATAGAAAACTTAAAAGAGGACATCTCCGTATTTGAGACCAAAGTTGTGAAAACTAACCTTATTTTAAGGGAATCTACCAAATCCTTATCCTAGGTTTAATAATCTGCTTTCAAGGCTTTGTTTTTTCTTTTATCATCAATAGGTGCCGAATTTTAGTAGCCTAATGATTTTACGAAATACATTCCTTAGATATATGCCCATTAATCCTTACTACGTATTTGGTGTATTATGTCATTCTCCCTACTTTTCGTGTAATTGGTCAATTGTTTGTTGGTCGTTGGTATAAAAAATAGGTCTTAAGTTTTGGTAAAGCTTTAACTTACGGTTAAAATTACTTTTCATGCAAATAAAGGAATCTTCAGAAATTTTTGATGTTATAATTGTCGGCTCAGGTGCAGGTGGAGGAATGGCTACGAAACAATTAGCTGATGCAGGTCTTAATGTTGCTGTAGTTGAGGCTGGTCCGTTTTTTGATCCAGCGGATCCAAAAACAATGACCCAGTTGAAACAGCCCTATGATTCGCCCAGAAGAGGTGCTGGCACTGACCGGGCTTTTGGGGAATGGGATATGTCTTATGGAGATTGGGAGGTTAAAGGTGAGCCTTATACCGTTGAAGCAGGCACCACTTTTAGTTGGTGGCGTTCTAGAATGCTGGGAGGTAGAACCAACCACTGGGGTCGAATATCTTTACGTTTTGGACCAAAAGATTTTAAAGGAAAAACAAGAGATGGTTATGGCGAAGATTGGCCAATAGGATATGATGATGTAAAACCGTATTACGACAAGGTTGATAAACTTATAGGTGTTTTTGGCACCAATGAAGGATTAGAGAATGATCCGGATGGTTTTTTCTTACCCCCACCAAAACCACGATTACACGAACTTTTTTATATTAAAGGTGCAAGAAAATCAGGTATTCCTGTAATTCCCAGTCGAATGTCAATGCTGACAAAACGAATCAATACCGAACGGGGTATTTGTTTTTATTGTGGACAATGCGGGCGTTCATGTTCTGTTTATGCAGATTTCTCTGCGGGTAGTTGTTTAATATTTCCAGCACAGAAAAGCGGTGGTCAAGTTAAATTATTCGTAAACGCAATGGTACGCGAAGTAACGACCAATGAAGAAGGAAAAGCAACGGGTGTATCCTATATTAGTAAAGAAGACCGAAAAGAATATAAGTTAAAGGGGAAAGTTGTTGTTTTAGCGGCTTCTGCCTGTAGTTCTGCCCGTATACTTTTAAATAGTAAGAGTAAACAGCATCCAAACGGCTTAGGGAATAGTAGTAATTTAATAGGTAAATATTTACACGATTCTACAGGAAGTAGTGGTTCTGCATTTATACCCGATTTAATGAACCGCGATACATCTTACAACGAAGATGGTGTAGGAGGTATGCATGTGTATAGTCCGTGGTGGGGAGATAATAAAAATTTAGACTTCCCAAGAGGATACCATATTGAAGTATGGGGCGGTATGGGACAACCAAATTATGGCTTCGGATTTGATCAAGGGAACTTTAATAAATTATTAGGATTGCCAAGCGGTGGGTATGGTGAGAAACTGCGTGATGAAGTTAAACAATACTATGGAGCCGTAATAGGCTTTGGTGGTAGGGGAGAAGGTTTGGCTGTAAAAGAGAATTATTGTGAAATTGACCCGACCACAGTTGATGATTTTGGTATTCCTGTGTTAAAATTCAATTATAAATGGTCAAATATAGAAGTCCGTCAGGCCAAACATATGCAGGATACTTTTGAAGAGATTACACACAATATGGGTGGCGTTTATTTAAACAAACCTGGTAAGGATAAGGATTATGGTCTTCTTGGCCCTGGAGAAGTTATTCATGAGGTAGGTACAACACGTATGGGTAATGACCCAAAAACCTCGGTAACCAATAAATTCAATCAATTGCATGATGTTGACAATGTATTTATTGTAGACGCAGGACCGTTTGTTTCCCAAGCAGATAAAAACTGTACGTGGACTATTCTTGCACTTTCTTGGAGAGCAAGTGATTATATAATTGAACAATTGAAACAGCAAAATATCTAGAGTATGGCAATGGATAGAAGAAAAAGTATACAAACCATGATTTTAGGTGCCGGAGCTTCTGCATTGGCCTTTCATGGCTGTAAGACAGAGGATAATACACCTAGTGAAGAATTGGTAACTGTTCAGGATACCAAGTATTTTGGAAGAACACCGGATGAATTGGAGCGCATTGAAAAAATAAATTCGGAGGAACTCTTTAACGAACATGAGATGGAAACCATTGCGGTGCTGAGCACTGTTATTCTTCCCGCTAAAGAACCACACGGAGGGCCTATAGAGGCAGATGTTCCAGCGTTTATAGAGTTCATTGGTAAGGATATGCCAGATATGAAAAACACCCTTTTGGGAGGCTTAATGTGGATGGATCACAAAAGCAATACAGAATTTGGAACAGAATTTAAGACGGCAACAGTAGCGCAACAAAAACAAATTTGTGACCAGATTTGCCTTCATGATGATGATATACCTTTAGATGAGCAACCGCTGGAGATTCAATTTTTTGTACTTATGCGAAATCTAGTAGTAACCGGTTATTATACATCCAAAGTTGGTATTGCAGACTTGGGATACAAAGGAAATCAACCTAACGTTTGGGATGGTGTACCCCAAGAGGTGTTAGATAAGCATGGTGTTGCTTATGACCCTGAATGGATTGCGAAATGTATAGACCAGAGTACAAGGAATACAGTTACAACATGGGATGATAATGGGAATATACTCACCTAAACTTATACTATAAAAATACGTATCTAATTTATTTACAATGAGGAAATTAATAATTCTAGCTGCTTTCTTAGTAGTGAGTGGTATTACTTTTGGTCAAGAACTAGGCCTGCAATTATACAGCTTACGTAATCAGTTTAAAACAGATGTTCCTGGAACCTTGGACCTTATTCAGTCGTGGGGTATCACTAATATTGAAGGGGGAGATTCCTATGGTGTTCCGATAGCAGAGTTCAAAACAATGTTGAAGGATAGAGGGTTAAAAATGCGAAGTATTCAAGGCGGATATATGGACCTTAAGAACAATGTGGAAAAGGTAATAAAGGATGCGAAGGACTACGATGTACCCTATGTAATGTGCGCTTGGATAGACCATGATGGTAACTTTGATATTGAAAAGGCCAAAGAAGCTACAGCAGTTTTTAACAACGCCGGTAAACGTTTGCAGGAAGAAGGGATTACACTAGTCTATCACGCCCATGGTTATGAATTCAGCAATTACGAAGATGGTTCTTTGTTTGATTATATGGCCACGAATGCGGTATATTTTGGATTTGAAATTGATGTGTATTGGGTACAGCACGGCGGGGCGAATCCTATGGTGTTATTAAATAAATATCCAGATAAATTCAAGTTGATGCATTTAAAGGATATGGAGCAAGGATTGGTAGGTAATCATACAGGACATTCAGATGTGGAAACCAATGTTACTTTAGGAACAGGGCAAATAGACATGGACGGACTTATTAAACGCGCCAAGGAATTGGGTATTGAGTATATGTTTATAGAGGACGAATCTTCACGAGTGGTAAACCAAGTGCCCCAAAGTGTAAAATATGTTGAAAGTATGAAGGACTAATTTTTAAAACTTACGTATTCTTGATTCTTTCCTTTACTTAGATAAGGGAGAAGTTCTCATTTATAGTAACTTATATTTTTAAACATGTAGGAAGAGCGAGTTGATACTCTACAGTTTATTACGGCCTGCCAATAGAAGCTTCACTTCTGTTATTTAGACTTTTTTATGGTTCTGAATATTTTACAAATTTATAATTCACCTCAGGCCTACTTCACAACATTAACATCAGAATAGATTATATTTATACAACAAACCAAAGGTTCACTTTAAGATAGGTTGGCATGTTTGGTAGCAGTATGCGTTCCCTGCTATAGAAGAATAGAGAGACTGCGAATCATTCTTAGTTGTTAAATACGTTGTTATACATTTATGGTAATCACCTTAAAAATGAAGTTAAATCTTAGTTTGTTCTTACTCATAGTAGGAGTGCTTTTAAGCTGTGCTGAAAAGAACGAGACTCAAGAAATATTACCCAAAATAAAACAGCCCAATATCATTTGGCTGGTTGCGGAAGACCAATCCCCAGAATGGTTTCCCATGTATGGTGATAGTACTATTTCCCTTCCGAATTTAGAGGCGCTTTCAAATGATGGTGTCGTGTTTAATAATGCTTATTCACCCGTACCCGTTTGCGCTCCTGCGCGTAGTTCTATTATTACAGGGATGTATCCAAGTACTTTGGGTACACATAATATGCGTACTTATAATGCCTATCGTAAAGAAAATCAGCCACAGATTGGCATAGACAGTTATTCTCCCATAGTACCGGCTGGTGTTAAAATGTTTACCCAGTATTTAAGGGAGCAGGGATACTATACTTCCAACGGCCCTAAAGAAGATTATAATTTCAAGAGCTTGGTATCGGCTTGGGATGAAAGCAGCAAGAAGCATCATTTTAGAAACCGAAAAGGGAACCAACCCTTTTTTTCTGTCTTTAATTTCTCTGTATGTCATGAATCGCAAATATGGGCAAGGGGTAAGGATTCTCTCTTCGTAGACCCTTCAATGGTCAAAGTGCCCCCCTATTTTCCTGATACTGATACCATTCGTCATGATTTGGCTGTGAATTATAGTAATCTGAAGCGTTTGGATGATCAAATTGGTGCGGTTATTTCAGATTTAAAAGAAGATGGCCTTTATGAGAATAGTATTATTTTCTTTTATGGAGATCACGGAGGTCCTTTTCCGAGGCACAAACGAGCACTTTATGAAACAGGAATCAAGGTTCCGATGGTGATTAAATTCCCTCAAAATAAAAATGCAGCAAGTACCGATGAGCGTTTTATTAGTTTTATTGATTTAGCACCTACGGTGCTGTCGTTAGCAGAAATTGAGCCTCCAAAAGTCATGCAGGGTATTGCACAATTCGGGAAATTTAAAGCGGCAGCGAAACCCAAATATACCTTTCATAGTTCAGATCGTTTTGATGGGGTGTATGACCGATTACGCGCCGTACGTTCAACGCGCTACAAGTATATTAAAAGTTTTGATACTAGTTTGAGCCATGCCCTTCCCGTTACCTATCGAGAGCAAATGCCGATGATGCGCGAATTAAGAAGATTGTATGCGGCAGGAAAATTAAACGAGAATCAGGCGCGGTGGTTGCATCCAACAAAATCGGCAGAAGAATTGTACGATTTACAAAATGACCCTTACGAATTGAATAATCTTGCGGCAGTAGCGGAAATGCAAGATACTTTGTTACAATTAAGAGGAGTGCTTCATGATTGGATTACAGAGACGAATGATTTAGGCGAAATTCCTGAAGACGACTTAATTGCAAAATGGCTCCCTAATGGTATACAACCCCAATTACCCCCTTTGGAAATGGAAGATAAGAACGGCGTTATTCGTTTGATATCAAAAAAGTCTGATGCCACCATTTTATGGAAAGAACCTCAAGATTCGCTATGGACTATCTATACAAAACCACTGACACTAGCAACTTCTTTCCAAGCCAAAGCTGAACGGATTGGGTTCTTGGATAGTGAAGTATTAATCATGAAGTTAGAATAATCTGGGTCACTATTATTTAGAAGGGATTACCATTTACCTTTTTTAGTATTTGTTCCCAAAAATCATTAAAACTCGATTTTGGTTTCGAACACAAGTAGACCTTTGTTCCATATTCACGGGCATGACTATTTGATACCTGCCCCACTATTTCGATATTCTGAAAAAGAGCGGCCACATCTTCTCCCAATTCATCATTGATATAAATAAAGTATTCAATATCAGGATCAAAAGTATGTGAGGACCAATACACGAA
>CAZDOW010000043.1:0-26477 GCA_964507115.1 uncultured Maribacter sp.
TTTGGTGCGTGTTTAAGCTTCTAATTTACCAAACAAATCACAGATAGGAAATTCCAGTGTAATTTTCGTAAGTAGGCCTGGAATAGCACTAAATTAGTTAGCTTGATATGCCCAGTTTTTATTTAAAAAAATAATTTCAATTGTATATTAATCTTTAAAGCCAAAAAAAACCATTTAGCTATAGCGTAATAGATTATTTAGCGGTCTTAGTATATAAGTGCAAAGCCCTCGAAAAAGCTATCGCTAGGTATGATTTAATCATGTTGCACGCTCGTTTTACTATTCAATTTTAATTACAACATTACCTTTTTTATGTCCTTGGTCAACGTATCTATGTGCGCTTACGATTTCTTCAAGTGGATAACATTTGTCAATTAATGGTTTTAATTTTCCTTTTTCTGCCAACTCTTTTAATTTTAAGAGATGTTCATTCTTTTCTTTTGTCAACATTTTAACTGAGACAAAAACACCACCTTTTTTCAAAACACTTTTTGCTTTTGATTTAGTTGTTTTTCCAACCGCATCAAAAACAATATCAAAGTTGTCGTTCTGCAAAGTATAATCATCTTTGGTGTAGTCAATTACCTTGTCCGCACCAAGGGATTTGACGATATCAATATTTGAAGTGCTGCATACTCCAATAACAGAAGAACCAAATTGTTTTGCAATTTGCACACCATAGCTGCCAACACTACCAGAAGCTCCGTAGACCAGTATTTTATGATTTTTTGAAATTTTTGCTTTTTCGAGCAAAAAAAGGGCAGTCATGCCTCCAATGGGCAAAGCCGCAGCTTCATGGAAATTAAGGTTAGTAGGCTTTAAATGAATCACACCATGTTTCCATTTCTGTGGTAAGCAAATATATTCAGCGTAGGATCCGGTGGGTAGCATTGTGGTAGTACCAAAAACGGCATCGCCAACTTTAAAGTTAATCACGTCTTTTCCCATTCCTTCAACTATCCCAGAAAATTCATGACCAAGGATTGTTTTTTTTGGTTTAAATAGGCCAAATATCAATCTCGCAGGCAACCAAAATAACGGAGGAAAATCTGAACTACGAAGTCTAACATCTCCAGAAGTAACAGTTGCTGCACGAATTTTGATAAGAATTTCATGGTCTTTTGGAATAGGCTTTTCAATCTCCATTAAGTTGAGAACATCTGGAGAACCATATTTTGTGTAAAGAATAGCTTTCATTTTAAGTCTATTTGTTCATAAATGACGCACAATGTGTTTTGCAAGCGTAGTTGCCTAACGATTAAGACAGCAGAAGAAAGATAGAAACCCTTGTAAAAACACTTAAACAAGCCCTAGTCAGTTGCTATATGCGTTCTTGGCTATAGTTTTTTATCTCTGAAAGAACAATTTCTATTTTACTTTTCAATTTTATTTCTCCATCTATTCTCAAGATTTTACAGTTTAGTAATTCAATCCAATTAGTATGAATTTTTAAAGATCTACCGTCAAAATTTGGATTTTCATATTGGTTTGCCCATTCCAAAAAAGAACTTGAATTTTGTTGAATATGAATATCAGTTAGTAGTTTTTTACCATATCGTTCATTTTCTCTTTTTTTAAGTCGCTCCATTCTTTTGGTATTACGTAAACGAATGAAAATTACTAAATCAAATGAGGATTCCCATTCCTTTCCCCAGCTTACCATTGAACCACTGACTATAACATCTTCTAGCTTTTTAAAATCAGCTTTGAGATTTTCATTTCGTTCTAAAAATGGTATTTTTTCTTTAAAAGGGGGTACCGTTGGTTTCCAATAGTAGTTGTCAACATCTAGATGAGTAAAATCTGTTATTTTTTCGATTTCTTTTCCTAGTGTAGTTGTTCCAGAACCTGAGGCTCCAAATATCAAAATCTTCATTCTAAATACAGTTGCCTTTTGGTTTGGTTAAACTAGATGCAATAACGTTTGGTATAAGATTGGTTATGTGGCTTAAGTACTAAAGTTAGTAAATAAACACGGATTGAAAGTCTGCACTGGTTTTCTTAAGTGATCTAAAGCCAGTAGTTATCCTATATGGTGTTGGCAAATAGCATAGAACTTTCATAAACCACTAAATGCTAAACATAAATCATACACTAACGGATTTACTCCCTTCCCAAGGTATCTATATTTTGATTTTTTGCCTCATATTGAATTGCTGTATATGATACTATTTTCCATGCGTTCGCTTTCTTAACTAAGGTTATGGTTCCTTTTGCAACTGTTTTTTCTCCTGCCTGGCTTGTCCAAGTTTGGTCAAATGCGACCCAGGCTAAATTGACATCATAAAAAATAAGATAGTTCGAGTTTTCGAAAGTAGAAGTTATGGGCTCAGGGTTCTCCTTAAAAAATGATTCTAATTTTCCGCCACTTTTAGCCCAACCCTTTTTTTGAGCGAAACCTGCTTGAGATACATCTAAGCGTAATACATCGTTGCTATGGTCCCAATAAGACGCCCATTTTTGATAGTCTTTCTCCATGTAAGCATAGGTTTCCCCCACGACAATTGCTTTAAGGGTTTCCTTAATATCTTCAGCGGGCGATGTTTTTTCCTGTTCACAAGAAAACAGCAAGACTACAAAAAACACAAAAACATATTTATTCATTTGGAATTCGATATTTTATGGGCTTTAATGTTTGCTAACAATTGGGTATGCGCACTAGTACACCTATTTTTATTTTACCCGTAATATAGGAATATTCTATTGTTTAGCGAGGTTCAAGAACTATAGCGGGATAGAATACCCATAATATGTGATTATACTGTTTAGTTAGCAAAGGAGTACTACCGTAAAAAACAAGGAGCATGAAGTTAAAAGTATAGTTACAAAACCTCTTGTCTAAAAAAAACACCATTTAAATGTGGACAACCATAGCTTAGTAATGGATGGGATGCTTACTATGTTAAGGAGAAAACCTAGAGGTGGGAAAAGCGAAAATCAATAGAGCTAAACCATCGCTTTTCCATACAATGCTTGTTTAATAGTTTGCCCTAAGTGTAATGGAGTACGAAGGAGAACAAATCTACTATAGTAAGAGGAGTAGCAGGCCATGTTGTTTTTAGAGAAGTTTGTAACAAAAACGAATAAAACCCTACACATTAGTACAAGCTTTTGTAATTTGCTGTTAACCTTTAATATCTAAAACTATGGGAAATTTCGTTTTTATACCAATTATAATTTTTTTAGTACTAGTTGCATTTTCCTTCATCTTCACTGTAAAGCAAAAAACTGCTGCCGTTATAGAGACCTTCGGCAAATATAGTAGTATTAGGCAATCTGGTCTGCAATTTAAGATTCCGTTTGTACAGCGAATCGCTGGCCGTCTGAGCCTAAAAATTCAACAGTTAGATGTTATTATTGAGACTAAAACCTTGGACGATGTATTCGTAAGGTTAAAGGTTTCCGTACAATACAAGGTCATTCGGGAAAAAGTGTATGATGCTTTTTATCAGCTAGACTACCCCCATGAGCAAATAACATCCTATGTTTTTGATGTGGTGCGTGCAGAGGTGCCTAAGATGAAACTAGATGATGTTTTTGTTAAGAAAGATGATATTGCCCTTGCAGTAAAAGCAGAGTTGAATGATGCCATGTCTGACTACGGTTTTGATATCATCAAAACATTGGTAACCGATATTGACCCAGATGCGCAGGTAAAACAAGCCATGAACCGGATTAATGCATCGGAACGAGAAAAAATTGCTGCCCAGTTTGAAGGGGATGCTGCCCGTATTCTAATTGTAGAAAGGGCAAAGGCTGAGGCAGAAAGCAAACGCTTACAAGGACAAGGTATCGCAGATCAACGTCGGGAGATTGCCCGAGGCTTGGAAGAATCTGTAGAAGTGTTGAATAAAGTAGGTATAAATTCCCAAGAGGCTTCTGCTTTAATTGTAGTGACACAACATTATGACACCTTGCAGTCTATTGGAGAGGCAACCAACACCAATTTAATCTTATTGCCAAACTCGCCTCAGGCCGGTAGTGATATGTTAAACAATATGGTGGCTTCCTTTACAGCTAGTAATATGATTGGGGAATCAATGAAAAGCACTAACGTGAAATTACCAGAGAAAAAGGCATAAACTAGACAAGCAGTAAAAAGCCCGAAAATATGCCATATGCTATTTCGGGCTTTTTTTATGATACTACTAAAAATTAGTTAGCTAGGAATGCGCTATTTTAAAAACAGGCTTAAAACGGTTTCTAATATGATATAACCGCCCTACTTTGTTTAAATATACCAATATGTTTTATTTTTTGGATCGCGCAACAGAGATAGCCTGAGTGGGCTACTTTAAATTAGCTCTGGCTATACCACGATAAAAACCTGTAAGCACTATATCAGTCTTTTTGTTGAATTTTGGCCCAAGAATCCCTAAGCCCAACCGTTTTGTTAAACACCAAATTATCTGCAGTGCTGTCTGGGTCCACACAGAAATAGCCCATGCGTTGAAATTGGACACGATCTTCTGGTTGTGCATTTTTCAGGCTGGGTTCTACATATCCGGTAATAACCTCTAGAGAATCCGAATTTATAAAATCCATAAAATCCTTGTCCTTATGGGTGTCTGGACTCTCCTCTGTAAACAGGCGATCGTAGAGGCGTATCTCTACCGGGATGGCATGTGCTATGGAAACCCAATGCAAGGTGCCTTTTACCTTTCTAAGACTTTCCTCTGTGCCGCTACCGCTCTTGCTTTTTTGGTCATAAGTACATTGTACCTCGGTAATATTCCCTTCAGCATCTTTAGTACAACTCTCTGCTTTAATGATATAACCATTTTTGAGACGTACTTCCCGGCCCAATTTCAAACGAAAGAATTTTTTATTCGCTTCTTCTCTAAAATCTGCCTTTTCAATATATAAGACGCCTGAAAAAGGAACTTCTCTGCTACCTAGACTTTCGTCTTCAGGACTGTTTTCAGCAGTTAACCATTCTTCTTGTCCTTCTGGGTAGTTGGTAATGACCACCTTTAAGGGGTCCAATACTCCCATGACCCTGGGGGCAACTTTATTAAGGTGTTCCCTAACATGAAATTCTAAAAGGGAAACATCAATAAGGTTATCTCGTTTTGCAATACCAATGGTGTCTGCAAAATTTCGGATACTTTCTGGGGTATAGCCTCTTCTGCGTAATCCAGAAATGGTTGGCATACGTGGATCGTCCCATCCGTTCACCACATTATTGGCTACCAATTGTGCTAGTTTTCTTTTACTTACGACAGTGTGGCTCAAATTACGTCTGGCAAATTCTCGCTGTTTGGGACGTACCTTGTTAGCATCGTATACTTGGTCTAAAAACCAGTTGTACAGTTCGCGATGCATGGCAAATTCTAACGTACAGAAAGAGTGGGATACTTGCTCAATATAATCGCTTTCGCCATGGGTCCAATCGTACATTGGATAAATACACCAATCGGTATTTGTTCTGTGGTGCGCTTTGTGAAGTATGCGGTACATGATAGGGTCTCGCATCAACATATTGGAAGAAGTCATATCTATTTTAGCTCGCAATACGTGACTTCCTTCTGGAAACGCTCCTTTTTTCATCGATTCAAAAAGTGCAAGATTCTCTTCTACCGATCTATTCCGGTTTGGACTTTCCGTACCTGGTTCTGTAGGACTTCCTTTTTGAAACGCCATTTCTTCCGAGGATTGATCATCTACATAAGCCTTACCTTTTTTAATAAGCGTTAGCGCCCAATCGTAGAGTTGTTGGAAGTAATCTGACGCATACCGTTCGGTATCCCATTCAAATCCAAGCCATTCAACATCGCGTTTTATGGCATCTACAAATTCCTGTTCTTCCTTTGCGGGGTTGGTATCGTCAAAACGTAAGTTTACTGGGGCATTATAGCGAAGACCAAGCCCAAAATTAAGGGAAATAGAGCTTGCATGCCCTATGTGCAAATACCCGTTTGGCTCTGGCGGAAACCTGAATCGCAGCTCATTTTCGGTATAACCATTTTGAAGATCTTCCTCTATGATTTGCTCTATAAAATTCAAAGACTTTGATGTCTCGCTCATATCCTGTTTTTTCAGGCTACAAAAGTAGCAAAAATGCGCTAAGGACTGCGTTTAAAAAAGGTTGACCTTATATTAATGGATTTTCACAACAGTTTTACACCGCTCTACAACAATAAATTCCCCAAACACGTTAAAAGGGACATATTTGTCGTTGAGATAGAAGGTTTGTAAAGAAATCCCTTCTTCATTCATACACAGTAGGGGCCCAAAACTACAGATCATTATGAAAAATTCTACGAAAATCTACATTTTAACCGCCTTTTTGTTAATGCTCGGAGCTGTGCAAGTAAGCGCACAGGCAATAGTGGTTAATGCACCAGAACCTGCAGACAATCCAAATTTGGCAGGAAACTCTCCTTGGCCAGCAATATGTGCTGGAAATGGTGGCTTTAACGAATACTTTGTAAATATAACTTGGGCCGGAACGGCCAATGCTGGTAATCAGTTCATTCTAGAGCTGTCTGATGCAGGTGGAAGTTTTGCTACCGCTACAACCCTTGCCACTATAACAGACCAAAATGCTAATACCGATTTTGATACTAGTTTTGCCGTCCCTTTAACGACTAGAGGACAAGGATATAAGATGCGTGTAAGAAGCACAGATCCGGTAAAGATAGGAGCTGAATCCACAGCGTACAACATGTACTACATGGACGTTACTTCTAATTTAAATATAAGCGAGGCCGGTGATGGTGTTCCTCCAGGAAGTATTTGCAGTACCAACTCAATTACCTTACAAGTAGATAATATTGCCAATCCAGAAACGTATCAGTATTCTTGGTATAGAAGTGGAACCCTGTTATCAGGACAAAATAACCACACTTTAAACGTTTCTCAAAGCGGAATGTATAGTGTGTTTATAGACTACGGACCAATATGTACCGGATCTGGTAATACAGATTCTAATATTGTAGATGTTACCATAGGTGCAGGAGGTTCTGGAATAGCAATTGCGGCACCATCTAAAACAGCATTGTGTGCTGGTGATACAGAAATTTTATCCGTTGCGGTAACTGATCCTTCTTGGAGTTATCAATGGTATAAGAATGATGCTGTAATCCCTGGCGCTATAGGAACGACCTACACCGTAAATGCTGCGACAGCAGGTTTTGAAGCGGACTATGCAGTAGAAATATCTGCACCGGGAGTTTGTACCGAACGCTCCGCAGCCGTCGCCATTACGAATGCAGATGAGTATACCGTTACTAGGGATAACGCTGCAAATGTAGTGGTGCTTCCTTCTCAAACACAGACTCTTAGTGTAAGTACTACGGCAAATGCACCTACCTACAAATGGTTTAGAAATACTATTGAAATATCTGGTGAAACGAACAGTACGCTGGCGATTACACAAGCAGGAGATTATTATGCTGAAGTGACGCAAACGGGAGGAGCATGTGCAACATCTGCAAAGAATTCCGAAACTACGGTTGCCGTATCGCCCGCTTCGTTTGAAGTTGTGGTGGATTATGCATCAGCCTACACGAGCTGTGTAAGTACAAGTATGGTGTTGGAGGTACAGACAATTAATGCAATTGCTTCTGATGGAACCATGACAGATGTAACCGTAGATTTATTAAACGCATTTACGTATCAGTGGCAAAGGAACGGAACGGATGTTGCTGGACAGACTAGTAATTCCATTAGTTTAACTTCCAATACGGAGAATGGAGATTATATTTTGAATACATCTATTGCTTCCTATAACGAAACTTCAAATGTGGTATCGGTACAATTGCTTACAGGCGAAACAGTAAGTATTACAAGTACCAGTACAGTATATTGTAGTGTAACTGATGTTGTTACGCTAAGTACTACCACAGACCTTTCTGCTACTAGCTATGAATGGCAAAGAGATGGGGTAACGATTACTACTACCGATGAGACATTGACTATTAGCGAAACAGGAACATACCAATTGGTTTTACAACGAGATGGCTGTTCATTGCTTTCCAATGAGATTACTATTTCTCCAGTGGACGAAAATTTGATTACCCTAGATCCGTCAGGAGATGTAGTGATACCAGAAGGCACGTCTAGAACGGTTAGGGCTAGTGGAGGTACTGCATACAGATGGATGAACGCTTCCAATGCCGAGATGAGTAATTCTGACAGTGTAACCTTTACCGAAGCAGGCACGTATACTTTAGTTGCCAGTATAGATAATTGCGATATCGTTAGACAGATATCCGTTAGCATTTTGGACACCTTTAAAGTTCCTAATGTAATTACAGTAAATGGAGACGGAATCAATGACCAGTGGGTGATTCCTAATCTGTATTCCAACAAACCCGATGTAAACGTTATCATTTATAACGAGCAAGGGCAAGAGGTGATTAATGAGTTTGAGTATAGAAACAACTGGCCACAGACCTCTACGGCCTTTACAAAACAAAATATGGTGTTCTATTATAAAATTAGAAATGCCAGAGAGGTACTTAAACAAGGTACTATTACCGTAATACGATAACCTTACCATGCTACAGAAACGTGTTTTATATTTGCTATTGTTTGTTCTTGCGCTTACCAAAGTAAACGCACAGCAAGAGGACAGCCCTTTTGTAACTTATGATGTTCCGGCCCAGAACCTGTTAAAGTATAATAGATTCTTGATCAATCCTACATTTTCAACTGTTAGGGAAGATAAGTCCTATGTGAATTTACTACATAGAAACCAATCGGTACAATTTAATGATAACAATCAAAATTACTTTTTAAGTTATAGTGGTCGTATCAATGACCGCACAGGTTTGGGGCTTAGCTTGTATACACAACGTTTAGGAACCTTAAGCAGTGTTGGGGTATTGGCCAATTATGCTTATGGGGTTAAGCTTACTGATAAAAGTAATTTGACATTTGGAGCAAACGTATCGTACTACAGCAGTGGCTTTGATGAAGGAAGAGCAACCACCGTAGAAGAAGACCCTTTCCTTGCAGGATTACAGGACCAAAACTTACTGTCATTTCAACCTGGTATCAACCTTTCATATGGGAGTTTCGATGTAGGGGTATTTGCAGAAAATTTATTTGATTATAACCTAAAAACAAGTGAATCTATAACTGAATTTAAGGACAAAACCTATTCTAGCCACCTTCAATATACCCATCAGTTTAAAAATCAATCAGGAATTTTAGAGGAAGGTAGATTAATGCCTTTGGTCCGCACTAGAAAAGTAGGGGAGCGGGATCTTACCTTGGGGGGAAGTTTAATTTTAGACTTACCAAAGTTGGGTTGGTTGCAAGCTGGTTATGATAGTTTTTATGGCGCAGCTGCTGGTGTAGGGTTTAACCTAAACCGAAGGATATCCTTAGGGTATACTATGGAAAAAGGCCTAAGCAATAACTTTGATAATTTTGGGCTTACCCATGAAATATCTTTTGCCTATTCGTTTACACCCAATCTTACCGAGGATAGGGTACTATTGGAAGATGAAGATATGGATATGGTTGAAAACGATTTTGAAAGTGACATAGAGAACTTGACCACCAATGAGGAAATAGCTGAATTGAAGTTTAAATTGGCAGAGAACGATGCTATTATTCAAGAATTGATGTTCCGCCAGGATTCTATGGAAAATAATCGCCAAGCCGATTTGGAGCGCCGCTTCAATATGGTAATGCGTATGGTTAGGAACGAAACTAATGGTGAAAATCCGGAACTGGAGCGTAAGGCAGAGGCTTTGTTCAAAGGAGAAGAATTTACTTCTGCTGTGGCATCCAATGAGCGTGCTAACAATAACAACAGTATGGACGGTGGAGACAGTTATGTGCCAAACCAAGTTAACAAGGATGCCGTTGCAAGCACTACCACAAATTCGTTAACTACGGCAAAACCGAAAAGCTTAGATTACACATCGGTTTCCAGTTCGGATAAAAATAGTGGGGTAACAGCACAAACAAGACCGGTTATAGCTCAGGATAAGATTAAAAGCAGACGATTTAAAGATTTACCCGAGGTAACAGACGGCTATTATGTTGTGGCCAATGTATACAAAGGAGGGCAATATTTAGATAATTTTTTGAATACACTTAACGATAAAGGCATTAACGCTGATTATATAGATAATCCCAACAACGGTCTTAAATATGTGTACCTAGATCGTTACGATACCTTTGAAGAAGCCCAGGCAGCTGCAAAGAATAATTTAAACGGTAGGTATGACGGTCTTACTTGGATAATGGATGTAGATAACAGATACACGAATGAGGCCTATGCAGATAACGTAACCAAGTTAAAGGAGAAATCCTCTAAGTATGATGTGGATGTCTTGCGTAAAAATGTCATTGTAAAGGATAAAGTAGTATCCAATGAAGTGAATGCTAGTTATGAAATTAACGGACTTGGTTCTGGATTTTACCTTATAGCCAACGTCTTTGCAGTTCCGCAGAATGCGAATCGTTTTGTGTCGCTGTTGAATTCTATTGGGTTAAGCGCAAGCTATTTTATAAACCCAAAGAATAACTATAGGTATGTTTATCTTAAGCGGCATGACTCTTGGAGTAATGCGCTAATTTCTTACTACTCTAAGTTGAACGACGCCTATGATGATAAAATGTGGATTATGCGCGTTAACTCGGATCAAATGGCGTAGTGGGGTTTTGCAGTAGTTACAGTTCTTATATGACCGTATTTAAGTGTAAGTATACAATCCATATTCTGACTATATAGTGTAATAGGGCAAAACTCTGTTTTGCAGTTCACACTACAAAAATTTAAAAAAAGCATTCTTTTCGACCTCAAAGATAAGTGCCAATCATTTCGTTCTCATTTTACTTTATGGTGTTTTCTTACGACGCATATATCCGTTAGTAAGCTCTAAGGACATAGCCTCTTTTGATACCGGTGCCTATTAGATTCTAAACGGATCTGAAAGTAGTGTTTCAAATAGGCAGTGACTTTTTCTAATAACTCCTCTAAAAGGGCTAATAGTCTTTTTGTTATCAAAGCATTTTAACATATAGATGTATCCAGAAATATTGGAATACACTGCAATCTAGGGTGCTAAACTTCAATATTTCTACTTTTCTTATTTCACTTACTTAAGGAAAATGTGCTTTCACAACAGAATTTGGTAGTGCTACAACATTATATTTTACAGCTAAGCACTTAATTGAATATTTGTAATAGGTAGCTACCAAAACCATGTTTTTAAAGGTTTTGCCATACTATTTTAAAAAGATAACCAAGCAAAGTGCTAACCACCGAACTAAAAGTCTTGTAAAAGATGAACAGATTGACCACTCTTACAAAGCTGACTATCCTATTTTATTTCTTGATAGCTGGCATTCAATTTACCATCGCGCAGGAATACGTTCCTTTTACACCTAGGTTGGCCGGGGGTAATCTAGAAATTAGAGGAGATATCGTTTTTGTAGGGAACAACATTCTAAACAGAGCTTCGGAGGCTAACCCAGAAGAAGCGAATACGCCATATAACGGTACGCAAAACAACAACTCCCTTTGGATGGAGTACATTGATATTGATACCGACCCAACAACCTTTAGCTCCAGTAGTGCAGAACTAAATCTGACTGACCCCTCTTGCTCACAAGTACGATATGCTGGTCTGTATTGGGCTGGAACCTATCCTAACGAACGCAGTACCAACGGTGGTGCACAGTTTAGTGGAACTACAAGAAGTGAGGAATGGAATGAGATAAAGTTTAGAGTGCCGGGCGGTGCTTATGTGGATCTTATTGCAGATAACAATCCCGATGCCGTAGGGGAAGAGGATGACATTATTATGAATGGGTATCAGCCCTTAAATCCTACGACATTTGCAAAGGACGCACCGGTAATTTGCTATAAGAACATTACTGATCTTGTGCGTTCCAACACAGACCCCAATGGCGAATACACCGCTGCAAACGTAAGAGCAACACGAGGAAGAAGAAATGGATCTAGTTCTGCAGGTTGGGTTATGGTCATCATATATGAAAACCCAAACGAATCTGGAAAGTTCATTTCTACCTTTGATGGCTATGCAGGTCTTTCAGGGTCAGTGGGTAACGTAGATGTGAGCGTTGACGGATTTCGGACCTTACCAGCTCCTTTCCCTGTGAGAGCTAGGATTGGTGTAGGTGCTTTAGAAGGTGACCGCGGAATTAGGAACGATCGCTTCTTTATAAGGGCAGATTTGAATTCAGGCTCCACGTTCACGAACCTAACTACGGGTCTAAACCCGGATAATAACTTTTTTAACTCCACCATTACTACAAATGGCGCGGAGGTACCTACGCGAACTCCTTACGGGACTAATACCTTAGGGACCGATTTAGATTTGTTCAACCTTAATAATCCCAGTCGAAATGTTTTACCCAACGCGGAAAGCGGCGCTACACTTCGCTTTACCTCAAGTGGTGACGGGTATGGTCCTTTTTTGGCTACGTTTTCCGTAGAGATTATTGAGCCCAACATTGTACTAGAAAAAAAGGTAGAGGATATAGCGGGCAATGATATTACTGGCTTGGGAGTAAATCTTGGCCAGACCTTGGATTATGTGCTGTCGTTTAGAAATTTAGGAAATGATGATGGGGTTGGTTATACTATAAGAGATGTACTACCTACCAACACCACTTTTTTAAGTGCCGATGTTACTGGAGCCGCTGGTGTTACGTATACTATAGACACCGTTACCAATGAAATTATATTTAGCATTCCTGACGATTTAATACAAATAGACGATCCAACATATGCAATTCGTATGACCGTTAGGGTGGCAGAGAATTGTTTCGATTTTGTGGATGCCTGTACCGATTTAATTCAGAATCTAGCATATTCTACATATCAGGGGCGAATCAATAGTGCAATCATAACCGATGACCCTAGTGTGTCCGACTTTGACAATTGTGGTTTTGTAACCCCAGGGGCTACCAACTTCTTATTAGATGATCTTGCCAGCTGTAACTTCTCTAGAACGGCACAGCTTTGTGGCGACTTTTTAGTTTTAGATTCTGGAGATGGTTTCGATAATTATGTATGGTATGAAGATGTAAACCGTAATGGGCTAGTAGACGCTTTGGATGTGAATATTACCGCTGTAGATGGAAATCCGGATAATGATCCGAGCACTATCGTTGTAACGCAGACAGGCATGTATATTGTTGATAAGCAAATTGCAGACCCTTGTAAAGGCTTTTTAGAGATTATTACCGTGGAGCGTTTTGGTGATAACACGGTGAATCCAATAGTAGAATTTTTTAATGATGCTAATTCTGATGCGGATCCAACTAATGATATTGAAGGAGAGGTGGTAAGTTGTTCCGTAGATGGTGATTTGTTACCCAAAATTTTTCTTTGTGGTTCTAATGATTCGCAATTGTTACAAGTGAACATCGCTGATACACAAAGTATGGTATGGGAACGCTGGGACGAAGACGAAACCAGTTGTACCAATAGTGGTGACGATTGCGCGAACAAGAACCTTGCGTGTAATTGGAACCAGGTAAATATTGGGAACAGCTTTACTGCCACTACTGTTGGCAAATACAGACTTGTAGTAAATTACCAGAACGGGTGTTTAAACCGGTTTTATTTTAATGTGTTCCAAAACATCTTGGATATTGATTATACGACACGTAATGTGGTTTGTGAAACTCCTGGAAACATTACGGTTACCAACATTGGGAGCGGATACGGGTTTCAGCTAGTGGATATCGCAACCAATACGATTTCGATACCTTTTAGTGCCAATAATGGACCAAGCTTTGATTTTACGTCAAACGGAGCATATCGTGTAGAGGTGGTGCAATTGGATCCATCAACCGGAGACCCAATTACGGGAGCTTGTATTTTTAGCACTCCGGATATAGGTATATTAAATAGAGCATTTCAAGTAGATTTGTTAACTACTGATGCCAATTGTAATACCCTTGGGAACGTACAAATCAATGCCAATAATGTATTGCCTAACTATAGTTATGAGCTCCGATTGGACGACGGAACGCCACCACCAGCTTCACCAAGCTATACGGGACATCCTGGAGGAACGTTGGTAGACGATGAAACTGCGCAGGCAAATAACACCTATACCTTCAATAACGTAAATCCTGGAAACTACTTTGTAGTGACCCGTTCTGATGATGGTTGTGTGGACGTACAGGGTATGACAATCAATCGTATTCCAGACCCAACCCTTTCCGCAGTTACCTTGGCGGATATTGGATGTACATTTGGGAGCATTTCCCTTACCAGGGCAGGAGGACAGGGAAATCCTGATTTTCTTTTCGCGGTTTGGAGCAAGGATGGCACCGTATTACATACTCCTGGAGGATCACCTACTGAACAAGATATTGTAGATAACATAGACCCAAATGCATACCAAGTAGAGACCACGTTTACTTTTGGTTGGAGGGACACCGATGCAGATGGGATTGATGAATATTTTCCAAATGAAAACGGCACCTATCAATTTATTGTATTAGATGCCAATAACTGCTATGCGATTTCCAGTACCGTAGTCATTAATGATAACGGAGGACTCGTCATAGATAGTGTAGATGAGGTACAACCTTCTTGCAGTGGAGAAGCAGATGCTAGCGTAACTATCAATCTAATTGGTGGAGTAGGCCCTTATCAATATAGTATAGACAATGGAGTAACCTATCAGAGCACCCCTACTTTTGTAGGTTTGAGTGCAGGGCCGTACCAATTACGAGTTTTAGATAGCAGCGGTTGCGACCTTAGTTTACCCTATAGTATAAGCGAACCTTTTCCATTGAGTGCCTCTGCGGGGGTTTCTAGAGACGCTACTTGTGACCCCAATGGAGGAGAGGTCAGAATAACTAATGTTGTTGGTGGATCAGGAACATATGAGTATAGTTTTGATGGAGGTAGCACATGGGGAATAACTTCAATTGCCATTTTACCTCCAGGAGATTATACGGTTTTAGTGAGAGATGGTTCATGTTCATTTCCCATGAATGTAACGGTGGAAGGCTTGCCAGCACCTCCGAATGTAGCCTTAACCCCAGAAGTAAATTATAATTGTGACGGCACAGGAACAATAACAGCTTCCCCAAGTATTAGCGGATACAACTATAGGTATGAATTGGATGGTGTGCCAAATACTCCGGATCCAACAAGCAATGTTTTTAACAACGTAGGGCCAGGAACATATACCGTAACAACCTATTATTCCTCGCAGACACCACCAACGCCAAGTCTACTACTTTCAGAAGATTTTGGAGTTGGAAACGGAACCATTCCTAGTCCAGATACTAGAGGGTATGCTTATGAGGATCAAACCACAAGTACTGCTGGTGGTGGAGACACAAATAGAAACATCAATGACTTCCAATACAGTGTAACTAACGATATAGTAGCCCCGTTTGGCGCTTGGATAAGCCCAAACGACCATACGGATGCCACCGACCCAGACGGAAGATTTTTGGTCATCAATGTAGGTACGCCCAGTCCAGGACAAATTATTTATACTAAACCAATACAGGACATTATCCCGAATAGGCCCTTAACAATTTCCTTATATATTTTTAACCTTGTAATATCCTCAAGAACAATACTGGACCCAGATCTAACTATTGAAATTGTAGATACGGGAGGAACAGTTATTCAATCCATTCGAACGGGCGATATCGCTAAAAATACAGGTCCGGACGACTGGGTATTATTTACAACAGATTTAGATCCCGGTGCGAATACGAATCTTGATTTTGTTATTAGAACCGAAAAAATTGGAAATAGCGGGAATGATTTGGCTTTGGATGACATTGAGATCTTTCAAATTCCTGAGGTTTGTGAACTATTTGTAGAAACTCCAGTAACGGTTGTTGCAGGGGAAGTTTTTGGAAGCACCTTACAAAGTTCAACGAATGTTAGCTGTAACGGATTAACGGACGGTACTATTACTTTTCAAGTAGCAAATTTTGATGCTGTAGCCGGTTTCGAATATTCAGAAGATGGCGGTACAATCTGGATAACATCAACAAGTTCTCCGGTAACAACCAATCCAGTTTTTGGTGCGGGTAACCAAACGGTTTTAATTAGAAAGGCCAATGAAATAACATGTGCTACCTCAGTATCTGCCACAATTACAGCACCAAGCGCACTTATTGCAAGCGCCACTATAACAACAGATTTGACATGTACAAATGGCGCCACTATTACTGCAAATGCTTCAGGTGGCACGGCTATTTATAATTATCAATTGGAAGATGCTGGTGGAGCAATAATTGGATCATTCGATTTTACTACGAATGCTACCAATAGAATCTTTTCAGGACTACTTGACGGTAACTATATAGTTAGAGTTAGAGATGCAAATAATTGTGAGGATAGTATAAATACGCCAATCAGTATTTTACCACTAAACCCTGTAGTTTTTAATACTATTCCAAGCACATGTTATGATGGGGGAAATAATGCCACTATTCAGGTTAATGTTACCAATGGCAATGCAGGATATCAATTTAGAATTAATGCAGGACCATGGTTGACACCTAGTCCGTTTTCGGCAACTACATATACCTTTCAGAATTTATCTAATGGATCTTATGACATTGATGTAAGGGATCAAAACGGTTGCCCGCTGGCTTTAGCTACGCAAACCGTTTTAATCAACCCTGATTTAGCAGTGTCTGCTTCAGCACCTAACATTACGGCCTGTGATACAGATTCAGATGTTACTATTATAGCCAACGGCGGTGATGGTAATTATACGTTTGCCATAGTGGCAAGTGGAGCTACACCTCTAAACGGCGATTTCAATACCACGAATCCAGTAACTGGCTTTGTGGCCGGAAATTATGATGTTTATGTAAGGGACAATGATGGAAATACCGGTTATTGTTCAGAAAATTTTCCGTTAACCATTACACAAGACGCCCCAATAAACGTTACCCCAACCCCAATAGACGTAACGTGTTTTGGAGTGAGCAATGGTGCTATTTCCATAGCAGTAAATTCTGGAGGCCAAGCACCTTTTATGTATAGCATTGATAATGGTGTAAGCTATAGTACTGGAGCAAACTTCCCAAACTTAAGTGTAGGCAGTTATCCAGTGCGTGTAAGGGATGCTAATTTATGTGAATCGGTTACCATTAATATTCTTGTTGATCAACCGGACGAACTAGTAGGGGAAGCCATACAAACACAAGAGTATACCTGTGCTCAGCTAGGCCAAATAAGTGTTGGCAGTGTCATAGCAACAACAGGAGGTTCTGGCGATTACCAGTACAGTATAAACGGAGCTTCTTGGACACCAAGTACAACAGGAGGGCATACATTTACAGATTTGGACGATGACACGTATGTTATTAGAGTTCGGGACGCTAATGCAACGGGCTGTTTCATAACCTTACCGGAAGTTATTATTTACCCATTACCATTGCCACCGACCGTAGATTACACAGTGATCTACAATTGTGATGGAACCGGAAATGTAACCATAACGCCTTTTGATGCTTCTTATATATATATATTAGATGGTGTTTCACAAGGCCCAGTTGCCGGAGCGGATGTCTTTAACAATATAGCGGTAGGTTCATATGCTCTTAGGGTTACTTATGGCACAGACTGCCATGTAGATACAACAGTTATCGTTGCAGATGGCAATGCCTTTGAAGCCTCTATTACGGCATTTGAGAATTTAGATTGTAATAGTGATGGTTCTGGCAGTATAACTATTAATGCAGCTAATTATGGTGCTGGAGGGTATGAATACAGTGTAAATGGCGGTGCCTTCGTTAGCCCGTTTACTTCTCCCCAAACAATTACTGGACTTAATGCACAAAATCATAATATTGTTGTTCGAGATGTGGACGACCCTACAACATGTACTATTCCTTTAAGCCAAGTAGTAACAGAGCCTGCTTTGCTTGGAACTACTGCCACTATAACAGAAGAGTTTTCATGTAATAATTTAGGAGCAACAATTACCGCTAGTGCTACTGGAGGTACTCCAACATATGAATATCAGTTAGAGATTAGTGATGATGCGGATCTTACGGCACCTTATGTTACTATTATTTCTGTAGAAAGAATATATCAGAACTCACCTATTTTTAATAATGTTTCAGTGAGTAATGCGGGTGAGAGTTATGTAGTTCGGGTTAGGGACACGAACAATTGTGAAGATGTTACTGATACTGCTATTACAGTAGTTGGCCCAGATATTATTGTATTTGATGTAACGCCTACCGCTTGTTATACAGGAAATAATGACGGTTCTGTCGTAGTTGATGTTACGGCAGGGAATGGTGGATATCAGTTTCGACTAGATGGTGGTCCTTGGAGATTTCCAACACCAGCTAACGCTACGACCTATACGTTCCAAAATCTATCCAATGGCAGTTATGATATTGAAGTAAGAGATCAATTTGGGTGTCCATTAGCGTCCAACACGCAAACGGTAACGATACACCCTGAGCTAATAGTTGACGTTGCTATTACGGCATTAAGTGCTTGTAGCGATGGTGCAATTACTGCAAACGCAACAGGAGGAAACGGCACCTTGTTATATGCCATCGTTCCAGCTAATACCAGTCCGGCCGGATTATATACTACATCAAATAGCTTAATAGTTACAGAGGCAATGGCAATCGCTAACCCCGCTGGTTATGATGTGTATGTACAAGATAACAATGGAGCGTCACCAACCTGTTCATTCCTTCAGGAAGATATTATTTTGGTTCCCGTTCCTGCGTTAACCGTAAGTGCAATTGCAACGGATCCAGAATGTTTTAATGGTCTTGGCTTAATTGATGTTACCGTTGGCGGAGGCACCATTCCTTACGATTATACCTTGGTAGACCTTTCCCCTGCGGACGGAATCGATTATGGAAGTACCAGTACTAATATTTCAACCTCGCCCTTAACGTTTAATGGGATTGGCGTAGGGAATTATCAAGTTGTTATTGCCGATGAAAATGGATGTACTATTACATCTACCGCGGTAACGATTAACAATGCAACCGAAATCACCGCGGATATCGTTCCTATTCTCCCAGCTAATTGTGACGATCCAAGTAATACGGCGGCAGATTATGGTTTTAGATTCGATAATGTAATTACAGCCACTGGTACTGTTGAGTATAGTGATGACTGGGGCACCACATGGCAAGCCTCAAATGAACTTAGGGGTAACTTGTCTGGTACAGAAGTTTTTCCTTCCATTAGAGTTACTTTACCGAGCGGTACTATCTGTCAAGTAGATTTTGACCGGTATGTTATTCCTTTTCCTTTGGATGACCTTGATATTACCATAAACCCTATTATCTTAAATTGTAATGATTTACAGGTTACGGTGCAAGGGAGTCAGGGTAATCCAGTGCCCGGATATCAATATACCTATACAGATGATCCTGCAAACTTTAGTGCGTTCTCGGCCAACCCAGGAATCTGGACTGCAGCAATTGCAGCTGGTACGTCACATACATTTGCAAATATTAATCCAACAACACCTCAGAATGCATTACTCCCATTATTGGTTCCTGGTAGAACGTATGTGTTTTATGTAAAGGATGGCTCCGGATGTATTCGTGAAAGTAGCGTGAACGTAAACAATGTCGTTCCCAACTTACCCATTGATATTAGTGTTGACATTACGCCAACATGTTTTGGCACAACTACTGGTGCGCTTACGTTTAACATAAATCCAGATGCTCCACAACCCCAAATGCGATGGGAAATCTATGAATTAGGAAATCCAATACCTGTTGAAACCAGCGGTGGCCCTGTAGTTTTTAGTAGTACGGTAACTACATCAGTTCCGCTTGGAGAAGGTGATTATTATATTGATGTTATCCAAGTAGATGGTGCAAATGTTGATGCCTGTAGAGGTGCTAGTGAGAATGTCTATGTTCCTGAATTACCTCAACTTAGTGCCACGGCAGTCGCCACAAGGGGTATTTCCTGTAACCTACCCGGCTTAATTTCTATAAACGGAATTTCTGGTGGTGGTGGAGCACCCTATACCTATGATGTTTCTGGACCTTCCGGTTTTGTATTGACGGGCACAACGGATAATCCTGTTGAGATTCCTGTGAACTCACCAGCAGGAAATTATATCGTAACGCTATATGATCAATACAGTTGCCCATTAGTACTTAATTCGGTAGCCTTAACCTTATCGGCCAACCCAACAATCACCACAGTAACTCAAGACAATTGTTCGTCGCCAATTGATATTACTGTAGTAGGAAATTCTGCTGCAGGAGGCCTGCGCTATGCTATGCTGGCCACAGGAGGACCAATTCCAACAACCTTTGAAGATAATGCTGGTTTGTTTACGAACGTGGCACCTGGCTCATACGATTTTTATGTTACCGATGCCAATGGTTGTATAGCTGCTATGGCAGCATTTATTGTTGACCCTGTCTTATCGGCAAGTGCTACATTGACAAAATTATTGGATTGTACGCCAACTCCAGAAGCAGTTATAAATATTGAAATTCTGGATGGTTCAGGTAATTATGAATACAGCATTACGAATACGGCCGGGGCACCAGCTGTTATTCAAACTAGTGTGCCTAGCATTAATTTTGACTACCTAGCTCCGTTTTCGGGTGATTATACCATCACTATTTATGACAGTAACACACCTAATAGTGCGACTTGTAATCGAGAATTTTTGATAACAGTACCTGATTTATTAGTTCCGATAATAGACCCAACTATTATAGCTACGGACATAACGTGTATCGGTGATTCTGACGGTACCATAACTATTACAGCATTAGACAATGCCATAGGACCTTTTGTATTTGAAATCACATCTTTAGATGGCGCTGCTATAAGTATTAACCCAACAAGCACTACAAACACTAGCGCTACGTTTACAGGTCTTTCCGCTTCCACAACGGCGGCAGGCTACATTGTTACCATTACTGGAAATGCCGCTAACAATTGTAGTACAGCAAGTAGCCCTATTATAATAGCAGAACCTGCAGTCATAGCGGTTACGATGAATACACCAATAGAATTTGGTTGTATTATAGGTAACAATCAAAACAATGCGAGTATTTCTGTTCAAAGTGTGACCGGAGGCTCAAATACATTTGTTCGGTATCATTTTTATACCACAGATGATCCATTAACAGCAGGTATCGAACCGGACGTGACCCTACAAGATGGTACAAACGACACCTATATAGAAACAAACACTATTGGAGGATATTATGCAGTGCAGGTTTATGATACCAATGGGTGTTCTGGAGTTTCAAATTCTAGAATCAATCCATTTGATGAGTTATTACCGGCTACCATAACCGTTGACCAAACTATTTCTTGTATCGCGGGAGAAAATATCACAATAAACGCTTTTGGATTACTTACAGATTCAAGTACGCCTGTGGGACTTGCCAATTATGAATTTAGGGAATTGCCCAATGCTTTCGCCCCTTCCAATGTATTCACCAATCTTGTCCCTGGCACCTATACCTTTGAAGTACGAAATATAAACACCAATTGTATTGTCTCCATTCAACATACGGTGAATGAGCCAAACAATTTTGAAATAACAGCCACCACTACAGATGTAGTTTGTGATGGTACAGATGGCGCGGTTAGTTTCAGTATAAACGACCCTGTAAATCCTTATGCTGGGGGCTTTGATTACCAAGTCTTTGAGCAAATAACTAATACGCCACAAACAGCTGTTTTAACCCATTTAAATCCTGGGCCTACAGCTTTAGTCAACCTTCAAGCAGGAGACTACTATGTTGTTATTACTCAAAACGGAAATCCCCTTTGTTCAAATCCAGAAAATTTTAACATTGCTGGGCCAAACGGTGTAATTACTGGAGCTACACAAGTAGAACAGGTAACCTGTGCACTTAACAATGGTGTTATTGAAATTATAAACCCACAAGGTGGATGGGGTGGTTACGAATATTTTGTTGCTTTAGCATCAGATCCTTTACCAACAACGTTAAGCTTTATTAGCAATCCAAGATTTATTGGTCTCTTAGGAGGAGTTGCACCAACTGGCTTAGATTACCAAGTTTGGATAAAAGATCAGAATGATTGTATGCAACGTTTGGCGGATGTAACTTTATTAGATCCTGAACCTATTACAGCTGGCATACAGGTTAATCAAGGGAACTGTTCGGACTTTACCGGAGAAATAGAGGTTACTGCAGTATCTGGAGGTCAAGGAAGTAATTACATCTATCAACTATTGCTTAATGGTAGTCCATTTGGAACAGCCCAGAACACGAATATTTTTGGCGGTTTAGGTGCTGGTTCTTATGAAGTACAAATAACAGACCAATGGTCATGTGCTTCAACAACCACAGCAGCGATTCTTTATGACGTTATTTCGCCAAGAGCGGATATAGATAAAACAATAGACTGTAACTCTGGCGGAGAGATTACAATTACGCAGACTGGAGGTTCAGGAATATTTGACTATTCTGTGATCTTCCCTGATGCATCCACTCCACAGCCATCTGTTTTGGGAAGTGTATCTGCAACATTCACCAACCTTATTATGGTAGGAGATTACCTGTTCACAATCACAGATACGGCAACTGGTCATACGTGCAGCACAACAGTAACCCAGCGATTGGAGGACAGCGTTTTGCCAAACATAAGTATTGATGACTTTACAGATGTCACTTGTAATAGTGCCGATGACGGAACAATTACTGTAAATGCTAACCCGGATAACGGAATTGGTCCATATACTTTTACGATCATATCTGGCCCAGGAAGCAGTAGCGCTATATTTCCAATTACAGCAACAAGCAATACGGATGCAACAGCAGTTTTCACTGGCCTGGAAGGTACTGTTGCAGGGATAATCTATACCATAAGAGTAACTTCTCCAAACGGTTGTACTAGAGATATTACTCAAGTTATATTACAACCGAATGTTGTTTCGAACTTTACAGCAACAACTGAACAATTTGCATGTACCGTAGGTAACAATGCAAATTTAGCAAGTATTTCTGTAGATGTATTAGGCTTGTCTGGTGGTTCTAACAACTTCGTGAGATACAGATTTGTTAATACAACAACAAGCACCACAGTTCAAGATGGTCCAAACGCTATTTATGTAGAAACAAACTATAACGGGGGTGTCTATGAAATCACCGCGTTTGATGACAATGGTTGTGCAAGTCCTGTAGCAACGGAAACTATCAATCCATTTATTGAAATTTCAGATCCAATTATTGTAGATGTTACTCCTGTTAGCTGTACTCCAGGAAACGATGCTCAGATTCAAGTAGGCTTAACGGTGAATCCATCATCAGCTACACCAAACGTAGAATACGAATTGAACGGAATAAATGTGGTCTTTACGGATACCAATCCAACTGGTTTATTTACGGGGCTTGATGCCGGAAACTATAGGGTAACTATTACAAATCTAGACACCAATTGTATAATAGAAACAGTACATACCATTGATGTTCCGGAGCAGATGCAGGTTACAGCCACAAAGTTAACAGATGATGAATGTTTGAACAACGGTGTGGACGATGGTAGTTTTAGTGTTGCGATTTCACCATATACCGGCACGTATACGTATCAAGTATTTGATGCGAATAACAATCCAATTGTAGGACAATCAGGTCCTGGTAACACAACTACACCATTAATTATTACAGGTTTGCCTGGAGGAGCTTATTATGTGAGGGTAGAACAAACTCAAGCACCGTTCTGTACGGAGAATTCCAATGTTATTACTGTAATTGCACCAGAAGCTGCGATTACCGCAACGGTAACACAACAATCTAGTGTAACGTGTTCCAACGACCAAGGAAGCTTATTGATAGATCCGGAGGGTGGCCAGGGTCCGTATACTATTGTATTGGATAATACCATCACTGGTCAAAACTACACACAAAATAATGTGGCTGCGTATATTTTTACAGACCTATCTGCTGGAGCGTATACAATTATAATAACCGATAGTTTTGGGTGTGAATTTACAGATGCCATTGCACTTATAAGACCAGATGATATTGTTGCGACCCTTACCGCTAGTACTCTTGTTTGCTACGGGGATAACGACGCTTCGGCAACGGCTTCTGTGGCACTAAGAAATGTATCACCTACATATCAATATCAGTTGAACGTGTATACGGATATGGCTTCAGCTACACCGTTACAGTCATCGGTTGGACAAGTATCAAGTACTTTCAATGGTCTTGATGCAGGATATTATAGTATCACTGTAACTGATGATGTTGGATGTGCTACGGAAACCAATAGAATTCAGATACTAGATCCAACCGAAGTTTCGGCACAACTCGTGCGCCAAGATGCTTTGACTTGTTTAACGGATGCGGTGATGCAGTTGACCGCTTCAGGTGGTACAGCCCCATATGTCTATAGTCAGGACGGTATTTCCTATACAGCCTTCAATGGAGCCAACGGACCAAACACTCAAGTGTTTAGCAACGTTACAGCAGGAACATATAGTTACTTTGTTCAAGATGCGTTTAATTGTACGTCTATTCTGTCCAACGAGATAACTGAAAGTCCTATTCTACCATTGACTTTAATAGTGGATACTAGCGCAGCGTCCATTAATTGTACCGGCGATAGTACCGCTCTAATTTTTGCGGAAGCCGATGGTGGTTTGGGTAATTACCAATACGCCCTATACACCGACGTTTCCCTGAGTACGGCTTCTCGTATCGCAGGACCACAGTCACAAGGTGTATTTACGGGTCTGCCTGCAGGAATTTATTTTGTTGAGGTAGTTAGTGAAGACTGTATAGTCGCTCCGGAACGTGTAGAAATTAGCGCACCTATTCCATTAGATTATACCGAAGAAGTAGTGAATATATCCTGCTTTGGTGGAGATGATGGTCGTATTACTATTACCATGAGTGGTGGCACAGGGATTTACCAATATGCCATTTCTCCCAATCTAGATCAATTTGATACTATTAATACATTTACAGATTTGAGTCCGGGAGATTATACGGTAATAGCCCAGGATTCCAATGGATGTTTTGAGCAATTACAGTATACCATTTCTGAGCCTACACTACTTACGCTTGTGGCAACTCCCACACCAGAAGTATGTGTTGGAAGCTTAGATGGATCCATAACCTTGAATATTTCTGGGGGTACGGCGCCTTATAGTACAAGTTTAAATTCCAATTCGAATGCTGATTTCATACAAGACCAATTAACGTTCACTGGATTGGGCGGAGGTAATTATTTAGTATTTGTTAGGGACGCAAACGACTGTGACACCAACGTTGTCGTTGATATAGCACCGGGAGTGAACCTCAACGCAACTATTATTCCTGTTTATGAGTGTAATGGTGATACGCCAGAAAACTATTTAAATATAACTCTGGAAGATCAAACAGTGCTTGGCGATGTCCTATATGCCTTAGATTCAACGGATTCGGCGGATATGCAGTTAAATCCTGATTTCAGAAATACGGCTCCCGGCATGCATTATATTGCCATAGCTCATTCCAATGGCTGCATACAGACTTTTGATTTTGAGATTGAAGCATTTGAGCCATTAACCTTGGTACTAGAACAGAGCGGCATCAACCAAATAACAGCAACTGTCAATGGTGGTAGACCCGGGTATACATATCATCTAGGAGACACAGATAAGGGTGAGGAGAATGTCTTTATCATTTATAGAACGGACACCTATTTGGTAACAGTAGTAGATGAAAACGGATGTGAGGTACAGGCCAATATATTTATGGAATTTATAGATATAGAAATACCCAATTTCTTTACCCCTGACGGAGATGGTCAAAATGATTTTTGGACACCAAGAAACATGGAGACCTTCCCAGAAATACTAATCATAATTTTTGATCGTTATGGTAGGGAGATATATGAAATGGATCTTAACGATCAAGGGTGGGACGGTTTGTATCAAAAATCGGAGTTGCCTACTGGAGATTACTGGTATGTTGTGAAGCTTAACGGCGTAGAAGACAACAGAGAATTAATAGGACATTTTACATTGTATAGATAATGCTTAACCTAAAGAATATGCGTAATAGATTATTGGTGTTTGCCCTTTTTATAGGAGCTATTGCACTAAGAGGACAGGAGCTCACGATTCCCCAACTGTCACAATATTTGGCGGACAACCCTTTTGTGATGTCTCCAACCTATGCGGGAATAGGTGACCACGTAAAGATTAGGGTCAACGGACTTACGCAATGGGTTGGTGTTAAAGATGCTCCCGACACCCAATCTTTGGCAGCGGATATGCGGGTTGGTGAAAAATCTGGTATAGGGGCTTTATTATATAACGATAGCAACGGCGAAACCAAACAGCGCGGTGCACGTGTTTCTTTTGCTCACCATTTAACCTTAGACCGCTACGACGATGAATTTTTGTCTTTTGGGCTTTCCTATAATTTCAATCAGTTTAGAATTGATATCGAAAACTTTGACGCTTTGGATCCAAGTGTAACAGACGATAGAGCTACTACGAACCACAACTTTGATGTTGGTTTGCTGTACCGTTATGATAAGTTTTATATCAGCG
>CAZDOW010000044.1:0-18552 GCA_964507115.1 uncultured Maribacter sp.
TCGCCATTTTAAATTTAGTTTACGTTCTTATGAATTAGCAATAATGAAGTGGTATTTCGCAGTGCGAAAAGCCTCCACTATTTAGATGCTAAACTAATATATCCCAAAAGTTAATTTGGAATGTCTCTTTTACCACCTGTGAAAGCGATTAAGAAATGTTTAATTGTCCTTGTAAAAGGACTTTCAATGAACTTGTTAGTGAAAATATAATTTAGGCGCTCATTAGAAAATGAGCGCCCTGAGAATTTGTAGTTAAGATTAACGTTTAGAGAACTGGAATTTCTTTCTAGCTTTCTTCTGTCCAAATTTCTTACGTTCAACCATTCTTGGATCCCTTGTAAGTAATCCTTCTGGCTTCAAAGCTATTCTGTGATCAGGGTCTATTTCGCATAGCGCTCTAGAAATAGCTAATCTAATAGCTTCCGCCTGACCAGTAATTCCACCACCAAAAACATTTACTTTAACGTCGTAGTTTCCTTCTAGTTCTGTAAGTGCAAATGGTTGATTTACTTTGTATTGAAGTGTAGCTGTAGGGAAATAAACAGATATATCCTTATTGTTTATTGTTACTTTACCATCTCCTGTGGAAAGGTAAATACGAGCTACTGCTGTTTTTCTTCTACCTATTTTGTGAATTATTTCCATTACTTAAGGTCTTTTATGTTTACTGCTTTTGGTTTTTGAGCTTCTTGTCCGTGTTCAGTACCAGCATATACTTTCAAATTTCTGAAAAGCTCTGCACCCAAACGATTTTTAGGTAACATTCCTTTTATTGCTCTTTCTAGAATTCCAGCAGGATTTTTTTCCAATAACTGTGTTGCAGTGGTAAAGCGTTGACCGCCTGGGTAACCAGTATAACGCACATACGTTTTTTCTGACCATTTGTTTCCACTAAGGGTAACTTTTTCAGCATTGATAATGACAACGTTGTCACCGCAATCTACATGCGGAGTAAAGCTTGGCTTGTGCTTTCCTCTCAATAAATTAGCTACTTTCGAGGATAAACGACCTAGCGTTTCTCCTTCAGCATCAACCAACAACCATTCTTTACTTACGGTCGCTTTGTTGGCAGATAAGGTCTTATAACTTAATGTATCCACTACAAATATTTTTAACTATTAATCTTCTTATTCCCGATAAATGGGGTGCAAATGTACAATTATAAACTTGAATTGCAAACTGTTGTTTCTTTTTATTTAGATGCTTTCCCTTTTTTTTATAGTGTATGGTTAAGTGGTTGGTCTACCTTTGAATCTTTGGTTAGCTATCTGCCTTTGAATCGAGCATAAGAGGGTGCAAATCTCTAATATAAATTTCAATCTACCAAAAGCTTTTAGGTTTGAAAGTTGCTTACTTTGAAGTATTATCTATTATTGTTTTACGTTGGATAAATAGTTTTAGATGTTAAGGTCTACTTATTTTTTTAGTTATACTAGATGCCTTTCGTTAAACCAGAATAAAAGATAACATCAAAGCAGGTCACTTCTGGTCCTTAGTAGCGCTCTTTATTTACCGGTTATTACGTCGTTATGTTTTTTGACAATTACATATCTTACTTAGAGGTATGGGTTTATGTTTTTGAAAGCAAGTCATTTCTTTGCGCTTAAGTTATATCAAATAGACATTTGTATTAATTCTATACAAGGATTAAAATAATAGCATTCATTTTTCGTTTGAACTACTCGATAACTAATATAAAATAAAATGATTAAGAATATTTGTAGTTGCTTGGTACTTGTTTCTTTGATTTTTTCATGTAGTTCAGATAAGGAGGGCGATAATCCCGAGACTGATGTTAACGCAATTATAGGAACTTGGGACGTGACCGAATTAAGAATTGATAATGACACTGCAAGTGACCAAGCTAAATTTGGCAAGCAGATTTTGGATAAACTTGCAGAGCAAGATTGTAGTATACTAACATTAGATTTTAAAGAGGATCTATCCACAACGGCTAGCAATTCTGCGAACTATCTTGAGTTTAACATTGTTCCTCCTATTGGTCTTACGGTTACCTGTCCTGAACAATCTGATACGGAAACGAGTACCTACACGTATGATGGTAGTATTCTCAGCGTCGTGGATAGTGAAGGTGCAGTAGTCGAATTAAATGTGAGTATAACAGGTAATGAAATGGTAGTGAACGCATCAGATTTAGAAATTGAAAATTTTGATGATAGCGGCGTTCTTGTTTTTGTTAAGCGCTAGTATTTTATTTATATTCTTTTAAGACTATTGTTTATAAAACTTGGTCTTTACCTTTTGTTCTTTGGACAGGATAGAAATTACATATATACCCTTCTCCAGATTCGCAACAGGAATGTTTAATGCCTTGTTCTTAATTTCCCATTGGTGTTGCAATATTGAGTTGCCATATATATCAAAAACAATAATAAAAGCCTTTTCGGTATTTCGTAATCCTAAAACAGTGACGACAGTTGTAGCTGGATTAGGGAACACTTTTATTTTTTCAAGTTTTTCTGGAGCATTGTTTAGTGTACTTGATTGCGCATTACTGCTAAACATAAAGCCAATAATTAAAACAAATAGGAAAAGGATATTTTTCATAATGAATGACTATTTTTTTATAATTTTAAGGTAAGTGCGTTTATATGCAACGCTTAAAAACTCGTTCTCGTTTATTATTTGTAAATATTTAACATTGAGCTTCAGCTTAGGTATTGAAATTTTATCTTCCTTTTATTTTTCTGTTCTTCTTTAGTTTGGTTCACGTAAATTTTTTTACAAATGCTTTAATTTGTGTTGAATATTATCACATATTTTAATATTTATAGATTAGGATGTTAATATAGCATACAAATTGGATAATTCTACAGTAGTATAGCACCTAGCGTACACCCTACTTTTGTCGCGTATATTTTAAATACATTTTGTTAGTATGAAAAAAACGAGATTTTACCCAAATATTTGGACAGCTATACCATATACCTCACATGTGTTGAGCGATTGGTACGGTACCCAAGACCCTGCCAATGAACTAATATTAAAAAATTCTCACTTAGAAAAACTAGGAGTTTCCAAGATGGATTTGAGTGTAACAAAACTTTCTTTTGTTGATATTCAAGGAAATGAACATGAGTCAGAAAGTTTTAGTGGAGAAAAACAGACATCGCTCAAGGAACTAGTTAACGGAAGTTTTGTTAAGCTCTCCAATTTTGGTTCAATTAAACCTGGAGTATTTGACTATTTACGCTTGTACTTAGCTGAAAGTGATAATAGGTTTGTATATAGTACTGGCGAAGGAGAGACTGTAAATAATATTAGTTATTTAGATTTCAAAATTGAAAATGGCTTCGAAATTAAATTAGAAAACAACTTACAAATAAAATTATGGTTTCAGTTAACGCCTTTTCACTTTGGAAGTTATTTTAAGCCATTTACAGATGTATTCAAAAAGTTAAAAGGACAGCTACCAAGACTGGTAAACCCTATGGGATAGTAAGTCCTTAATAGTTTAATAAAAATAGCGTGTGAAATCTTGATTTCACACGCTATTTTTATTAGTTACATAGTTTTTAATGCGCCTCCAGCCAATTCTCACCAAGACCAACTTCTACATCCAACGGAACCGCTAAGGTATAAGCATTCTCCATTTCAGTTTTAATGAGTGTTTGTAGTTCTTCTAACTCTGGTTTATAGATGTCGAAAACTAATTCATCATGAACTTGTAATAGCATTTTAGATTTATAGTTTCCATTAGATAATTTTTTATGGATATTAATCATGGCTATTTTGATGATATCCGCTGCGCTACCCTGTATTGGGGCATTTACTGCATTCCGTTCAGCTGCACCACGTACTATGGCATTACTTCCATTAATATCCTTTAAATAACGTCTTCTTCCTAAAACGGTTTGAACATAACCATTATCGCGTGCAAAATCTACCTGCTCGCCCATATAGTTTCTCAATTTAGGATAGGTTTTGTAATAGGTGTCTATGAGTTCTTTTGCCTCAGAACGGGATAGGTCCGTTTGATTACTTAACCCAAAGGCGGATACCCCATAAATAATACCAAAATTAACTGTTTTGGCGTTGCCTCTTTGCTCTCTAGTTACCTCTTCAATAGGAACATTGAATACCTTTGATGCGGTAGAAGCATGAATATCCTCTCCGTTTTTAAAAGCCTCTATCATGGTGGTTTCCTCGCTTAAAGCAGCGATTATACGGAGCTCTATTTGTGAGTAATCCGCTGCCAATAAAACATAGTCCTTGTTTCTTGGCACAAAAGCTTTTCTTACTTGTCTACCTCTTTCAGTTCTAATCGGGATATTTTGCAGATTGGGATTGTTGCTGCTCAACCGTCCTGTTGCGGCAACCGTTTGCATATAATCTGTATGAACTCTTTTGGTGCTTTCTTCTATTTGTAATGGGAGTGCATCTACATAGGTGCTTTTTAATTTTGCAAGTCCTCGATAATCCAGCACATTCTGGATAATTTCGTGATCCTTTGCTAAGTAGGATAGCACATCTTCCGCTGTGGAATATTGCCCCGTTTTGGTTTTCTTAGGCTTGTCAACCAATTTCATTTTATCAAAAAGGATTTCCCCTAATTGTTTAGGCGAGCCTATATTGAATTCCTGTCCGGCGCCTTCGTAAATCTTTTTTTCTAGGGATGCGATATCATTATTAAGGTCTTCTGAAAGAGAATTTAGGAATTCCTCGTCTAGATTGATGCCTTCTAGCTCCATATCTGCTAAAACATGTAATAACGGAATTTCAATGTCTTTAAAGAGGCCGTCAGTTTTGGCTTCTGCTAATTCCGGTCTAAAGTGTTGTGCTAATTGGAAAGTGATGTCCGCGTCTTCAACGGCATACTCAGTTTGTTTTTCCAACGGTACATCCCGCATAGATAATTGATTCTTGCCTTTTTTTCCAATGAGTTCCGTGATGGAGACCGGAGTATAGTCCAGATATGTTTCTGCTAAAACGTCCATATTGTGGCGCATATCTGGATTTATAAGATAGTGGGCCAACATAGTGTCAAAATAGTTTCCCTTTACTTGGATATCATATTTGTGAAGGACTTTGATGTCATATTTTAGGTTTTGCCCTATTTTTTCAATGTCCTCAGATTCAAAAAATGGCCTCAACGCCTCTATCAAAACTTGAGCTTCATTTTTAGATTCCGGAAAAGGAACGTAATATCCTTTGGTGGCCTCCCAACTAAATGCTATACCAACTAATTCCGCTGTAATAGGATTGAGTCCGGTAGTTTCAGTATCAAAACAGACCGAGATCTGTTTCATCAGATTCTGAAGAAATAGTTTCATCGCCATACCTGGCGCTACACTTTGGTAGGCATGGGGAATATCTTTGATGGTTTTTCTACTAGAACTGTCTTTTATGGTCGCTGGCGACGCCCCATCTCCACCAAATAAAGAGAATTGTCCGGTTCCGGCAGATGAAGTAACTTTCTTGGCCGTTTCGGTACTGGTAACTTGACTAGCAGGGGTCTGCTCTTCCGCAGAGAATATTTTAATAAACTGGTCTTTTAATCTTCTAAATTCCAGTTCCGCAAATATTTCTTGTACTTTTTCATTGTCGGGGACTGACATTTCGTAATCCTTGGCATCAAAAGTAACGGCCACTTCTAAACAAATAGTCGCTAATTTTTTAGACAGTAGGCCTAATTCCTTATTGGCCTCCACTTTAAGTTTCATTGCGCCTTTAAGTTTGTCGGTATTTTCTAAAAGACCCTCCATTGAACCAAACTGCTCAATGAATTTTTTTGCGGTCTTATCTCCAACGCCCGGTAATCCTGGAATATTGTCGCTGGCATCGCCCATCATGCCTAGGTAATCTATAACCTGTTCTGGCCGTTCTACACCAAAACGTTTTTGTATTTCAGGAATCCCCCAGATTTCTATACCATTACCCATGCGTGCGGGGCGGTACATGAAAATATTCTCGGATACCAATTGCCCAAAATCCTTGTCAGGCGTTACCATAAAAACTTTGTAATCTTCTTTTTCGGCTTGTTTGGCCAAGGTGCCTATGATGTCATCTGCTTCCCAGCCTTCTAGCACCACGGATGGGATATGCATCGCTTTTAGAATATTAAGAATATAGGGTACTGCAATTTTAATAGCATCTGGAGTCGCATTCCGGTTGGCTTTGTACTCTGGGAAAAGTTCTGTGCGCTCGGCACTTCCTCCTTTATCAAAACAAACAGCTAAATGATCTGGTTTTTCTCGTTTTATAACATCAAAAAGGGAGTTCATAAAACCCATTATGGCTGAGGTATCCATCCCCTTGGAATTAATTCTGGGGTTTTTGATAAGTGCGTAATATCCCCTAAATATTAAGGCGTATGCATCTAGTAGGAATAATCTTTTTTGTTCTGGCATTTGAATGAGTTAAAAGTGCGCGTTTAAAAGTACGAAGTTTGTTTAGAAAATAGGGGAACTAAAAAAGGCAAGAACACCATATTCCTTGTTTTTAAGATAGCAATGATACTAGCCTTTTACATAGCTATCAGAAGAATTATTCACATGCCCTTCTTCCGAATAGGTGCGATACGTAAATCCTGGCTGTATACAATAGCCACCAGTTTCTCCTTTTTTATTGATGGCTATAAAGCCTATCTGAAAATCATTTCGCCCCTCATTTTTGGCCATGATGCGCCTTACCCCTTCCTCACAGGCCTCTTGTGGCGATTTTCCTTGTCGCATTAATTCTACAATTAAGAAACTACCAACGGTTCTCACCACTTCTTCTCCCATGCCTGTTGCGGTAGCCCCACCCACCTCATTATCTACGAACAAGCCAGCGCCAATAATGGGGGAATCGCCCACACGGCCAGCCATTTTATATCCCATTCCACTAGTAGTGCATCCTCCTGCGATATCGCCATTCTTATCTATGGCCAACATCCCAATAGTATCATGGTTTTCTATATTAATAATAGGCTTATATTCTGATTTTTTTTTCCACTCTATCCATTCTTGTTTGGATTTTTCGGTTAGTAGATTTACTTTTTCAAACCCTTTTTCATAGGCAAATTGTTCAGCTCCTGGCCCTGCCAACATTACATGAGGTGTGTCTTCCATGACTTTGCGTGCTACAGAAATAGGATTTGCTATGTTTTGCATCGCTAGTACCGCGCCACAATTACCGTCTTTGTCCATAATACAGGCATCCAAGCTCACGTTTCCGTCCCTGTCAGGTCTTCCGCCGGTGCCAACGGTTTGGTTGTTTACATCGTCCTCTTCTACCTTTACGCCCTGTTCAATTGCGTTTAAGGAATTCCCACCTGCAGTTAGTACCTCCCAAGCTTTTGCGGAAGCATTTAAAAAATTCCATGTACAGATTACAATAGGATAGTTCGCTTTAGTATCAATTCCTACAGATTTAGAAGGCTGAACCTTCTCCTGGCATGAAGTTAAAAATGGGCTAGCGACCAAGGCTGCGGTTGCGGTACTGGAATTTTTAAGAAACTTTCTTCTTTTCATTAGTTTGGTTGTTTACTTTTAGGGGTCTAAATATAACAATATGCTTGTAGAAGTTTGCGCCAATTCCTTGCAATCTGCCTTAATTGCCCAAGAAGCTGGAGCGGACCGCATTGAGCTATGTTCGGAACTGGCCGTTGGTGGTATTACACCCTCTTATGGCTTGTTAAAGGACGTAAAAGAAAAAATTAAAATTCCCATTCATGTTTTAATACGTCCTAGAAGTGGAGATTTTACATATTCGCAGGAAGAGTTTGAGATTATGAAAACCAATATTTCTTTGTGCAGGGAAATGGGTTTTGATGGTATTGTTTCTGGGGCCTTGCATGCTGATTATTCATTAGATGCTGAACGAATTAAGGAGTTAATTGCGGTTACAGGCGACTTGACCTTTACATTTCACAGAGCCTTTGATTGGGTTAAGAATCCTTTTAAGGCACTTGAAGAATTGGAATCGCTTGGCGTACATTATATTTTAACCTCGGGTCAACGAACCTCGGCTTTATTGGGATTGAAACTGTTGACCGATTTGCAAAAACATACCCAAAATTGTACAATTATGCCCGGTTCGGGAATCAATCAGCTAAATGTGCAACAGTTTAAAGAAAAGGGTTTTGCTGCGGTACACTTATCTGCTGCTAGATTCTATAAAACCTTGAACGAAAAGCCCAAGGTGTCTATGAATTCCAATTCATTTTTATATGATGATGGAATAGCCGTGACAAATATGGAAATCGTTAAATCGGTGACTAAAGCAGTTAAATAAAACGCAAAAGTGTGCTGGGTTAGTTTTGTAAAAATATCTTTGTATAAAAATTACTATGTTCCGTTGGATACTATTTGTGGTTCTTTATGTTGTTTTAAGCGTTTATGTGTTACAAGCGCTAAAAACAGTTGCACGACAACCATGGGTCTATTATTTGTATATTATTTTGGCTACAGGTGTAGCATTTAATTTCATCTATCAGTTTACAGCCGGGGAAGAGACAGGAAGAGTACTTAGTGTTCCTAAAAGTTATGCCTTTGGTCTTTTGTTAACCATCCTTACATTTAAGATTATCACGATTATTTTTCTATTTTCCGAGGATATTTTTAGAATATTTTCTGCTGGATTTGAAAAATTTTTCGGAGTATCTCGAGAGTTCACCTTGCCCCAACGAAGGCGTTTTCTTAGTGCTATTGCGCTAGGTTTGGCAGCGGTACCATTTGGTGCATTATTGTATGGGATGTACAAAGGCAAGTATAATTTTAAGGTATTAAAGTACACGCTTGAGTTTGATGATTTACCCGAGGCATTTCACGACTATCGGATTACCCAAATTTCCGATATCCATAGTGGAAGTTTTGATAATCGGAAAATGGTAGAATACGGGGTGTCGCTTATAAATCAACAAAAAAGTGATACTATATTATTTACTGGGGATATGGTAAATAATAAAACCGAAGAAATGAAACCTTGGTCCGATTTGTTCGCTAGTCTAGAAGCTAAGGATGGAAAATATTCGGTATTGGGAAATCATGATTATGGCGATTATATACCATGGGATACCCAAGCGCTAAAAGAACAAAATTTGGAAGATTTGAAAAATCTTCAAAAAGAAATTGGTTTTGACCTGCTGCTAAATGAGCACAGGTACCTAACTAGAGGAAAGGATAAAATAGCACTGTTGGGAGTAGAGAACTGGGGCAAAGGAGGTTTTAAAAAAGCAGGCGACTTACAAAAAACTGTGTCAGGAATAGCAGAGACCGATTTTAAGATTTTGATGAGTCATGACCCGTCGCACTGGGAAGCTGAAGTCGTACCAGATGAAAAACATTTTCACCTTACATTAAGTGGGCATACGCATGGAATGCAGTTTGGGATAGAAATACCAGGATGGATAAAATGGAGCCCTGTAAAATGGCGTTATAAGCACTGGGCAGGCATCTATAAGGAAAAAGGTCAGTTTATTAATGTAAACCGTGGTTTTGGCTTTTTGGGATATCCTGGGAGAGTGGGTATTTGGCCGGAAATAACGGTAATTACCTTAAAAAAGAAGGGGTTAACATAATTTTAATCGGTCTCCTGCAGTACAAAAACGTTGTAAACACCAGTATTTTAACATTTTTTACTACATTTGATTCATAAAGTAAAGCCTATTATATGTCTAAATTTGGTGAACTTATAGATTTGAATATCCCTGTCCTTTTGGATTTTTATGCTGAATGGAACGAGCAGTCTACCGCAATGCATCCTGTTTTAAGGGATGTAGCTGCTGCATTAGGGGACAAGAGTAAAGTGATAAAAATTGATGTTGACAAGAACAAAGAGCTGGCTCAAGCGTTAAGGGTTAAAGGACTTCCAACATTAATGATTTACAAAAAAGGTGAAATGGTCTGGCGCCAAAGTGGAGAACAAGATGCCAATACACTTATAGGTATTTTGAGCGAATATGCTCAATAATAGTATTTTCAGTTAGCTACAATACTGTTAACAAACAAAGGTTACTAGTGGTTTTTTTTAGCAACAAAGGTGAAATCAAGGATTTCAGTTTAAGTCTGCAAGATTAATTTGTTTGTTCTATGTTGTTATGGTTTCTTTTGATTAATAATTCAATGGCCATACACACAATTCTTAAAGTTTAGAAAACAATACGCCAACTCAAAATGATGCTTGAGTTGCTAAAAGATTTATTAAGCTATTTTGCAAATTTATAAAGCAAGGGCACTTCTTCATTATTACTTTAGAAAAACAGAAGACCACAAAGTAGTTTAGTTTTCCATAAAAGTTGCTGTGTTAGTTCTTACAAGGTGTCCTTTTTTGTAGGGTCTAATTGAATGGTATCCTGTATATCTGGGTTTGGTCTTGCAGAGGTTTCTGGGATTTCAAAGTCGTCCTCGTCCTTGTAAAAGTGTTGGAACTTGTCTATGTACTCATTAAATATGAGTGTTTCTTTTTCTGCCACTTCACGGTCATCATTGTTGATTAGGTTGTCTATGTTTCGTCTATAGGCTTCCATATCCGCAATAATTTCATCAATTTTTCTGTATTGTTCATCCAAACTAGTGCCTGCGTAATATTCCAAACGTTCTTGGTACTTTGTTTTTAATTTATGGAATAGCGCTCGCGCTTTTTTAGTTTCTCCAACTTTGTAATAGCCATCAATAAAGGGCTCTACAAGACTATAGTAGCCAAATTGATCTACGGGCATATTGTCTATAGAAATTTCTATAATTTCCTTCGCCTTATCCGTTTTATTTTCTTTTATCAGCGCTTCCATTAAGCGAGCAAGATTAGCTCTGTAGGACACACTCTGAATGCGTGTTTGGGTGTCATGATAAATGTCCGTACTTCCAGAATTTCCCCAATCCCATTTGGTAACAATATCATACATTAAATCAGTGTCAATTCTACCCATTTCAAAAGAGTTTGGACGTTCTGTTCTAATGGGGACAAGCTTATAAGCCATCCCGTCCAATTGTAAATAATCTTTCATCCAAAGGTATTCTGCATCATCAAAGCTTCCGCCGGAGAAATACAAGGGTCTTTTCCAATCGTTATTCGCTAGGATGTCCAACATCATCATGCTTTTTTTGGTAATAGCACCCGGGAGGTCAATGTCTATATAGTCCACAATAAGTGCAGAATCCTTGGCTTTTACAAGTCCACTTTCCAATACATTCTTTTTGTTAACGGGAACCCGAATTTTATCGGTAGGATAATATACTATGTTTTGCGTGTTTTCGTCATAACTATTGGGGTCTTGCCCACTTTGTTCAAACAAGTATTTTAATTTAGTTCGTGGTTTATCACTATCTATCCAGCTCATAAAGTCTTTTATGGACCATCTGTTGTCAGTCGCTTTCTGGTAATAAAGGACATCCCTATTGCCTTCACGGTACTTCTCATGCTCTATCTGAGATGGTATTGGATCGCTTTCATAGGCTTTATTTTTCATTTGGTCCACATACCAATCGGTTTCAAAAAGACTAGTACAAACAACACGCACATCAGTACGATAGCCTTCCATCTCTTGAGCGTACCAAAGTGGAAATGTGTCATTGTCCCCGATTGTAAAAAGTATAGCGCCGGCATCTTCTTGGCATGAGTCCAGATAGGCTTTTGCCGAGGAATTTGCCGTAAATCGGTTGGATCGATCATGGTCGTCCCAGTTTTGTACAGCCATAACAGTTGGAACAGCTAAAAGGCAAACAACCACCACTACGGGAGCTAGTATTTTTGGCGCAAGCCAATCTTTGAAGCCATCAAAAAGACCATAAACACCTATCCCTATCCACAGTGCGAAAATATAAAAAGAGCCAACTAATGAGTAGTCACGCTCCCGAGGTTGAAAGATGTAAGGGTTGGTGTAAAACTGAATTGCTAATCCGGTAAACAGAAAGAAAATCAAAAGCACCCAAAATTGTTTGGGATTCTTGGAAATTTGAAAGACTAGACCAATGATTCCAAGTAACAAAGGGAGGAAGAAGTACGTGTTCCGTCCTTTATTATTTTCAATATCGCTGGGCAGGTTGTCTTGACTTCCCAAACGCCAGCTATCAATAAATTTTATCCCACTTAGCCAGTTTCCATTATCGTTATATCTTCCCTGTACATCATTCTGTTTTCCAACAAAATTCCACATGAAATAGCGCAAGTACATATAATTAAACTGAAACTCAAACATGTATTTAACGTTGTCCCAAACCGAAGGTGGCTGTACTTCTATAAATTCATCGAACCGGTTAAGGAAACTTATATACTGGTCTGCATCTATTTCTCCATTAGCAAATCCTGTTTTTACTTGGTTTACTGCCTTTCGAAGTTCCTCACTGGGTTTTGTGACTTTAAAATCTAAAGGTCCAAAATAACGCATGTAGTTTTCTGCATGCTGGCCACTCCACATTCTAGGCAATATACCTTGATGTTCTAGATTTGGACCTGGTACGGAATTTTTGTATTTGTTTACTATGATGTATTTTTCTAAAGTGTAATCCTTTTCATATTTTGGTTTGCCATCGCGTTCTTCTCCGGAAGCGGCGAACATATCCGAGTAGTAGCTGCCATATACTGGACTATCCACCCCAGGGTATTGTTCTCGGTTGTAATAAGCCAAGAGTGCGCGAGCGTCAGAGGGATTGTTTTCGTTTATAACTACTTTGGCGTTTGCACGTATAGGCAACATAATCCAAGAGGAGAAACCAAGAAAAAGAAACATAAGGCAAAGAACGATGGTGTTGCCAGTTTTGTAATTATTCTTGGTTGTATACCGCAGACCAAAATAAAAGGCTGCAATAAACAAAATACCTATGATAATGGAGCCCGAGTTAAAAGGAAGCCCCATACTGTTAATAAAAAACACTTCTCCCCAGCCAAACAATACCAAAACATAGGTCAAGGAAAATTTATAGACCAACATTAATATGCCAATAACTACGATGTTGGCAAGTAAAAAGTTTTTTACGGTTGTCTCTTTATAAGTCTTAAAGTAATACAATAAACCAATAGAGGGTATGGCTAAAAAGCCCATGAATTGAATTCCAAATGTAAGACCAACAACGTATGAAATCAGAATGATCCATCTATTTCCTCTTGGGTCTTCTAGTTTGTCCGTCCATTTTAGTCCCAGCCATAACAGTAGTGCCATTATAAAACTAGCCATTGCGTACACTTCTGTTTCTGTCGCATTGAACCAAAAACTATCTGAATATGCAAATGCTAGAGAACCTATTACCCCACTTCCTAAAATTGCTATAGCCTTACTATTAGTAAGCTGTTCGCCCTTATCCATTAATTTTTGGGTAATATTGGTGATGGTCCAAAACATGAACAAGATGGTAAAGGCACTAGATAATCCTGAGACCAAATTCACCATCATGGCCACTTGGTTGTCTTCCAGTGCGAACATAGAAAAGAACGCACCTATCATTTGTAATAATGGAGCTCCTGGTGGATGACCGACTTGTAATTTTGCAGCTGTTGATATATATTCACCGGCATCCCAAAAACTATTCGTGGGTTCTACGGTAAGGAAATAGGTGATAAATGCTATAAAAAATACGACCCACCCAAGGAGGGTGTCCCATTTCTGGAAATTCTTTGAAAACATGCAACTTAAGTTAAAACTAAAGACGAATTTACTAATTAAAATAGATAACAGACTACAATTTTTATAAACCTTTAACAGGCAGGCTTATTGATTTTTTTAGATTATTGTGTTAAAAAATGTTTGTGCAAACCAAACTTTGTTTTAAATTTGCACCCTCGAATGCTAAACTTGTGTTTAGTGTCTAGAGATTGGCCCATGGTGTAATTGGTAACACTCCGGTTTTTGGTACCTGCATTCAAGGTTCGAGTCCTTGTGGGCCAACATTAATTTAAAAATCCTGATACAGCACTGTATCAGGATTTTTTTTGATTTAATTTAGGAAGAAAGTAAGGTGTAAAATACCCCATAATTGTATTCAGTTTTTATGTTTTAATACATTTTGGTCTTGATTAGGAGGGTTTTTTTATGCCGTGTTTAGGCGGTCAGAAACGTCTGTCGCATCTTATTCCTTTAAGGAGAGTGCCGTAATAAATGGTTTTGCGAAGTTTTGAATTAAGCTAAAAACGTGAGTTTTTTTTATGGTTAACTAAATTTCTGTAAGGTTTTAACGACAGATTGTGCCTGATTATCGTGAATCTTGTCGGTCAAATCAGATATTTTGTATATTGGCTGCCCTGAAAGAGCTAAAATATTTTTCAAACAAACCCGTCATTCAGGGAAATCTCTGTTAGTTTTACCCCGCTCTAAAAAAGCTACTACTTATGAATTTAACCGCAAAGCATCTCAAAATTATATTAGTATTGGTATTTCTAGGATTTGGTATAGGTATCTATCTACAAGATCAGGAACATCAAAAAAGCACTAAACATGCTTGGAAAGCAAATAGATATAATTTGGAAAGATTCAATAAAATTACCGAGTTCAATAAATCTATGAATGCCGCTAATTGGCACAATATTAAAGACAGTATTGAGCTTCAGTTAGATACATTGATGATTTTGAGATTTCGAAAGGAGATGGATAGCATCTCTACAATAGAAGTAAATACTAAGGAAAGCGCACAACAATTAAGCGCAGGTATTATTGATACTTCTGTAAAGTAAATAAAACTTTTTTAGTTTAACTGCTATACTTATTTTTCCGGTAGTTCTGACTGTTCATTTTGAATTGATATGTCGTTGTTGGTTAGATTTCCCTGTACTTGTTGTTCCCTTAGCACATCTTCGGCCTTGTTGCGTTCTACATATTCCTCATCTATTTCGTCCAACAATGTATTCATCTTCTTTTTATCCTTTATCATGGCCCAAGTCATTACAAGGCTAGTGGCAATGATAACGAACAACAAAATACCAGATTCAAAATTAGCAACTTGTGCTTCCTCTGGAATGGCATAAAATAACAGTACAGTGATGAGCCCTCTTGGCGCTACAAAAAGTTGCGGTAATATATCCTTTCCTATAAAAACACGCAGTATCACAAATCGGATAATATATATTGAAGCGATAATAAGAAGACTAATCAGGGCTACATTAAAGTTAAAAAGTGAAGTTATGGCAATACTAAGACCAAAAACTACAAAGAAAAATGTACGAACCACAAAGGCAGTTTCGAGCGTTATAATATGTAACTCATGGTAGATTTGATTAATTTTTTCATTTTCCAAAAAAATTGCCGTTTTTCCGGGAAAAAATAGTTTAACGTTTGCGATGACAAGTCCAAATATTAAAATGATGATTAAGGAGGATAGGTGTAACTTCTTTCCTATGGCATATAATAACAATAACACAGCTATCAGTAGAAATAACTTCGCTTGACTCTTGATTTGCTGAAAAATAAGAATAATGGCGTAACTCGCCACTAGACCAATGACGATAGTAAGTACTAGGTTTCCAGCAAAACCCGCTGCACCAGAGTCTTCTGATGGGTTTAGCCCCCCTATCAAATAATAGAACATCATAATGCCCATAATATCCGAGAAAGTGCTTTCATAAATATGAAATTCTTTCTTTTTGTCCGATAATCCACTTACGCTAGGAATGATAATGGCGCTTGAAAGTATAGATAACGGAGTAGCGTAAAGCCATGCCGATTGCATCGTCATTTCAGGAATGAATTGGTGTAAAATTAGTGCTGCTGCATATGCAGAACCCAATAAGCCTAATAGTGCTATAGCCATTGATTTTAGGATAGGTACGAGTTTCTCTCTCTTGAGTTCAAGTTCCAATGCCGCTTCTAGCACAATCATGATTAACCCAACAATACCTAAAAGTTCTAAGCCACTTGAGAAATCTAGGGCTTCCGGTACAAAATACTTTAGAATATACTGGAGTGCAATACCTAGGACAATGAGCATTAAGACAGATGGGATATTGGTTTTTTTAGAAATGCCATTGAACCAAAAAGAAAGAATAATAATAACCGAAGCCTCAATGATGAGATTATAAGAAGATAAAATATCCATTATTTTTATGTTTTGGATGAGCTAAATTTGGTTGAAAATAAAGTCAAATGATTTGATTGTCTGTTGTGCTGTAAGTAAATATAAATCATAGGGACCAAACGAGATGGTTAAATCATTTAATTGTAAGTCCATTCCGTATTGTGGAAATCAAATTTATTGTATCTTTGCATCACTGAAAGGATATAAAAGTATTCATGAGGGGACAATTTGTCCCCTCTTTTATTAGTAAAAATTTAATTACTCTAACTTCTTTCGGTTAGTATTGAAATTGTTATTATGCTTCAGAATAAGGTTAAAGAGCTATTGGATGCAGGGTTGGAAGAAGATGATTCGCTTTTTTTAATCGATTTTTCCATGACTGCTGATAACAAAATTAAGGTTGTTATAGATGGTGATCATGGCGTTACTGTTGAGGATTGCATGAAGATTAGTAGGGCTATAGATCATAATTTGGATCGAGAAGAAGTGGATTTCGCCTTAGAGGTTGCTTCGGCAGGGGCAACGACTCCGCTAATGGTTCCGAGGCAATACAAAAAAAATGTTGGTAGAAAGTTAGAGATAGAAACCCTAGAAGGTACATATGAAGGGAATCTTACTGCGGTAGGCAACGAATATATCGTTTTAGAGTGGAAGGCAAGGGAGCCTAAGCCTATTGGAAAAGGAAAGGTGACCGTTCAGAAAAGGAAGGAAATTGATTTTTCGGTCATTAAAAAGGCAAAAGTTGTATTAAAATTTTAATTAGAAAGTTTAGATGGAAAATATTGCGTTAATAGAATCTTTCTCGGAATTCAAGGATGACAAGTTCATAGACCGGGTAACGCTTATGGCGATTTTAGAAGATGTTTTCAGGAATGCGCTAAAAAAGAAGTTTGGTTCTGATGATAATTTTGACATTATCATTAATCCAGATAAAGGAGATTTGGAAATATGGCGTAATCGCGTCGTTGTAGAGGATGCAGAGGTAGAAGATGAGAATGAAGAAATATCACTTTCTGCAGCTCGTAAGATAGAGCCGGATTTTGAAGTAGGTGAAGATGTTTCTGAAGAAGTGAAGTTGATAGATTTGGGAAGACGTGCTATTTTGGCATTACGTCAAAATCTAATATCTAAAATTCACGAGCACGATAACACGACAATCTACAAGCATTTTAAAGATCTTGAAGGAGAAATTTACACAGCAGAAGTGCATCATATTCGACACAAGGCAATTATTTTGTTGGATGACGAAGGAAATGAAATTATTTTACCTAAAGACCGGCAAATACCTTCAGATTTTTTCCGGAAAGGGGATAACGTTAGAGGTATTATTGAGAGTGTAGAACTCAAAGGTGCAAAGCCGAGTATCATCATGTCTAGAAGCTCGCCTAAGTTCTTGGAGCAATTGTTCTTTCAGGAAATTCCAGAAGTTTTTGATGGTTTAATTACGGTGAAAAAAGTGGTGCGTATTCCTGGTGAAAAAGCAAAAGTAGCTGTTGATTCATATGATGATCGTATTGATCCAGTAGGTGCTTGTGTGGGAATGAAAGGTTCTCGTATTCATGGTATTGTTAGGGAATTAGGCAACGAAAATATTGATGTAATCAATTGGACAGCTAATCCTCAGTTATTGGTAACAAGATCACTTAGCCCAGCTAGAGTTTCTTCAGTAAAGTTGAATGACGAGAAAATGACAGCTAAGGTGTATCTAAAGCCTGAAGAAGTATCAAAGGCTATTGGTAGAGGAGGTCACAATATTAGATTGGCAGGTCAGTTAACGGGTTACGAAATAGATGTATTCCGTGAAGGAGTTGAGGAAGATGTAGAATTGACGGAATTTTCAGATGAAATAGATGCTTGGATTATAGAAGAGTTCAAGAAAATTGGCATGGATACGGCCAGAAGCGTTTTGGAACAAGACGTTGATGATTTGGTAAAGCGCACGGATTTGGAAGAAGAAACAATTCAAGAAGTTGTGCGTATCCTCAAAGAAGAATTAGAAGATTAGCTATATATTAGCGCAAGAATAAAGAACGGGAATCAGTATTTATGGCAGATAGTGCAAAAATAAGACTTAATAAAGTTCTTCGCGAACTCAATATTTCATTGGACAGGGCCGTGGACTTTCTAAGCAGTAAGGGCCACGATGTCGATGCCAGGCCTACGACCAAAATCTCCAATGCGGTCTATCAGGTGTTGCTCGATGAGTTTCAGACGGACATGAGTAAAAAGGTAGCTTCCAAAGAAGTAGGTGAGGAAAAGCGAAAGGAAAAAGAAGCTATAAGAGTTCAACTTGAAGAAGAGCAGGAAGTACGAAGACTTGCCCGGGAAAAGAGGAATGCCGAATCCGAAAAGGTAATAAATACCAAAGTGGAACTTGCCGGTCCGAAAATGGTTGGTAAAATTGATTTGGACGCAAAGAAGAAGAAAGTCAAGGAAGTTGTTGTAGAAAAAGTTGAGGAAGTCGTCAAAGTAGCAGCCGTAAAACCAGTTGAGAAGAAGGTTGAGGTTGTTGAAGAAAAACTTGCGCCTGTAGCGGTTGAGAAAAAGGAGGAGCTTGAGGCTCCAAAACAAACGGAAAAAGCTGCAGAAGAAAAGCCAAAAACTACAATTA
>CAZDOW010000044.1:18652-25797 GCA_964507115.1 uncultured Maribacter sp.
CGGAGTCAGATGAGCCAAAAACGATAGAAACACAATATCAAAAATTATCTGGTCCGAAGATAATGGGGGATAAGATTGATTTATCCAAGTTTAAGAAACCCAAGAAAAAAGAGGATAAAAAGAATGATATAGCGGATCGTAAGAAACGCAGAAAACGTATTGTTAGTAAAAATACTAGTACAGCTCCGGGAGCAGCAAGAGGAGCAGGAGCAGCAAGAGGAACAGGAGCTGCGAGCACTGGAGATAGACGAGGGAATAGTAGGCGTTTAGCACCTGTAAATAAGGTAGAGCCTACAGAGGTAGATGTGCAAAAACAAGTACGGGAGACCTTAGAGAAATTACAAGGTAAATCCAAGAAGGGTAAAGGTGCAAAATATAGAAGAAGTAAAAGAGACCAGCATAGAGAACAGACTGAGAAAGATTTAGAACAGCAAGAATTAGAAAGTAAGGTTCTGAAAGTGACAGAGTTCGTTACAGCTAGCGAAGTTGCTACGATGATGGATGTTTCTACTACGGAGATTATTTCTGCTTGTATGTCCTTAGGCATCATGGTTACCATGAATCAGCGTTTGGATGCAGAAACATTGTCCATTGTTGCAGAGGAGTTTGGTTATGAGGTAGATTTTGTTACTGCTGATATAGAAGAAAGTATTGTTGAGGAAGAAGATGCTCCTGAGGACTTAAAGCCTAGAGCACCGATAGTTACCGTAATGGGTCACGTGGATCATGGTAAAACTTCATTACTTGATTATATTAGAGAGGAAAATGTTATTGCAGGTGAAAGTGGGGGTATAACCCAGCACATTGGTGCTTATGGCGTTACCTTAGAAAACGGAGAAAGTATTTCATTTTTAGATACACCAGGTCACGAGGCTTTTACGGCCATGCGTGCCAGGGGGGCTCAAGTGACAGATATTGCGATTATCGTGGTTGCAGCAGATGATGACATCATGCCACAAACCAAGGAAGCTATAAGTCACGCGCAAGCAGCCGGTGTTCCTATTATCTTTGCAATAAATAAAATTGATAAATCTACATCTAATCCAGAAAAAATTAAGGAAGGTCTAGCACAAATGAATCTGTTGGTGGAAGACTGGGGAGGAAAGATTCAGTCCCATGATATTTCAGCTAAAACAGGTACAGGCGTAAAAGAACTTTTGGAAAAGGTGTTGTTGGAGGCTGAGTTGTTAGAGTTAAAAGCCAATCCTGATAAACCTGCAACCGGAACGGTTGTGGAAGCTTTTTTAGATAAGGGAAAAGGATATATTTCTACTATTCTTGTTCAAGCAGGAACGCTAAAAATAGGCGATTATGTGTTGGCTGGTACCACAAGTGGTAAGGTTAAAGCAATGCAGGATGAACGCGGTAAAAATGTTTCCGAAGTAGGACCATCTAGGCCTATCTCTATTTTAGGATTGGATAGTGCACCACAAGCTGGTGATAAGTTCTATGTTTTAGAGGATGAGCGTGAAGCAAAGCAAATAGCAGCGAGAAGATCTCAATTACAGCGTGAGCAATCCGTAAGGACACAACGTCATATTACCTTGGATGAAATCGGTAGACGAATTGCCTTGGGTGAATTCAAAGAGCTGAATATTATTTTGAAAGGTGATGTTGATGGTTCAGTTGAAGCCTTGACGGACTCGTTCCAGAAATTGTCTACGGATGAAATTCAGGTGAATATAATTTATAAAGCTGTTGGTCCAATTACGGAATCCGACGTATTGCTCGCTTCTGCTTCAGATGCGGTAATTATTGGATTTAACGTTAGACCAATGGGTAATGCCAAGTCTATTGCAGAGAAAGAGGAAATTGATATTCGTATGTATTCTATTATATATGATGCTATAAATGACCTTAAGGACGCGATGGAAGGTATGCTTTCTCCAGAAATGAAGGAAGAAATTACAGGTACTGCGGAAATTAGGGAGACCTTTAAGATTTCTAAAATTGGAACTATCGCAGGTTGTATGGTAACTACAGGAAAACTCTTCCGTAATTCAAGTATTCGTTTAATTAGGGATGGTGTGGTGATTTATACAGGCGAGTTTGCATCCTTGAAACGATTTAAGGATGATGTAAAAGAAGTTGCAAAGGGCTATGACTGTGGTTTGCAAATCAAGAATTACAACGACATTCAAATAGATGATGTTGTAGAAGGCTTCCAAGAAGTAGCTGTGAAGAAAAAACTAAAGTCAAAATAATTTAAGCGTAACACTAAAAAAAATCGGTCTATTTGGCCGATTTTTTTGGTTTTAATAACATCGCGTTTGGGTATTTTGAACGTACCTCGTTAAACTTTCGTTCTGCTTCTATTTTAGTTTTAAATCGACCAACTCTTACTCTATATGTGGGTGAATCAAAATCTATTTTAGAAACAAGGTTTGGAAAATCCTGTTCTACGTCTGATTTAATGCTTTCTGCCTGTGCATGACTTCCAAACCCCACTTGAATCTGATAGTACTCTGTAGTGCTTAGCGCTGATTTGTATAAATCTAATAATTCTTCAATTTTTTCGTCCTGCTCTATAGAAAGCTGTCCTTCTTGGCCATAAGTGCAAAGACTTGTTAATAAAACCAAGGAGAGGTAGATAATTTTTTTCATAAGGCTAATAATATGGTTTTCTGCATGTTGCAAATATAATTTTTTTAAGGAGTAAATCCAGTGTGTTTTTATTTATTTAGAACAGTTATAAATTGTGAGCTATTAATAGATTAACATTTTTTCAAATAAAGTCTATGTCGTATTTTTGCATTCAATTTAGGCTTTTAATGGGTTGTTGCAATGAAAGCAAAACCAATATCATGCCAAGATTACGATTGAAATATTCCATATATGAAAAAGGTTACATACCGCAATCAGTTTTCTAAAGTTTTAGGATTTAGCTTTATAGCTTTCCTGTTTTTTTCCGTTTCATTAAGTGCCCAAGAAGAGGAGGTAGCTGGTTCAGCTGATCCTGTTGCTGGAAAAGCGTTGTTTAATCAAAATTGTGCTGCATGTCATGCTTTGAATCGAAAGATGACTGGTCCTGCTCTTGCAAATGTTGAGTCTCGCTTGGCTGAAGAGGAGGGTTTGGATAAGGAATGGTTATATTCTTGGATCAAGAATAGTGCGGGAATGATTAAATCCGGTGATGATTACGCTGTAAAAATATATGCAGAGTACAACCAAGCTGCAATGACAGCTTTTCCAACATTGTCAAATGCAGATATTGATAATATTCTAGCGTATACGGCTGCGCCGCCGCCAGCTCCCATCGTACCAGCAGGTGATGCTGTTGTAGCTTCTGGCGCTGGAGCCTCTGGTGGGATTTCCAACGAAATTATTCTAGGCGCTCTTGTTCTTGTCTTCGGTCTTTTGGTAGTCATGTTGATTTTAGTGAACAATACCCTTACTCGCATTGCGGAAGCTAGTGGTATAACTGTTGAAAAAGAAAAGGCAGAAAAAAGAACACCAATTTGGAAAGCCTTTGCACAAAATCAGTTTTTGGTTCTGGTAACGGCAATATTTTTATTGTTAGGAAGCGCTTACTTCGCGTACGGTTGGATGATGCAGGTAGGTGTTGACCAAGGATATGCACCAATACAGCCCATACACTATTCTCATAAGATACATGCTGGAGCGAATAAAATAGAGTGTAAGTATTGTCACTCATCCGCAAGGGTGTCTAAACATTCCGGGATACCCTCTTTGAATGTTTGTATGAATTGTCATAAGTCTATATACGAGTACAAAGGAAATCCAGAAGGACCGACACAAGATGATTTGGCAAACGGATACACTAACGAGTTCTATACAAAAGAAATAAAAAAGCTTTATAAGGCCGTTGGTTGGGATGAAGAGAACCAGAAATATACTGGAGAAAGTCAGCCTGTAGAATGGGTGCGTATTCACAACCTTCCAGATTTCGCATATTTTAATCACTCTCAGCACGTTTCCGTTGGCGGAATTGAATGTCAAACATGTCATGGTCCTGTTGAAGAGATGGAAATTATGTATCAGTATTCTCCTTTAACTATGGGGTGGTGTATTAATTGTCACCGTGAAACTAATGTTAAGGTGGAGGGAAATGCGTATTACGAAAAAATTCATGCAGAGCTTTCTAAAAAATATGGAGTAGAGAATTTGACAGCAGCTCAAATGGGTGGTCTAGAGTGCGGAAAGTGTCACTATTAATAATAAAGGAAAGAAGCTAATTACAGATATTGCATATGGCATCGAATAAAAAATATTGGAAGAGCGAAGCGGAGTTAGATCCAAACGATTCCATTGTTGCGGCTTTAAGGCAGAACGAGTTTGTTGAAGAGATTCCGGTAGATGAGTTTCTTGGAGATAAGGAAACCTTGTCATCAACAAATACAAATAGAAGGGATTTTCTTAAGTATGTTGGATTTAGTACGGCTGCAGCTTCTTTGGCAGCATGCGAGGGTCCGGTGATTAAGTCTATACCATATGTGGTACAACCTGAGAATATTATTCCCGGTGTTGCTAATTTCTATGCTACAACAATTGCAAATGGTTTTGATTTTGCAAGTATTTTAATAAAAACTAGGGAAGGGCGCCCAATAAAGATAGAGAACAATACGCTGGCTAAAGTTGGTGGTAGCGCCAATGCTCGTGTTCAAGCTTCCATACTTTCGTTATATGATAGTACTAGGTTGCAAGGGCCTTCGTTTAATGGTGAGCCCGCGGAATGGGATACTCTTAATGCAGCTGTAAAATCTAAAATGGCTAGTTTAAAAGGTTCTTCTAAGAAGGTTGCCATTTTAACTGCTAGCTATGCAAGTCCTTCTACGAACAGATTAATGAAGGAACTTCTTGCTGCTAATGAAAATATAGAGCATATTACGTATGATGCTATTTCTTGTGATGCAGGATTAACTGCCTTTGAGAATAGGTACGGTGAGCGCGCTTTAGCAGATTACGATTTTCAAAAAGCGTCTTTGATTCTGTCAATTGGCGCAGATTTTCTTGCTGATTGGCAAGGTGGTGGCTATGATTCTGGCTACTCCAGGGGAAGAGTTCCAAAGGACGGAAAGATGTCTAGGCACATACAAGTAGAGGCAAATATGTCTTTAACAGGTTCAAACGCAGATAAGAGAATTCCTTTAAAGCCTTCTGCTCAAAAAGTAGTATTGGCTAAGTTATTTGGTAAACTCACAGGTGCCAACGTAGGGGGGACAACTTCCGATTACGATGTATTGGTAGATCAGCTTTCTATGGAGTTGAAAAAAGCCGGATCAAACGCAGTAGTTGTATCTGGTTTGGATGATGAGAACGCCCAGGCCGTAGTACTGGCAATAAACGAAAAATTAAATAGTAATGCCTTTGACGTTAAGGCGCCAAAGTATACTAGAGAAGGTAGTGTTGGGAAATTGAACGCTTTGATTTCCGATATGAATTCTGGTAAAATAGGAGCCTTGATTATGGACGGGGTAAACCCGGCGTATACCTTGCCTAACGCTAGTGATTTTGTCTCTGGACTAGAGAAGGTAGATCTCTCGGTTGCCTTTTCAACAAATTGGAATGAAACTACAGAGCTGGTTCAATATGTTGCAGCCTCCAATCATTATTTAGAATCTTGGGGTGATTTGGAAATCAAAAAGGGGCATTATAGTCTTATGCAGCCTACGATACAGCAATTATTTGATACTAAGCAATTTCAGGGTGCTGTGTTGTCTTGGATGGGAAGCGAACAGTCCTATTACGATTATATAAGGGAAACTTGGAGTGGAGGTATCTTAAATGGTTCCGATTGGGGTCAGGCGCTTCAGGATGGTGTGTTTGTAAAAACTGCACCTATGCTGGAAGGGTTGGTTAATGAGGTAGCTTCTACTGTTGAAGAAGGAATTTCATTTTCAACTACGTCAATAGCTTCAGCCTTAAGAAGCTTAGTTAATAGTACGGGTAGTCCTATGGAGCTTTCACTTTACTCTAAAGTAGGAATGGGTGATGGTCAGCAAGCAAGTAATCCTTGGTTGCAAGAATTTCCAGATCCTATTACAAGAGTGTCTTGGGATAACTATGTTACTATTTCAAAAGCAGATGCCCTAGATATGGGCTTGGAAAATGTAAACGTTGCAGATGGTGGTTTAGATGGCAGCTATGTAAATCTTACGGTTAATGATGTGGTTCTGGAAAATGTACCCGTTATTATACAGCCAGGGCAGGCTAAGGGTTCTGTTGGACTCTCGTTTGGTTATGGAAAAACAGTAGGGTTAAAAGATGAAATGCAAACTGGTGTAAATGCGTATAAGGTGTATGAAGGCTTTGCTTCAAACCAGTCCGTTAGCATTGCAAAGGCATCTGGAATGCATCAATTTGCCTGTATTCAATTGCATAAAACCTTAATGGGTCGTGATGATATAATCAAAGAGACCACTTTAGAGATATTCAATACAAAAGACCATGCGGAGTGGAATCATGTTCCGCAAGTGTCCTTGAATCATCAAGAAGTTCCTGCAAATACCGTAGATTTATGGGAGAGCTTTGATCGTTCTATAGGACATCACTTTAACATGTCTATAGACTTGAACTCTTGTACGGGTTGTGGCGCTTGTGTTATTGCTTGTCATGCAGAGAACAATGTCCCTGTAGTAGGTAAGGCAGAGGTACGGAAGTCTCGTGATATGCATTGGTTGCGTATTGATAGGTACTATTCTTCGGAGGAAACATTCCAAGGAGATGTAGATAAAAAAGAAGCTTTTGATGGCCTCTCTGGTGCTAATGGTTCTTTAGGAGGTTTTGGTGAATTGGAAAATCCTTCGGATAATCCACAAGTTGTTTTTCAACCTGTAATGTGTCAGCATTGCAACCATGCTCCATGTGAAACGGTTTGTCCTGTTGCGGCAACATCGCACGGTAGACAAGGTCAGAACCAAATGGCGTACAACAGATGTGTAGGTACAAGATATTGTGCCAACAATTGTCCTTATAAAGTAAGGAGATTCAACTGGTTCCTTTACAACAACAATGATGAGTTCGATTTTCATATGAACAACGATTTGGGTAAGATGGTGTTGAACCCGGATGTAAACGTTAGATCAAGAGGTGTTATTGAAAAATGTTCTATGTGTATTCAAAAGACACAAAAAACTATTTTAGATGCCAAGAGGGATGGTCGTTTAATAGAAGATGGTGAATTT
>CAZDOW010000045.1:0-22229 GCA_964507115.1 uncultured Maribacter sp.
AGTCAGTACCATGAGAATGTAAATTTGAGGTATTCTTATTTGTGTTGTTTTGTTGTATAATTTGGTTTTGCTTTAGGTACAGAATCCCAGCCAATACAAGCTAAACTGGGTTTGCGATTAATGTGTTTTGTGTTACCTATTCGTAGAACGCACATCACCTTATATGTCAAATGTGACTATCATTTATTGGAGGAACCTGGGAAGGAGGTACGCATGGCATTGTACAAACCTAAGCTAGCTAAACCTAGTAATTTAAAAGGACAGTACTTTTGTAATCAATGTAAATTTGAACTTTAAGATTTTAGCTATTGATGCTTTAAGACTAAAGTTCTTGGTATTCGTTTTTGCTGAAAACTGGATTACCCTTTTCCCTATTGCAGTATTACTTTGATTTGGTCGAATACGTTTTCCAGTCCTTTTCCTTGTAGATATTATCACCAAAATATTTGGCAATATCTAAGAACGGTTGCGGTTTTTGATAACCTGGAACAGGAGACAACATATTCATCTCTTCGTCTAGGAATATTGTGGTTGGGTAGCTAAGTCTGCCTTGCATTAAAGCTGCGGCAAGTTCATGATAGCCTTTTCTTCCAGAAGGTATAAATTTATAGCTCTTTCCTTTAAATTCAATAGGTTCTTTACCTTCTCCATCCATTTTCACCATATAGAAATTCTCTTTCATATAGCGGGCAACTTCAGCATTTTGGAAGGTATCCTTATCCATTTTTTTACACCAACCACACCAATCCGTATACACATCAATAAATACTTTTTTAGGGTTTTCTTCTTCAGTAGCCAATTCAACCGCTTGTGCAAAGGAAATCCAATTAACCTCCTGTGCCTGGGTAATAGTAGTGCCAAGAATGACTAAAAAACAAAAAAAGAGTGTTCTAGATGAATAAAAGGGTGCTTTCATGGTATGTTTTGAATATATAGTCTAACAACTATATCAAAACTAACGATTTTTTTAAGGCTTTATTTTACGATGGCAGTTTCCTTTACTTGGAACAAGTCTTTAACATCAACTTGATTTTTTATTAGGTCTTCAAAGGTTTCTCCTTCGCGTATCAAGATTGCTTTTCCATCATGCCAAAGTACTTCTGGTGGCCTAAACCTGGAATTGTAATTACTTGCCATAGTAAAACAGTAGGCACCGGCATTCTTAAAACAAAGAATATCACCTTCCGTAATCTCATTTATTCTTCTATTATTCGCAAAAGTGTCCGTTTCACATATGTATCCTACTATAGAGTAATAACGCTCGCGCCCTTCTAAGTTGGAGATATTTTCTATCATATGACTAGCGCCATAGAGCATAGGTCGTATTAGATGATTGAAGCCAGAATCTATACTAGCAAATACTGTAGAAGTAGTCTGTTTTACTACATTCACCTTAGCTAGAAAAAAACCAGCCTCACTGACCAAAAACTTACCAGGTTCGAAAGCTAAAGTCAATTCTTTGCCATATTCTTTACAGAATTCATTGAAACGGGTGCTCAATTTTTTCCCTAACTCTTCTACGTTAGTTTCGATATCTCCATCCTTATAGGGTACTTTAAAACCACTACCAAAATCTATAAAATCTAGATTTTTGAAATTTTTTGCAGTTTCGAACAAAATCTCAGAGGCATAGAGAAAAACATCAATATCCAATATATCGCTACCCGTATGCATGTGGATACCGTTTATGTTCATTTCGGTAAGTTCTACTATACGCAATAAATGAGGTATTTGATGAATGCTGATACCAAATTTAGAATCTATATGCCCAACGGAAATATTAGCGTTTCCACCCGCCATAACATGTGGATTAATCCGAATGCAGACCGGAATGTCTGGGTGCTTGCTTCCAAACTGCTCTAAAATGGAGAGATTGTCAATATTAATACGTACCCCTAGTTTCGCAGCTTCCTCTATTTCCTCTAGGGATACTCCATTTGGTGTAAATATGATAGATTCTGGAGTAAAACCAGCCAAAAGGCCAAGTTGCACCTCTTGGATAGAAACGGTGTCTAGACCACTGCCCAAACTGTTCATCAACTTAAGGATACTTATATTGGAGAGCGCTTTTGCTGCATAATTTAGCTTAAGGTGTTTTACAGCACTAAAGGCCTTAGTAAGCCTATTAAATTGGGAAATTATCTTAGCGGAGTCATATACATAAACAGGGCCCCCGTATGTTTTAGCTATTTTTAATAAATCCGAATTTCTCATAACACTTGCTTTTGGACAAATCTAGTATACTACTATGATTTCTACAAAAAAAAGGATGAATTTTTTTTTAATATAACAAAATGTGATATTTGTAACAAATTATAAATTGTACTTTTCTTGCCTTACAACAGGGGCCGTTGTAATTTTAGAGTTATGAATCTACCTCTATTTCCCTTACAATCTATTTTTTTTCCTGGTGAAACCGTTCCCTTACACATATTTGAACTCCGCTACAAACAGTTGATAAATGACTGCAGGGAGGAAGCGATTACCTTTGGTATACCAGTCTATATTAATGATAGCATGCAATATGGGGTTGAGGTACAGTTGGTGGAGGTAGTAACATCCTATGAAAATGGCGAGATGGACGTGGTCTGTGTTGCTCGACAGGTTTTTAAGCTACTATCTTTTGAGAAGCAGATAGATAATAAGCTCTATTCTGGAGGTACGGTTGAGTTGTTGGCTTATGACTATGAATCTGACGAATCTATTAAATTAGAGGTCTTAGGTAAGATACGAGATCTTTACGCCATTATGGAGGTGCCCTTTACTACGCTAATGCCGGACAAGTTTAATAGTTTTACGCTAGCACATAAAATTGGACTGTCCTTTGAGCAAGAATACACTTTGTTGCAAATTCCTAAAGAACTAGACCGGCTTTCTTTTATACGGGACCATTTAACAACTACTATTGGGGTGTTGAGCGAGGTGGAAAGAACCCGAAAGACGATAGAACTTAACGGGCATTTTAAAAATTTTGACCCATTAGATTTTCAGGATATTCAAGTAGAATAGCTGGTAGTTTTATATTCTTTATACCTATTACACAGTATTAATTAATTATTCTTTTTAAATTTTCCATTATTACCCCTTCTTTCCTATTTTTGTTGAACTAATAAAATCACAATAACATATGAACCTTCACGAATATCAAGGAAAAGAGATATTGGCTAGTTTTGGCGTTCGCATTCAAAGGGGTATAGTTGCCCATAGCGCAAAGGAAGCTGTAAACGCAGCCAAACAGTTAACGGCCGAAACAGGAACCGGATGGCATGTTATAAAGGCTCAAGTGCATGCCGGTGGTCGTGGAAAAGGTGGAGGTGTAAAAATTGCTAAAAACCTTAAGGAGGTTGAAGAAATTGCTAGTAATATTTTAGGCATGATGCTCGTAACACCGCAAACATCTGCGGAAGGTAAAAAAGTACATCAAATACTGGTTGCAGAGGATGTGTATTACCCAGGTGATAGTGAAACAAGTGAATTCTACATGTCAGTATTGTTAAACAGGGGAACTGGAAAGAACATGATTATGTATTCTACCGAAGGTGGAATGGATATAGAAGAAGTAGCAGAAAATACGCCACATTTAATATTCACTGAAGAGATAGATCCTGCAACGGGACTTTTAGCTTTCCAAGCTAGAAAAATTGCTTTTAATCTTGGACTTTCGGGAATGGCCTTTAAGGAAATGACAAAGTTTGTTGCTTCTTTATATACGGCATATGTGGAGAGTGATTCGAGTATGTTTGAAATTAATCCGGTATTGAAAACGTCGGATGACAAGATTATGGCCGTAGATGCTAAAGTGTCTATTGATGATAACGCCTTGTACAGAAGAAAACAATATGCAGAGATGCGCGACCTTAGAGAGGAAAATCCTATCGAAGTAGAAGCTAGTGCATTGGGATTGAATTACGTTGATCTAGACGGAAATGTAGGCTGCATGGTCAACGGAGCTGGTCTTGCAATGGCAACAATGGATTTGATTAAGATGGCTGGTGGAGAGCCTGCCAATTTCTTGGATGTGGGCGGTACTGCGGATGCTAAAAGGGTTGAAGAAGCTTTTCGTATCATTTTAAAGGATGATGGTGTTAAAGCCATTTTAGTTAATATTTTTGGTGGTATTGTACGTTGTGATAGAGTTGCAAACGGTATTGTGGAAGCATATAAAAATATGGGAGATGCCATGAACGTTCCTATTATAGTACGTTTACAAGGTACCAATGCAATAATTGCAAAAGAGATTATAGATAATTCTGGACTTGCAGTACATTCTGCAGTGCAGTTTCAGGAAGCGGCGGATAAAGTAAAAGAAGTCTTGGCCTAGTATCAACTTTCTTAATGTAAAAAAAGGCTAGTGTTTTAAAAACACTAGCCTTTTTTTTGATTATTATATTTAAAGCTAGATTAGTTATCCATTCTTCTATAACAGCAAAGTTAGAAGGTCTACTAATGAATTATTTTAATTTTGAATCGGCCTAATATAATGTGAGAGCTCTCTCAAATGGTCTCTGGAGATTCCCAAGGAATGGATTTCGTAATTAACTTTAGCTCCCGTTTTAATTAGAAAGTTTAATTAAAAAAATGTTAAAAAAATAATTCCTTGTAACATTTTCATTTTTGCAACGTCTTTTAATAACAACATCAATCAATTATTAATCAAATTCCGGTTTAAATTCGACAATCATCGAACGGGATTAAAAACAACAAGTCATGAGAAAATTAAGTTATGCTTTTGTAGCTGCAATGCTACTTTCAACAGGTACGATTTTAGCTAACACTACAGATGTTAGAGAACCTTCAACAGGTCTTTCCGCACAGATTGCAAAAATGTTATCTGACAATTCATTTTCAGAAGAGTCAACCAATTTGACAGCTGAGGTTAGATTTACCTTAAATGAGGAAGGCGAAATCGTCGTCCTTTCAGTAGAAACGGATTCTGATAATTTTGAGAGTTTTGTTAAGAACAGATTAAACTACAAAAAAGTAAATATCGCTAATCTTAAGGAGGGGAAACTGTATACTGTTCCTGTTAGAATAGCATCTTAAATACGTTTGAATTAGCTGAAAAATCCTAAGATTTTAATGATCTTAGGATTTTTTTTATTCTTGTATTTTACATTCGGTATAGCCCTATCTATTTTTTTATTTGACGTGTTTTAAAGCTCTTGTCACTTTCGTATTTTTTGTCTCCTGTTTATTAAAACAACAAAGTTAGAAGGTCTACTAATGAATTACTTTAATTTTGAATCGACCTAATACAATGGGAGAGCTCCCTCAAATAGTCTCTGGAAATTCCTAAATAATAGATTTCGTAATTAACTTTAGCTGCCGTTTTAATTAGAAAGTTTAATTAAAAAAATGTTAAAAAGATAATTCCTTGTAACATTTTCATTTTTGTAGCGTCTTTTAATAAATCAACATCAATCAATTAATAATCAAATTCCGGTTTAAATTCGACAATCATCGAACGGGATTAAAAACAACAAGTCATGAGAAAATTAAGTTATGCTTTTGTAGCTGCAATGCTACTTTCAACAGGTACGATTTTAGCTAACACTACAGATGTTAGAGAACCTTCAACAGGTCTTTCCGCACAGATTGCAAAAATGTTATCTGACAATTCATTTTCAGAAGAGTCAACCAATTTGACAGCTGAGGTTAGATTTACCTTAAATGAGGAAGGCGAAATCGTCGTCCTTTCAGTAGAAACGGATTCTGATAATTTTGAGAGTTTTGTTAAGAACAGATTAAACTACAAAAAAGTAAATATCGCTAATCTTAAGGAGGGGAAACTGTATACTGTTCCTGTTAGAATAGCATCTTAAATACATTTGAATTAGCTGAAAAATCCTAAGATTTTAATGATCTTAGGATTTTTTTTTATTCTTGTATTTTACATTTGGTATAGCCCTATCTATTTTTTTTATTTGACGTGCTTTAAAGCTCTTGTCACTTTCGTATTTTTTGTCTCCTGTTATTTCTCCTAGCAGTACTTCTCCGGGATTTTTTGGATTTTCTTTAGTACCTCTTAAGTGAAGAACCAAACCGTTCAGAAAATTTCTTAATACTTGATCACCACATTCCATATAGTTGGGATGGTCCTCTTTTCTGAAGAATGCACTCAACTCGCTTTTAGATATTTTAAAGTCTACCAAGGTTAGAATGTCTATGATGTCTTCATCCCGGAACTTTAAAGCCACCCTTAGTTTTTTAAATACGTCATTATTTGTCATCGTCCTCAAATTTTCTGCAAGGTATTATAATTTGCACAAAGGAGTATGACTGTAGAAATAATTAGTAGTAGGGCATACGATAACTGGTTTTTAATAGTTATTTAAGTACTTGTAAACAAGAATCTAACATTTGATGAGGAGCGAAAAAGAAAAACTAAGTATCCTTTCTGAAATGATTTCTTTCGCTAAGGTGCATAATACCCTCAAACAAGCGGAGTATGATTTTCTTTTTAACGTTGCCCAACAGCTAGGGGTGCGTAAAACTGTGTTTGACGAACTTTTTCATACAGGTGCGGAACATGTGATACCGAAGTCTCAGGCCGACCGCCTAGTTCAGTTCAACCGTCTAATTTTACTTATGAATGTAGATGATACCCAAGAACTAAACGAAATAAGCCGTCTTCATGATATAGGCCTTGCCATGGGGCTTCCACCATCTGCAATACAACAAGTGTTATCCATTATGCATAACTATCCAAATAAGGTGGTTCCTCCAGAGGTCATTATTTCTATATTTAAGGCACATTACAACTAATTAGTTTTCTTCGAATTAAACCCAACGATTTTAATTTCTTCCGGTTTGGTTATTTATACCAAAATTCCGGACAGTTTTTTTCCGATATTTTGAGACACAAATATTCTTTATAAAAGATTTTCGTAAGTTAAATTACCGTTTTCACAACAATCTAACCTGACATTTAGAAGGATATGCTCTAAAAAAAGTCAGCACATCATCTATTTAATGTCATTTTGTCACTATTTAAATAGTATTAAATGACATAAAGTCATGTTTTTTGAATTGGTATAACATTTGTCATTAATTGAGTGTGTTACATGTTTAACCATATTAAAAAATATAATTATGAGTTTAGTTAAAAGAAACGATATGTTATTCCCTTCATTAATGAATGAAATTTTTAAACCAGATTGGTTTGGAGGTATGGATGATTCAAGGGTTTCCGTCCCAGGAGTAAATATTATCGAAAATGAAACAGGTTTTGAATTGGAGCTTTCTGTTCCCGGAAGGTCAAAAGAAGATTTCACAATAGAGGTGGATAATAATGTGCTCACCGTTTCCTCCGAAATAAAGAAGAACAAAGAAGCTGAAGAAATAAATTATACACGCAGGGAGTTTGCTTTTAAATCCTTTAAAAGAGCTTTTACACTTCCAGATTCTATTAACGCTAATGAGATTGAAGCGGACTATGAAAACGGAATTTTAAAGTTCAATTTACCTAAAAAAGAGGAAGCACTACCCAAACCAAAAAGAATGATTGATTTAAGTTAAGTGTCAAAGAAGAATAAATTTTAAAGTGTGACGAGAAGTGTTTGTTAGATTTTAGGTTGGTTGGTTAGTTAAGAAAAGTGTCTTGAGAAATTAAGGCGCTTTTTTTAATTTTTAGGTATCTGGGTTTTATTGATTTCTACTTTTTAAAAAATACTCGGAGTTTGTTTCTTAGCTTAAGAAGTAAAAATTAAATTTAAAAAAAACAGTAATCTATCAAATGTTTTGTAATGCAATTTTGAGAAATAGGGTAGTGCTGGTTGACTTTTTAAAGGTTTATTTACGTTAAAAAAAAAGCAGTATAAGCTATTAATAGGTTAGAGTTTTATGACCCTATATTGAGCGATTTTAATGGCTGTTTAGAAGTCAGAAAAATATCGTAAATTTAATAAAAATCCAACTTGTTTTGAGGTGAATTTGCATTCCCTCTCGGTTACAAATAAATGATTGTTCTGTTTCAATACTAAGTTCATTTTAAAGACAACAAGCCTCACTAATTTTATTGAAAAAGTACTAAAAATCGAAATTTAGACAAATCTAAAAATAAGTATAAATTATTGTAAATCAGTTTGTTAATTTTTACTATTTAATTTAAAAGATTAAGTACTAGTAAAATTTAATTTTTTAACACTTTTGGTTATGCTTCTTGCGCTTGAAGTGCTTTTATTTCGTCCCGCAGTTTTGCTGCTTGCATAAAATCCAATTCTTTTGCAGCTTTTTCCATGGCCTTCCTTTTCTCACGAATCATCTTCTCAATTTGCCCTTTTGTGAGGTAGTCTAAATCAGGTTCCGCTGCTCTTAATTCTTCTTTTTTAAAGTGGTACGTAGAGACCGAATTCTTGGAGAGAACACTATCCAGATTTTTGTTCAAAGCCGTAGGGGTAACATTGTTTTTAACATTGTAGGCAATCTGTTTTTCTCTTCTATAATTTGTATCGTCAATCGTCTTTTGCATGCTGGCGGTAATCTTGTCGGCATACATAATTGCTCTTCCGTTTAGATTTCTTGCAGCGCGCCCTACCGTCTGGGTTAGTGATCTATTACTGCGTAAAAAGCCTTCCTTGTCAGCATCTAAAATTGCGACCAAGGATACCTCTGGCAAATCCAATCCTTCCCTTAAAAGATTCACTCCTATAAGTACGTCAAAAATTCCCTTTCTTAGATCTTGCATAATTTCTACACGTTCCAAGGTATCTACATCGCTATGAATGTATCTGCAACGCACGCTTATTCTATCCAAATATTTTGCAAGCTCTTCAGCCATACGTTTGGTAAGTGTCGTGATAAGGGTACGTTCATCTTTTTCTATGCGTTGGTGTATTTCTTCCACCAAGTCGTCTATTTGATTCAGGCTTGGCCTCACCTCTATAATGGGATCCAAAAGTCCTGTTGGTCTAATCACCTGTTCAACGAATACCCCTTGACTCAGTTGTAGTTCATAATCAGCCGGGGTGGCGCTGACATAAAGAACCTGATTTTGGACAGCTTCAAACTCTTCAAATTTTAAAGGACGGTTATCCATAGCTGCTGGTAAACGAAAGCCATAATCCACTAGATTAACTTTTCGAGAACGGTCACCACCGTACATGGCGTGAACCTGTGGAATGGTAACATGACTTTCATCGATTACCATTAAATAATCGTTTGGAAAATAATCTATAAGGCAAAAGGGACGCGTGCCCGGCTCTCTACCGTCCAAATATCTTGAATAGTTTTCAATTCCGGAGCAATACCCTAATTCCCGAATCATCTCCAAATCAAAATTAGTACGTTCTTCTAATCGTTTTGCTTCCAAAGGTTTTCCTATTTCCTTAAAGTAGTCGATTTGCTTAACAAGATCATCCTGAATGTTATGAATGGCACCTTGGAGTACATCTGGAGAGGTAACGAACATGTTCGCCGGATAAATGTTTAGGGTTTTATATACTTCAATCACATTGTTGTTGAAGGGGTCAAAGGCCTCTATTTCTTCTATTTCATCTCCAAAGAAGTGGATACGGAAAGCATGATCGGCATAACTAGGAAAAACATCTACTACGTCGCCTTTTACCCTAAAATTCCCGTTTCTGAAATCTGCGGTTGTTCTTGAATATAAACTTTGAACTAGTTGGTGCAGAAATTTGGTTCTCGCTATAACTTGATCTTTTTCTACTGTAATAACATTTTTTTGAAACTCCACGGGGTTTCCGATACCGTATAGGCATGACACTGAGGCTACCACAAGCACATCTCTTCTACCAGACAGCAGAGATGATGTAGCACTCAAACGGAGCTTTTCTATATCCTCATTAATCGATAAATCTTTTTCTATATAAACGCCACTGGTTGGAATATAGGCTTCGGGCTGATAATAATCGTAATAGGATACAAAATACTCAACAGCGTTTTCAGGAAAGAACTGTTTGAATTCAGAATAAAGCTGCGCGGCTAAGGTTTTGTTATGTGCAAGGACCAAAGTTGGTTTTTGCACCTCTTTTATAACGTTGGCAACGGTAAATGTCTTCCCGGATCCGGTTACGCCAAGAAGTGTTTGATATTTTTCTCCTTGGTCCAAACCTTGGGTAAGTTCCTTAATGGCGTTGGGCTGGTCACCAGTGGGTTTAAATTCTGAGACTAGGTTGAATTTCATGTTGTAAAAATACAAAATGGCCTTTCATAAATGGATGCGGTAACGTTTAATTATGGCCTATCTTGAAATAGCTTTAGTGATACTAATAAGACAAGTCCACTTAACGTTTTAAGGAAAAATTCCCGTTAATTCCTTTGTTCTCATTGGACGTGGTTTTAAACCAATAATCGGATGCCGGTGCGGGTCTGCCATCAAATAGACCGTTCCAACCACTGGATGTTGGATCTATTTGTGCCATTAATGCACCAAATCTGTTAAATATAAAAATCGTTCCTACATTTATTTCACCTGAATCCAATAAAGGAATAAATTGCCAAAAATCGTTTATTCCATCACCATTGGGTGTAAAGAATTTGGGAAAACCTTCTAAGGTGAGATCTTGTTCTATGGTTTCTTCAGTTATTCCACATCCGTTTTTATCCCTTACGTAAACCGTGTGATTCCCAGGAGTTACACCCCTAAATGTATTGCTGTCTTGGTAGGGTCCGTTAATATCATCTATAGCATACTCATACGAACCAATGCCTGTGACTTCTGCTTCTAAAGTTAGACCTAAGGCAGTTTCAGAGATTCTAATTTGATTAAATGTAGCCGCTTCTGACGATACTACATTAAAAATTTTGGAAGTGGGGCACTCTATTGTATTACCATCTTGAGAGACCGTATTATACGCCTCGTATCTATATAATCCGGGCTCGGTAAGGTCTACAATTGCCGTAGATGATACTAGCGTTTCAAGAGTGTTGCTCACAATCTTGTACCACCGGTACCCTTCGGCTATATCGGTTGTAGTATAGCTTGTGGGGTCTGTATTTAAGCAAATACCAATTTCATCAGGAATATTAATTTCTGGATTAAGAAATGTAAGTTCTCCTGTAACGCTGTCAAAAAAAGGTCCGCACCCTAAAATGGTGGAAAACGTTTCTTGAGTACATCCTATGGCCTCTCCGGTAGCATTGAAAGGAACAATAGTTACAAAAAAGGTCCTATTGGCCTCAAAGTCGATAACAAAGGTAGAATTTGTTAAAAAAGTAGCGTTATCTAAGATATCCTTCTCAAAGGGAGAGCTTCCAATAGATAGGAAATAACCCGTTGCTCCAGGAACAGCATTCCACTCTATAAATGGCGTTAACGGCACATTAATGGCTCCGTTGGCGGGTGTAATAAGAGAGGTACAGGCGGGTAATGGAGCTAAGTCTGCCGTAGTAAAAGAGATTTCTGCGCACGTTGGGGTGGGATTAATATTGTTATAAGGTGTAACACGAACATAAATGGTAGTATTTGGGGGAAAATCTGCAGGCGGATTATAACTTAAATTGTTAAATATATCTGTAATGGGTAGTATCTCCGTGCCATTAGGTGTAGTGCCTATCGAAATAGTATAACCTGTCGCAAAAGGGGCATAGTTCCAGTTGATATTCGTACCCACGTTAACGTTAGTCGCACCATCCAAGGGACTTCTGAAGGTGGTGCAGGCAGGTGGAACCGTTACAGCTGCCGTACGGAAAGTCTCGCTAGGGCAGGTAATTTCTGGTAGATTTCCTAAAAGAAACAAGGTGATTGTTACATACACTTGCGTGTTCTCTGGCAATCCTAAAGGAGGCGTATATGTGGTTGAGCTACCCACATTTAGTCGGTTAACTATATCGGTACCACCAGGCGTTGTGCCTAAGGAAACGATATATGCTGTAACGCCTGTAACGTTATTCCAGCTAATAGAAGAAGTTATTTGTACATCGGTACTTCCGTTAGTAGGAAGACTAAGTACTGGACAGTCTTGCGCCCTCATACTTTGCGTGAGTAGTATAATGGCTAAAACAAAAATGAATCGATATGTACTTATCTGCTTTATCATCGATTACCGTTTTAAAGAAAAATGGCCCTTAAATTCCCTTCCGTCTTCCAAGTTGGCACTAAACCAATAGTCGTCTTCTGGTAAGGGTCCTGAATTAAAGGTTCCATTCCATTTTGGGTTGTTATCGTTTAAGTTCATTACCAGTTTGCCATATCTATCAAAGATAGCTATCGTATTGTTTGATCTTAAATTTTCATCAACCCCTATGAGTTGCCAGTAGTCGTTAATGCCATCTCCATTGGGGGTAAAAAACTTTGGATAGCCAACCACCGATGTTTTGGCCAAGGTGTCACCACAACCGTTCTTGTCTCGTACTATGATTTCATAGCGTCCTGGAGCAATGGCTTCAAATATACTTTCCTCTTGGAAATTCATTCCATCAATGGAATATTCATAAACTCCATCCCCTTCAGCTAATACTTGAATTGTATTGTTTTCTGCCAAGTCTTTGACATCTATTCGGTTTATTGTTGCGGGGTTGGAGGGTGCTACCGTAAACAGAAAACTGTATTCACAGACTTGTTCGTCGCTGGTAGTGGGATACCTATAGCCTACAGTGAGGCTATAGGTGCCAATTTCCTGCATGGAAACCTCTGATGTAGTTGCAATTATTTCTTCGTTTGAACCGGTGACTTTGGACCACCGGTATAAGTCAAATCCTTCCGGTGCTGCTATCATTAGCCTAGGATCGTTGGTGCAAAGTAAATATTTCTCCAGTAACCCAACGGTTGGAGTGGGATTCACAATCAAGTTAATAGCTATAACATTTTCACAACTATTACTATTTTCTAAACGGGCAAATATGACAGACGTAGTGGCTTCAAATGTATTTGGCAACCTATTCTCTTCTAGCGATGCATTACTTAAATTAGCATAAAAAGAAACCTCAAAACCTGAAAACTCGTTGGTTGTTAAAGAGGTAAGGTCAAATAGTGCCAGAAGTTGCGTATCATTTGGATCTATATCACATTGAAAAAGGGATATGGCATTTTGTTCTAAAAAGGGGATAGGTACTATCTCTATTTCTAGTGTACCCGTATTCGTGCACCCTTCCTCGTTACCAACCTCATAATATAGGGTTTGATTAAAAGCTGTTGTGTTGGTATAATTACCAGCATTTTCTAGTGGCATATTGTTCTCCCTATCTGCTAGCGATGCATAAAAAGTGAAGGTTTCCGCTGTATTCTTTGTGGTTTGATCTAAGTTAATGGTGGTAATACCATCTGTGCTGTCTGAATCTACATCGCATTGTTTTAAGGTGAGTACCCCACCTAAAGGAATTGCTACTAGTTGTATCAATGCTTCCCCTAGTATAGGGCATTTTTGCGGATCTGAAAACACGATTTCCAATTGGTATCTCCCGGCATCAATTTGCTGGGAATCAATAACTTCTAATATATGCTCTTCCGGATTATTAAAGGGCGTTCCATCTTTAGACCAGTTATAGGTAGCTCCGGAAAAAGCTTCGGTTTGGAGGATAAAAGGTTCACCTTCGCACAATACCAAAGTGTTACTTGTATTTCCATTTTCGTCTACAATAAGGTCGGTCTTATCAAAAAAGGACTGAATGAAAGGAGGGAGGCCTTGAGTTCCTATTTTACCATTTAAGGATATAGCCCTATGAACATAATTGGCTCCGGTTCCTTTCGTATCAGGATTATTGATAACGCTTAAATAAGGTGTTCCGTTAAAATAATCGTCTGCTAAAGTTCGGTATATTTTACCGTTACTCCCTATTTGAAGGGCCCCTCTAAAAATAGATCTGCGATCCAACTCTATTTGAGAGTCAGGAATATTGGCTGCTAAGACATCGAACTGAACGAGTAAAGAGACATAGGTTTCATTCTCTAAATACTGTAATGAATGCGTGTATAAGTATTGCCCTTTAGAGGAAAATTCAATGCCGTATGGCAACTGATCCGTTGCATTAACAGGAAGTTGTCTCTCATTAGATAATATTCCGGTATCAGAATTAAAATCGTATAACTGAAGTCCAAAGAACATGTTGGCACTTGCCATCATGGTTCCATTGGGTGAAAATTTTAAGGCTCCTCTAGGGTCGTCTATTTGTAAATCTGGAAAAGTAGTTTGTACTGAAGTGCCTATGACGCCAGTTGTATTTACTTCAAAGGCATGATAGGTATTGAATATGGATTCTGTACCGTTTTCGGACGCCAAGGTTATTACCCAAATAGATTTATCGAAACAATTTTTTCTAACGGCTGCTATTTTTTCAGAGCAATCCTGTAGTAATCTAATATTCTTTTCAATTACGGCTCCGTTACCGTTATTAAGCGAAATATCTACTGTGGAGTAATTCAGTCCCCTATCGGGGTCTCCATCAAAAACGGAAGTATCTACAGTAAATATGTAATAGATATAGGGATCTTCAGGTTTAGGGACTATGATAGCAGATTGTGTGCTGGAAGGGTCGCCATACAGCCCTGTGCCGTTTTCCATAATATTATGGTTTCTGTCATAAACGAAAATACCATCGGTATAGAAAAGTAAATCTCCAAAGGTATTTGATATGGTGGCGCATCCTTCAAAAGTATTCAACCTTCCATCGGTCAAGGCATTTATACTACCGTCATTATTGAATTTAAGACCCGCTTCTTCACCAAAGTACCAGTTCGCGGTCTCTCCTTGTCCCCAAAATACATAGGGTACAAGTAAACCGATTAGGAAAACTAAGGGCCTTATTTTTTTCATAGCGCACTTGATAGCCCCACAATATAATTAAAATAGGCTTTTAGACACTATCTATAACTGTTAAATGGGCAAAACACACGATGTATATGATAAACGGTTGTGAAAAGAAAGAGTAATACAATGAGGTTTATAGGTCACGTTTTTTAAGTAGAGCGTATGATAAATAGACGAAAATTGCTGTCCAAGCTAAGACAATCAATATCTCATACCAGTGTACATGGTAGTTTAAATTTATTTGTTCCCCTACTTGGTTAGCAACTGTTTGTACGGCATCTAATCTGGTAAAAGGTTCTTTTATTAAATTGAACATGGATTGTAGTGGAAAAAACCCCATAATAGTATCCGTGGTATCCCCGTCAAATAATTTCCATCTCATCAGACCTCTTATGATACCTTCTAATATTTGCCATATAATCAAAAAACCTAAGGCAAAAGCTGAACGTTTTACGAGAATACCAAGGAACAAACAGAAGGAGAAAAATCCCATCAATTTTACGAAAAAAGCAAGAATAAATTCAAGATCTGAAAATATAATGGAGAGTTCATCAAAATCTGAATATACCAAGCCTAAAATTAAAGAAACGATAAAGACGAATATGGTAGATATTAAGGAAAATGAGACTACCGTTAAAAATTTAGAAAGGATAAATTCTTTCTTGGATAAGCCGTCTATCAAATTCTGCTTTATGGTCTTATTACTGTATTCATTGGCCATCATAGAGACAATGACTATAGCAAGGAAGAGCTTAAAAAATGCGGTTACAAAAGTATTAAAATGCCAGATGTAAGGGAAATTGAATATCCCAATTTCGGCCAAATGAAATTTAATTGGTCCTATGTCAAACTTTATTGCGGCTACTAAGGCAATGGACGTAAGCAAAATAAAATAGGAAATAATTAGGACCTTACTGGCCCTATTGTTCCATAGTTTTATGAATTCTATTTGTAGTAATCGTATCATTGGTTGGATGGCTTAGTTTGATTGATTTTTGGTTAGTTCCAAGAACTGTTCTTCCAAGCTTTCTTTTCGTTTCACCAAGTGGGAGAGTATAATTCCTTTATCAATTAAAGATTTATTGAAATCTTCCGCACTAATATCCTCTTTTAAGAAAGCGGTGATGAGTCCATCTTCGGATTTGATTTCACCAAAATTTATGTTGCCTTTTAAGTGATCAATGAGCGCATCATTTTGGGTGGACCTCAGTTCAAAAAAACCATGAGTGGCCAACATGTCTGAAACTCTACCAGAATATAATTTCTCACCCTTTCTTAAAATGACAACATGCGAGCATACTTTTTCGACCTCGTCCAATAGGTGCGACGCCAATAAAATGGTAGTACCTTGTGAGGCAATTTTTTTAATGATTTGCCTAATTTGATGAATTCCTTGTGGATCCAATCCATTTGTAGGTTCATCTAAAATTAAAATCTCAGGATCGTTGAGTAGGGCAGAAGCAATGGCTAGGCGCTGTTTCATTCCTAGAGAATACGTTCTAAACTTACTATCCTTTCGGTCCAAAAGCCCTACCAATTCCAATTTCTCGTTTATTTTATCCGTAGCTACTTCCTTAATTTTACAGACTAACTTCAGGTTTTGTACGGCAGTCATGTACGGATAGAAATTTGGTCGTTCGATTATGGCTCCAACCTTTTTAAGGGCTTCATGGGTAGATATAGCACCATCGAACCAAGAAAATTCCCCTTGCGTTTTGTTGACTACATTTAGGACAATCCCTAAAGTAGTGGATTTTCCGCTTCCGTTAGGCCCTAAAATACCGTAAACATTACCTTTTTCTATCGAAAACGAAAGGTCTTTAACGGCAGTTAAATAACCGAATTTCTTGGTAAGATTTTTTACCGTTAGTATATGCTCCAAAGTTGGCTTGGTTTTAATTGCTATACTAACTTGACGAAAGATCGACTAATTTGTTACAGATTTTCTGTAAAAGATTAAAGAGATGGGGTGGCTGTTGGCTCTTGTTTACGCTAATTGTAATTTTTCAGCTGATGATTACGGTGCTAAAGACTACATTCAAAAGAACTATATTTTAAATTGATTGTCCACATATATGTGTTATTTGAAAGAATTATTCTTTAGATACACACATGCTTATTTTTGATTTAAGAAATTATGGTGACCATATACGCTTGAATATTCTGCGCCATTATTACTATAATTAGAACTAGTACCTCCCTCATCATTGATAACCTAACATCGATAATCAACCGTATTATTTTATGTTAAACCGAAAGCGTTTTAATTAGGTAATTATTTTCTTTTATTAATAAGATATTTCTGGTTTTGTGTAAAGTAATTATTGGTTGTTTAATTTATTGACAGTTTTGTAAAGCAATTTTTTCGTGTTTTATTTGGGATTCATTTGTATTTAAAAAACTCCGGTATATCCATTTTAATGGAAATACCGGAGTTATCGTTTAGTTGGTTCTTAGCTTGTTTTAACGATATAGGGTAAAGTGCCCAACGAACTCTCTGCTATCCTCTGGACCATTTAACTTAATTACGTACCAATAATCTCCTGTTGGCAGTGTATTATCCTGATAGAAACCGTCCCAACCCTCTGGACTGTCTGCTAGCCTAAAAACAGCACGACCATAGCGGTCATAAATATTCAGAAAAAGATCTGGGAATTGGTCTATATTTCTTGGAATCCAAATATCATTTTGGCCGTCACCATCTGGGGTAAAGAAATTAGGGATTTCAATATCTATGAATTCCATAAATATATTTGCTGTAGCTTCACAACCATTCTCATCTACCACGGTTACAGCATAGGTTCCTGTTTCCCTAATATAGAAGGTGGTATCATCACCATTATCAATACTGTTGAAATAAAAGGTGTATCCTTCTCTTCCACCAGTTGCTATGGCAGTAATCTCATTTAAGCTTTGCTGCTCCAAAGAAATTTCTAGCGGTTCAAACGCCTCCACTTCAAAAGGGAAGGTTCTTGTACATCCATTGTCATGCGCTATGGTAAGCGTATGAGAACCTGGAGCAATATTTATAAAATCTGGTTCTAGTTGTAGGTCATTTGGATCAGTACTATCTAATGCGTATAGCAGATACGATCTTTCTGTACTATCTTCTAAAATGACTTCGATGCTGTTACCTAGGGTGCCATCTGGGCAATCGTAGATTACTTCTACGGTAGCATTAATATTGACCCCCTCTGTAACATTTACAGTTTGATTGGTCTCACAGCCGTTCGCATCTTTTATAAATACGATGTAATCTCCGCTCGTCAAATTCGAATATAATAATCGTCCTTCAGCAAAATCTGCTGGACCATTTGAGTTGAGACTTGTACTGTATGGAGCTGTTCCTCCTGTTGGAGTAATAGTAATGGTTCCATCTTCTTCTCCAACACAATACTCTGGAGTAACGGTCACTTCCATTTCTAAAATGTCCGGCTCTGTAATCGTGAATTCTATCAGCTCAAAACAACCTTTACTATCTTGTACGATAACCGAATAGTCTCCCGGTGCAAGGTCTTGAAAGCTATTGACATCATCGAACTGATTCAGATTTGGGGATATGGCATATTGGTAAGGTGCCGTGCCACCTTCCAAAGTTATTGCGATACTACCGTTGTCTTCACCATTACAAAGAACATCTGTGATAGTTGGGGTGGCTACTAAAACTTCTGGTTCTGTAATAGTAACTACCTCTGATGTAACTTGACAGTCTTCGCTCAATACACGTACATAATAGGTTCCTTCGGTCAGATTATCAAAAAGACTGTTTGTCTGGTATGGTCTAAGTTCATTCGTTAAGCTAGCGTCAGCGAATAATCCATATTGGTAATTTCCTAATCCACCATCGGCCACTGCATCAATAGATGCAGAGCTTTCACCGTTACAATTAATAACCGCAGCGGAGGTATTAAGTGCTACACTAAGATTTTCAATAGCATTTATATCCACTTCATTAGAGATAGTAGATACACAGTTGAAACTATCTTGAACATAATACTGATAGGTCCCTGCCACTACATTTAGGAATTCGTGCGTATCGGGTCCGTTTGATCCGTTCATAGGATTATATGTGGTACCATCCACACTCCAGCTATAAGGTGCTGTGCCTCCTAAGGCAGTTAAGACCAATGAAGCTCCTTGTTGGCAGCCGATTGATTGTGTAGTCAATAGCTGCGCGTTGACATCGATTGGCTCTACAATTTCTGTTATTGCTGATTCAAAAGTACATCCCATCGTATCCAATACTTCAATAGTATAGAATCCTGCACCCAAATTAGTGAAGGTATCACCAACTTGACTTGCTGTACTTCGTACTAAAGTACTTCCCGTAGCATCACTGTAGCTATTTAAAATATACCTATAGGTACTGCTTACATTTCTTGGGCTCAAGACTATAGAAAGAGAAGCATCCGTATCTCCTTGACAATCCAAAGTCGTTGGGGAAACGGTTCCGGTGATAGCTTCTGGTAATAAGAGTTCAAAAGCATTGGCAAATGTCTGGGTACATCCCAAGGCATCTGTTACGCTAATGCTATATTGACCAGCTGTTAGGTTTTGGAACAAATTTGCGTTTACTCCGTTAGTATTGCTTACCGGGCCGGTTGTTATTCTTGTTAATTCTATGTTATAAGGTGCCAATCCGCCTAAAGGTCTAATCGACGCTGTTCCTTGGTCGTTTGCACAACCTACATCCGTGCGTATAATCGTATCTAGTGTAACAGGCGCGCTAGGACTAGTAATGTTAAAGGACCGTACTTGTGAACAATCTGGGAAAGCGTTTTGAACCACTTCGACCACATAATTTCCTGCTGGAACAGCTATAGTAGCTGTTGGCCCCATATTCAAAGAATTTCCAGTTAATACAGCTACTCCATCATCGGAACGATCGGCTGGTGTCCCATTGCTGTTGAATATTTCCCATGAGAATCCACCTAAATAAGCTGCGTCAGTAATACTCAGAGTGATACTACCATCATCGCCAAAGCAGACAACATCGGAAACTTTTGTTACTGTGACATCAAATGTATTTGGGTCTGCTACGGAGTGGGTTGTCGTAACCTCACAACCGGTTGCGATATTCCTTATGGTAAAGGTATAATTACCAGGTTGCAGATCTGTAAATTCATTGGAGGCTTGGAATGTACCAGTTGGCAACATCCTAAACTCGTAGTTTCCAGGATGACTAATATAGTTGGTGATGGTACTTGTAATATTGATAGAAATATCTTCTCCTAAATTGCTACAAGAGATGGTATCATCTACGCTTATGGTCGCAGTTCCTAAAGCATCATATGCGGGTACATTGACCAACAGTTCTGCTGGACATCCGTTTTCGTCGTATACACGAACCATTACATCGCCACCAGCGCTATCTGTAAATACATAACTGCTGTCGGTTCCGTTTTGTAATACGGTGCCACTACCATTTGCTACAAATTCATATCGGGTATAGACTCCGGAGCCGCCCGAAATACTGGCCAAGTCAATAGCAATTGTTGCGTTGTCTTGGGTGTTGCCTGCGCTACAAACAAATGAAGTTACCGTTGGTAGATTAAAAGTAATAGGATTGGGTTCATTTACCGCAATATTATTTATTGTCGTTGTACAGCCGTTAGGAGCTGTTGCCGTTATACTATACGTACCCATCGGAAGATCTTCATAAATGTTAGTTGCAGCATTGAAGCTTCCATTATTTGGAACTAGGCTGTAGGTCAACGGATTGTTGCCATTGTTATTTTCCGTGATTGCTATAATGCCATCACTGCCGCCGTTACAGGTTACATCTGCTGGGTTAGGAGTGAAATCGGGTAGCACCGTAGGAGAAACGTCAATTGTAAATGTTCTATTACATCTGGGGTTATTCGTACCCATATCATATACATTTACCGTGTATATGCCAGCTATGGTTATTTGTTCGGTGATTAAGGTAGTTGATGTGGTTGGACTCGTGAAAACCGATGTGCTGGTCGCATCCAAAATTTCATACATATAGCTGCCGGAACCACTATTTACCTCCATACTGATTTCCGCCTCTTGTCCGATACCACAGCCCAGATTTTGAGTAAGTGATGCGGTAGCTTGAAGATTTGGGTTGATAGTAATCGCACGCGAATCTGTACAACCGTTACCATCTTTTACAAAGACCGTATAACTTCCTGGGGTAACATTATTGAAAATACCACCATTATTAACATACGTACTTCCATTATCTAAGGAATAGACCATAGATGCCGTACCGGTAGTTGCCGAAATAGTCACTGATGCCGCTGCGCTACAATTATCTACCACAACTGTATTTATTGTTGGATTGGCAGTCAAGGTCATTGTTACATCCCCTAAGTCATATGAACAACCATACTGGTCCCTAACATGAACATTATAAGGACCTGCTAAGGAATTGGCAGGAATTTCTATTGGATTGTCTGTAGTGCCAGTAAGTGTAAAACCTCCTGGGCCACTAACGGTGTAATTGTACGAGCCGCCGCCGCCTTGTATATTTTCTACTAGGATTAGTCCTGGATTCTCACAGCTGATATGTTGAAAAGGGTTAAGTGTTGCCGTTATGGGGTCTAGTTCCTGTAAAAGTAAGTTTTCGCTACCGCTAATACACTGAGGTGTACCTCCTGCATCTACCTGTTGCACTACAATATAGTATGCGTCAGGTGGGAGGTTGTTTATAGTTACGGTATTGGAATAGGTAACGGGAATGGCTCCGCTAGAGTCTATTGTGTTTCCATCGATATCAAATAAAGTCCATGTCATATCAGGTTCAATAGCACCGTCAAAATCTACAATGGAATAGGTTATTTCTCCATTATTTGCTCCCGAACAAGAAGGTTCAAAACTCGCTGTGATATCCATTGGGTTATCAACGGTAGGAACATCGTTTACGTTTACGCTACTTTGTCGTACACATCCTGCGGCATCCCTCACATAAAAAGAGTAGGTTCTACCAGGTGTTAGTCCTATAAAGGTGTGCGTTGCGCCAGCTATGTAAGATGTTGTCCAACCATTTACCGGTGTAACTTGATTAAAGTTCGCAGAATCTTCAGAATAGGTGTATTGATAAGGTCCGGTACCATTTTGTCCTCTTACAGTTACCTGAAGTTCATCACAATCTACGATAATAGGTAAAATGGTAATATCCAAATCATCCAAAGGAAAAGGGATTACAAATGGAGGAAAATCAACTTGACAGATTGTATTGCCCAAGCCATCTATGGTTCGCATAGAAGGATTCACAGTGCTACCGGATAAGTAGCCTGTAAGAACGTCTGAAGTTCCCGGAACACTATTGTCACCTATTGTCCAGTCATTGCCTCCATCAGCACTAAATTGAATAGTACCTAAGGTTGTAGGGTAATTAAGGAATTTAAATCCAAAATCATTTACATCTCCTGTACACGTTGCTGGAGTTTCTCCTTCAACATCTGCCGTTAATTCATCTGGCTGTGCAATAGTAATACCATTCACGGGTATAGAACAACCCGCGGCATCCGTAATAATTACATCATAGTCGCCAGG